>DJBL01000175.1 GCA_002435595.1 Stenotrophomonas maltophilia
TCGGCGTGCCCTGCACGCTGGCCGTGGCCGCCGTGTCATCGACGCTGGCCACCGCGGCGTTGCCCAGGCTCGCCGCCGACGGTGCCGCCGCGGCGCGTGCGCGTGCGGTGCTGCCACCGGCCACGCGCTGATCCAGGTCGGTCACCTTGCGGTCCAGCGCACCCAGTGCATCGCCCACGTTGTTGTAGGTGGCTCCCTGGATCACGTAGTTGGGGGCCACGAACACGCCCTGCATGCCCACGCTGGCACCGCCACCGAGGAAGCTGGCGGCGTCGGACAGCGACTGGAACAGCTGGCCGCCGTTGATCGCCTGGCGGCTGCCCGAAGCGATCGAGCCGCTGCCCACGTTGTCCACCACGGTGCCCTGCACGCCGGCCAGGGTCAGCGTGTCGCGACTGGCATCGTCGTAGCTGAGCGCATTGGCGGTGACGTTCTCGACCGAGCCGATCCGTTCATCGATGTCGCCCACGCGGGTTTCCACCGCGCCGACCCGCTGGTTGGTGGTGTTGAGCTGGCCACCGGTGACCGCGTCGGTGCTGCCGGCGGCGATGCGGCCGGCGCCGACGTTGACGATGCGGCGCGTGGCCGGACCATCGGTGCCGTTGCCGCCACCGACCGAGACCACGTTGGCTTCCACCGCGCGCGAACCGGCGCCCAGTGCCACCGCGCCGGCGCCGGAGACGCCCGCCCCTGCACCGATGGCGATGCTGCCGGCGCCGTTGCTGGCGAAGGCACCGTTGCCGATGGCCACGCCGTTGACGGCGTTGGTGGAGGCCGAGCGGCCGAGCACGGTGCTGTTGTCGCCCCGTGCCGAAGCATCGGCGCCCACGGCGGTGGCACCGGTGGCCGAGGCAACCGCGGCGGTGCCCAGTGCGCTGCTGCGGTTGCCGCTGGCGGCGGCAGCCGAACCGGCGGCCAGCGCATCGCTGCCGCTGGCGCTGGCCACGCCGCTGCCGCTGGCCTGGAAGTGCTTGCCGACCGCATCGGCGGTGGCGGCCACGCTGTCCAGCTGCGCCTTGTTGACCGCGTCGTTGGCGTTCACCGCCGCACCCACGTTGGTGATGCGGCGCGTGGCCGGCCCGGTGGTGCCGTTGCCGCCGCCCACCGAGACCACGTTGGCCTCGCTGGTGCGCGCGCCGGCGCCGAGGGCGACGCTGCCCGCGCCGCTGGCCGAGGAGCTCTTGCCCACGGCGGTGGCGTTGATGCCGCTGTAGGCGTAGCTGTCCTGGCCGATCGCGGTGGAGCCTGCCGAGGTGGCCCACGCCAACTGGCCCACGGCGGTGGTCTGCGCGGCGGTGGCCCAGGCGTTGGAACCGGCGGCGAGGCTGTTGGCACCGCTGGCCTGGGAGGCATAGCCGATCGCATTGGCATAGCTGCCGCTGGCGGCGCTGCCCCAGCCCAATGCCGAGGCATAGTCGCCGCTGGCCTCGGCACCGTAGCCGAGCGCGGTGGTACGTACGCCGCTGGCCGCACTGAACGCGCCCACTGCGGTGCTGTAGTCGCTGCCCGCTTCGGCGCTGTAGCCGAAGGCGGCCGACTGCAGCCCGGCCGAGGTCGCGCCGGCACCGCTGGCGGTGCTGAACACCCCGGTCGCCTGCGCACCGGCGCCCAGCGCGGTGGCGCCGATGCCGCTGGCACTGGTGGCCTTGTCCAGGATCACGTTGCCGTTGGCATCTTCGTAGTACAGCGCGCCGCCGATGGCGGTGGCCGAATCGGCGGTGGCCGAGGCATTGAAGCCGGACGCCGAGGCATTGCGGCCCGACGCCAGTGCGCCGCTGCCATAGGCCGATGCACCCGTGCCGAACGCGTTGGCCGCTTCGCCGGCCGCGGTAGCGTAGGCGCCATCGACATAGGCCCCGACGTCGTCGCCGTTGCCGCTGCCGGAGGCCTTGAACTGGCGGTTGGTCTGCTCGGCAACGTCGGCTACGGCGCTCAACTGGTTCACGTTGACCGCGTCGGTACCCTCGGTGCCATCGGCCACGTTGGTGATCTGCCGCTGCGCGGTGGCGGTACCGACCGACACGGTGTTGTCACGGTCGGCGGACGAGCCGGCGCCCAGGGCGACGCTGTTGACCGCTTCGGCGCTGGCATTGGCGCCCAGCGCGGTGGCGTTGGCCGCATCGGCCCACGAGTTCCAGCCAATCGCGGTGGCGTAGTCGTCGGTCGCCCATGCACCGGCACCGAACGCAGCCGCGCCGGTACCACTGGCACGCGCCGGCAGCAGGCCGAAGAAGGTCGAGCCACCGATGGCCACGCTTTCATCGCCGGTCGCTTCGCTGGACTCGCCCAGGGCCACCGAACTGGCACCGGATGCCGTGGCCGAGGTGCCCACCGCGGTCGCCAGGGTGTTGGAGGCGATCGCGCCGTAACCCAACGCGTTGGACAGACGACCGCTGGCTTCGCTGTAGCTGCCGAACGCGGAGGCACCGGCATCGGAGGCACTGCTGCGGAAGCCATTGGCGGTGGCCTGCTGGCCGCTGGCCACCGACTCGAAGCCGTTGGCCGTGGCATAGGCGCCGCTGGCGGTAGCACCGCCACCGACCGCGCTGGCGCCGATTTCGCTGGCGCTGGCGTTGCTGCCCAGGGCGACGCTGTTTTCCCCGGTGGCCTGTGCATTGTTGCCCACCGCGGCAGCACCGTCGGCGCTGGCCAGGGCGCTGTCGCCCACCGCCGTGGCGCTGCTGGCCAGTGCATTGGCGCCCGCGCCCAGTGCGGTGGCACCGTCGCCGATCGCGTTGGCCGCTTCACCGGCCGCCAGCGCGTCATCGCCCTCCACGTAGGCACCGGCGTCGCTGTCCTGGCTTCCGCTGGCCTTGAAGTATTTGCTGGTGGCTTCGCCGGCCGCCGCGACCGCGTTCAACTGATTGAGATTGACCGCATCGGTGCCTTCGGTACCGGCCGCCACATGGGTGATCTGGCGTTCGGAACCGGCACTGCCGACAGACACGGTGTCGTCGCGATCGGCGATGGAATCGGCACCGAGGGCGACGCTGTTCTCGCCGCTGGAGGTCGCCGCGTTGCCGAGCGCGGTGCTGTTCACGCCTGGCGACCAGGCCCCGCCACCCACGGCGGTGGAGTAGTTGCCCGAGGCTTCGGTGGCCAGCAGGCCGAACAGCGAACCACCCACGGCCACGCTGTTGGTGCCGGTGGCCAGGCTGCCCTGGCCGGTGGCCGTGCTGTAGGCGCCGGAGGCCTGCGCATCGCCGCCGACGGCGACGCTGTTGGAGCCGGTGGCCTGGGCGAAGCTGCCCAGTGCGGTGGCATTGAAGGCGCTGGCCACGGCCAGTCCGCCGATGGCGGTGGTGTAGCCGGCGGTGGCTTCCGCGCCGAAGCCGTAGCCGGCCGACAGGGTACCGGTGACCACGCTTTCGGCGCCCACGGCGGTGGCGCCCTGGCCGCTGGCGGTGCTGTAGTAACCCAGCGCGACCGACTCCTCGCCGGCCGCTTCGGACAGCGCGCCACCGGCCAGGCTGCCGGCGCCGGAGGCGATGCTGGCGGCGCCGGTGGCCGTGCTCTGCTCGCCGCTGGCCTCGCTTTCGGCACCGGTGGCGGTGGCGTATTCGCCGCTGGCCTGGGCGTTGGCGCCTACCGCGATCGCGTTGGCACCGCTGGCCAGTGCATTGAAGCCCACGGCGCTGGCGTTGTCGGCCAGCGCGAAGGCGCCGCTGCCCAGCGCGGTGGCACCGCTGCCGGCAGCGTAGCTGGCCGAGCCTACGGCAGTGGCGTAGTCGCCATCGGTGGCGGCGTTGGAACCGGCGGCCACGCTTTCCTCGCCCCCGGCCACGGCCACGCCGTCGCCGCTGGCCTGGAACTGCGCGGTCGCATCGGTGAGCTGGTCCAGGTTCACCGCATCGGTGCCTTCGGTACCGGCGGCGACCTGGGTGATCTGGCGCTGGCGGGTATCGCTGCCCACCGACACGGTATATGCACGATCGGCGACCGAACCGGCGCCGAGTGCAACCGCGTTGGATGCACTGGCGTTGCTGCCGGCGCCGATGCCGATCGCGCTTTCGCCGCCAGCCACCACGTTGGTGCCGATGGCGATGCTGTTGATGCTGTTGCCCAGCGCCTGGAAGCCGAGCGCGACGCTGTTGTCGCCGTAGCCGAACGCACCACGGCCAAGCGCGGTGGCGCTGCTGCCACGGGCCCAGCTGTTGTAGCCGATCGACGTGGAGCCGGTGCCGCTGGCCCATGCCGACTGGCCCGCCGCGGTGCCGTTGGCAGCGGTGGCCCAGGCACTGGCGCCGAACGCGGTGGCACCGTCCTCGGTGGCCCATGCGTAGGCGCCGGTGGCGGTGGTTTCCTCGCCGCTGGCGAAGGCGTTATCGCCCTGCGCCACGCTGTAGTCGCCGGTGGCACGCGCCTTGTAGCCGGCGGCCAGGCTGTTGCTGCCGGTCGCCTGCGCGCCGCTGCCGAAGGCATTGCTGGTGGTGCCGGTGGCCAGTGCACCGGCGCCGACTGCGACCGCATCCTGGGCCGCGGTGGTGCCGACCTTGACGGCGTTGCCGTCGGCATCGACCAGCGGCTGGTTGAATTCGTCATAGGCCTGGCCGAGGCCGCCGATGGCGACGCTGCCATTGCCATTGGCGCTGACGTTGCGGCCCACGGCCACGGTGTCATCGCCCAGCGCGTTGGCCCCGTTGCCGAGGGCGGCCGCACCGGCGCCCAGCGCGTTGCTGGCTTCGCCGGCGGCCAGCGCGCCATCGCCGTCGGCAAACGCGCCCACGTCGCTATCCGCCGAACCATTGGCCTTGAAGCGGCTGGCGGTAACGTTGGCCACCTGGGCCACGCCGTCCAGCTGCGCCTTGTTGACCGCGTCGGTGGCTTCGGTACCGGCAGCGACATGGGTGATCTGGCGTTCGTTGCCGACATCGCCGACCGAGACAGTGTTGGCCCGGGTGGCGGTGGAGTTGGCGCCCAGCGCAACGCTGTTGGCGCCCCGCGCGGTGGCGTAGAAGCCGACCGCGGTGCTGAGCTCGCCGCTGGCCCAGGTTTCCGCGCCAAGCGCGGTGGCGCCCTCACCCGGGGCGTAGGCGAAGTAGCCCACGGCGGTGGCTTCGGTGCCGGACGCTTCGGTCAGGGTGCCGTTGGCCGTGGCGTAGTCGCCGCTGGCAATGGCACCGGCGCCCACCGCCGTGGCCGCTTCGCCGCTGGCCTGGGTCTGCACGAAGAAGCCCAGGCCCGGCAGCAGGTCGGCCGGGCCGCCGATGGCGGTGCTGCTGTTGCCGGTGGCCACGCTCTGCGTACCGACCGCAGTGGAGTAATCGCCGATCGCATTGGACACCGCGCCGAACGCGGAGGACTGCGCGCCGCCGGCATACGCGCCGACGCCGTAGGAAGAGGAGGCAAAACCGGCGGCCTCGGCGCTGGCGCCGACCGCGGTGCCGCCGACGCCGGCACTGGTGGCGCCGGTGTCCACCGGCACGCCGCCGTTGGTGATCAGCGGATTGCCATCGGCATCCACGGCGGCACCGCCGACAGCCACGCTGCCCGGGCCGGTGGCCTGGGCGTTGGTGCCGAAGGCGGCACTGTTCTGGCCGCTGGCCAGCGCATTGAAGCCCACCGCGGTGGCGTTCTGCGCCAAGGCGCCGGCGCCGCTGCCCAGCGCGGTGGCACCGTTGCCCAGCGCGTTGGACGCTTCACCGATGGCGCTGGCGTTGTCGCCCTCGGCATAGGCACCGACGTCGCTGTCCGCGCTGCCGGTGGCCTGGAAATATTTGCTGGTGGTGGCGGCAACCGCACCCACTGCATCGAGCTGGGATTTGTTTACCGCATCGTTGGCTTCGGTGCCGTCGGCGACCTGGGTGATCTGGCGGCGCAGGCCGTTGTCATTGCCTACCGAGACGGTGTCCACGCGGTCGGCATAGGAGCCGGCGCCGAGCGCCACGCTGCCTACGGCGACGGCGGCCGAGTTGGAACCCAGGGCCGCGCTGAAGTCGGCCACCGCCACGCTGAATGCACCGACGGCGATCGACGCTTCCCCACCACTGCCGGCGCCCCGGCCCAGCGAGGTGCTGCCGGCACCGATGGCCAGGGCCCCGCCGCCGATGGCCGTAGCGCCGTCGGCACTGGCTTCGGCCAGCCCACCGATCGCGGTGGCCGCACCGTTTTCACTGGCGGCCACCGCCGAAGCACCCAGGGCGACATCGCCCAGGCCGAAGGCGACCGCGCTCTGGCCGATGGCGGTGCTGGCATCGCCCAGCGCCAGGGCGTTCTGGCCGAACGCGCTGCCGCCCAGGCCGAGTGCGACCGCGCTGCTGCCCACCGCCGTGGTGGCATTGGCCAGCGCCTGGCTGCCCTGGCCGATCGCGCTGGCACCGTCGCCGTCGGCAGTGGCACCGGCGCCGGCGGCGAGTGCGCCGTCACCGTCGATGGTCGCCGCGTCGCTGTCGTCGCCTGCGCCATCGGCCTTGAAATAGCGGGTGGCGCTTTCGGCGGCCACGGCAACCTTGTCCAGCTGGGCCTTGTTGACCGCATCGGTGGCCGCGGTGCCCGCAGCCACGTGGGTGATCTGGCGCTCCTTGCCCGCATCGCCCACGGACACCGTGTTGGCGCGGGTGGCCTTGGAGCCGGCGCCGAGCGCCACGCTGTTGCTGGCCGAGGCGGTGCTGTTGCTGCCGATGGCGACCGCGTTGCTACCGGAGGCGGTAGCGTTGCCGTCGACCACGCAACTGTCGATCACGCTGCTGTTGAGCACCACGCAGTTGGCGTTGCCGCCCACTTCCACCGATTGCGCCAGCGCCGCCGGCGCAACCGCGGCCATGCCCACTCCCAGCGTCAATGCGATGGCGGCCGACAGCAGCGAGGTAGCACGCGCGTCGGTGGATCGTCGCTGGTCGATGACCACGCCGGCGGACTGGCTGCTGGCCAATTCCGAGGCGACAACCATCTGCCCCAGTGCTTTGTTCCAGACCTTGCGATAAATCCGATTCATCGATGCGACTCCTGAGTGGGCTGGTTTAGGCAAAGCGACGCCAACGCCGGACCACGTGGTCCAACGTCCCCTGGGGGCGTTTTCTCGCTTGATTTACTGCGTTGTGCCGAATGGCTTGTGACAGACGTACAGCCGACGCGCCATCCCTGCAGTTACTGTGGAACTGAACACTTTCCTAATGAGCAATCAGTGTTAACGCACCGTGGCAACAACGTCAAGACTTTGACTTCGAAAAACTCGCGACCGCCAAACGCGTCACAAAACCGGCGAAAAACAGGCTTATTTCGTTAGTTCCATGTGAGTAATCGTCATAACGCGTTTTCACATTGAAACGCGCTGTAACTCATTGCTGGCGATCACTTTCCGTCATGCACAAAAAAAAACCGCCGTCAGTGCCGGCGGTTTCTTCACGCGATTTTCATCGCATCGGCGATGTTGCGTGCGCAGTGTCAGCCGCACCATACGCGTGCGTTGCGGAACATCCGCAACCACGGCGAATCGCCCTGCCACTCACTCGGACGCCAGCTCAGATTGAGCGCACGCGGGGTGCGTTCGGGGTGCGGCATCATGATGGTGACCCGGCCATCGGTGCTGGTCAGGCCGGTGATACCGTCCGGCGAACCGTTCGGATTGAGCGGGTACTGGGTGGCCACGTTGCCGTCGCCATCCACGTAGCGCAGCGCCACGCGCGCGGCGGCCTGGTCCACGGCCGTGGCGAACACCGCCTGGCCTTCGCCATGCGCGACGGCCACCGGCAGGCGCGAGCCGGCCATGCCACGCAGCAGGATCGACGGCGACTCCACCACTTCCAGCAGGGCGCTGCGGGCCTCGAACTGCTCGCTGCGGTTGCGGCGGAACTGCGGCCAGTGCTCGGCACCGGGGATGATGTCCTTGAGCTGGCTCATCATCTGGCAGCCGTTGCACACGCCCAGGGCGAAGCTGTCCTCACGCGCGAAGAACGCGGCAAACGCATCGCGCAGCGCGCTGCGCTCCAGCACCGAGGTGGCCCAGCCGCGGCCAGCCCCGAGCACGTCACCGTAGCTGAAGCCACCGCAGGCGGCCAGGCCGGTGAAATCGGACAGCGCGACGCGGCCCTCGATCAGGTCGCTCATGTGCACATCGTACGCACTGAACCCGGCACGCTCGAAGATGTTGGCCATTTCAATCTGGCCATTGACGCCCTGCTCGCGCAGCACCGCCACGCGCGGGCGCGCACCGGTGTTGATGAACGGCATCGCCACGTCTTCGTTGAGATCGAAGGTGAGCTTGGGCTTCAGGCCCGGCGCGTTGAAGTTGCGCGCGACCGCACGCTCCTGGTCGGCGTTGTCGGGGTTGTCGCGCAGCTTCTGCATGGCGTGGGTGACCGACCACCAGGCATCGAACAGCGCTTCCCAGCGCCACTCCACCAGGCTTTCGCCCTGCAGCGAGACGCGCACCACCGGCGCGGTGGTCGGGCGTGCAATGCGCTGCGCGCACTCGGTCAGTGCATGACGTTCGACCAGATCGGCGAACGCGGCGCGGTCTTCCCGGGCGATCTGCACCACCGCGCCCAGCTCTTCATTGAACAGGCTGCGGAACGGATCATCGCCCCAGGCATCCAGGGTGATGTCCAGGCCCAGGCGCGAGGCGAAGGCCATTTCGCACAGCGCGGCAAACGCACCGCCATCGCTGCGGTCGTGGTAGGCCAGCAGCAGGCCGGTTTGGCGCGCATCGCGGATCAGCTCGAAGAACGCGCGCAGGCGCTGCGCATCGTCCAGGTCCGGCACGGCACCGGCGAAGGCCGGCAGCGCGGAATGGTCGGCGTGCACCTGGGCCAGGATCGACCCGCCCAGGCGCTGCTTGCCGGCCCCCAGGCCGATCAGCCACAACTCGCTGTCGGTATCGCGGTCCAGCAGCGGGGTGAGCTGGGCGTTGGCGTCGGCGACCGGCGCGAACGCCGAGATCACCAGCGAGACCGGCGACACCGACTTGTGCGCCTGGCCGTCGGCCTGCCACTGTGCCTGCATGGACAGCGAGTCCTTGCCCACCGGGATGCTCAGGTCCAGCTGCGGGCACAGTTCCATGCCCACCGCGCGCACGGCGTCGTACAGCAATGCGTCTTCGCCCTCGTGGCCGGCCGCCGCCATCCAGTTGGCCGACAGCTTCACCGTCTCCAGTGCATCCACCGGGGCGGCGCACAGGTTGGTGATCGCCTCGCCCACGGCCATGCGTGCCGAGGCCGCCGCGTCCAGCAGTGCCAGCGGGGTGCGCTCGCCGATGGCCATCGCTTCACCGGCCACGGTGTCGAACCCGGCCAGGGTAATGGCCACGTCGGCCAGCGGCAGCTGCCACGGGCCGATCATCTGCTCGCGGGCGGTCAGGCCGCCCACGCTGCGATCGCCGATGGTGACGAGGAAGTTCTTGGATGCCACCGACGGATGCGCCAGCACGCGCAGGCCGGCCTCGTGCAGGTCCAGGCCGGCGGTCTTCAGCGCCGGCCAGCGCGGGGCGGCCGGGTGCGCGGTGTCGCGGTGCATCTTCGGCGCCTTGCCGAACAGCACGTCCATCGGCAGGTCGATCGGCGCATCGGCGGGGATGTTGCCTTCGGTGGCGCCATAGGCCACCACCAGGCGTTCCTCGGCAGTGGCCACGCCCACGGCGGCGAACGGGCAGCGTTCGCGCGCGCAGATCGCGGCGAACTCGGCCAGCCGTGCCTGCGGCACGCCCAGCACGTAGCGTTCCTGCGATTCGTTGCACCACAACTGCATCGGCGACAACGACGGGTCATCGGCGGGCACCTTGCCCAGGTCGATCACACCGCCCACGCCCGAGTCATGCAGCAGCTCGGGAATCGCGTTGGACAGGCCACCGGCACCGACGTCATGGAACCAGCGGATCGGGTTGTCCAGGCCGAGCGCGACGCAGCGGTCGATCACTTCCTGGCAACGACGCTCCATTTCCGGGTTGTCGCGCTGCACGCTGGCGAAATCGAGGTCCTCGGCGCTTTCACCGGAAGCCACCGAGCTGGCGGCACCGCCGCCGAGGCCGATCAGCATCGCCGGGCCGCCGAGCACGATCACCGCATCGCCGGGCTGCAGGCGCAGCTTTTCAACCTGGTTCTGGTCGATCGCGCCGAGGCCACCGGCCAGCATGATCGGCTTGTCGTAGGCGCGGGTCAGGCCCTGCCCTTCAGGCAGTTCGAAGCTGCGGAAGTAGCCGAGCAGATTCGGGCGGCCGAACTCGTTGTTGAACGCGGCGCCGCCGAGCGGACCGTCCAGCATGATGTCCAGCGCCGGGGCCATGCGCGGGTTGAGCGCGCGCGGCGCTTCCCACGGCTGCGGCAGGGTCGGGATGCGCAGGTGCGAGACCGAGAAACCGGTCAGGCCGGCCTTGGGCTTGCCGCCGCGGCCGGTCGCGCCCTCGTCGCGGATTTCACCACCGGCACCGGTGGAGGCGCCCGGGAACGGCGCGATCGCGGTGGGATGGTTGTGGGTTTCCACCTTGATGCAGAACGCCGACGCCAGCACCGGTTCGCTGCGGTACTGGCCACTGGCCGGATCCGGGCGGTAGCGCGCGGCCGGGAACCCGGCCACCACCGCGGCGTTGTCGCTGTAGGCGCTCAACGTGTGCTGCGGGGTCTGCTGGTGGGTGTTCTTGATCATCCGGAACAGCGAGTGCGCCTGGTCGGCACCGTCGATGGTCCAGCTGGCGTTGAAGATTTTGTGCCGGCAATGCTCGGAGTTGGCCTGCGCGAACATCATCAGTTCCACGTCCGACGGCGTGCGGCCCAGTTCGCCGAAGCGCTGGCGCAGGTAGTCGATCTCGTCCTGGGCCATGGCCAGGCCGAGGCGGCGGTTGGCGGCCTCCAGGTCGTCCAGCGCGATCCGCTCCAGCTCGCCGCGCGCCGGGGCGCTGAACAGCGCCTGCGCCTGGGCGGTCTCGGCCAGCACGGACTGGGTCATCGGGTCATGCAGCGCGCGGATCACCGCGTCCTGCGCGGCTGCATCGGCCGGCCAGCCGGCCAGATCGATGCGCAGGCCGCGTTCGACCCGGCGGATCGGCTGCCCGGCCCCGCGCACCAGTTCGGTGGCCTTGCTCGACCAGGGCGACAACGTGCCCAGACGCGGCACCACGAAGCGCGACACCGCCCCGTCCTCACGCCCGGCCAGTTCCGGCTGGGCTTCCAGGATCCGGCTCAGGATCGCCGGGTCCGGGGCCGCATCGCCCTCGGTCTGGATGAAGTAGACATGCCAGGCACCGGTGATGCGCAGATCGGCGGCCAGGGACTGCAGGCGGGATTCAAGACGTTCGCGGCGGAACGGCGAAAGGGCGGATGCGCCCTCGAGGACCATCATGTCCGGGGAACCGTGGTTGGGAACGGGGCCCACCATTGTACCGAAGTCGGCCGCCGGGGCTTGGCGGGCAGTCGGCACTGCCGCGTCGTCTTCACGGCCGAACCTTGCGCTGGCTCACGGATTGCCGGACGAATGCATGACAACGTTGTCCTCGCCTGCCCGACCTGTCTTCCGGCCAGGCCCTCGTCCGCCCCCACTGCTGTTGCCGGCCTCTCCCCGGCGCCCGGACCTGCTGCACGCGGACCGCCCCACCCGGCGGCCCGCGCCCATCACTAGATCGGAGTAAGACCATGCCTGACCCGATGATGCGCAGTGCGGTGACATCGATATCCCTCGCCGCGGCCGGCCGCCGCAAACGCTGGCTGCTCGCCCTGGCCCTGGCCACGGCGGCCACCACCCCGAGCCTGGCGCTGGCGGCCAACTGTACCGGCGCGCCGGAATGGAACCCGGCGGTGATCTACCTTTCCGGCACCACCCTGCAGAAGGGAGGCGTGCTGTACCGGGCCAACCAGGACATCTGGAACGCCCCGCCCGACCACCCGGCCGGCGCGCCCTACTACACCAACCTGGGCGCCTGCGATGGCGGCGGCAGCAACCAGCCGCCCAGCGTCAGCCTGACCTCGCCCAGCGCCGGGGCCAGCTTCACCGCCGGCAGCAGCATCACCGTCAGTGCCACCGCCAGCGACAGCGACGGCACGGTCAGCAAGGTCGAGTTCTTCCGCGGTGGCACCTCGCTGGGCATCGACACCAGCGCGCCCTACAGCGTGAGCTGGGCCAACGCGAGCGCCGGCAGCCACACCTTCAAGGCCGTGGCCACCGACAACAACAACGCGGTGACCTCCTCTGCCACGGTCAGCGTGACCGTCACCGCCGCCAGCAACGACACCACGCCACCGAGCGTGCCCGGCGGCCTGGCCTCGCCGTCCAGGACCGCCACCACGGTCAACCTGGCCTGGAGCGCGGCCACCGACAACAGCGGCGGCAGCGGCGTGGCCGGCTATGACGTGTACCGCAACGGCAGCCTGGTCGGCTCGCCCAGCGCCACCCAGTACACCGACGGGGGCCTCACCGCCAGCACCGCCTACAGCTACACGGTGCGTGCGCGCGACAACGCCGGCAACGCATCGGCGCAGAGCGGGGCGATCAGCGTGACCACCGCTGCCGGCGGCGGCGGCGGTGCCAAGCGGGTGATCGGCTACTTCACCCAGTGGGGCATCTACGGGCGCAACTATCGGGTCAGGAACATCGACACCAGCGGCTCGGCCGCGCGCCTGACCCACATCAACTACGCCTTCGGCAACGTGCGCAACAACCGCTGCGAAGTCGGCGTCACCCAGGCCTCCGATCCCAACACCGGCGTGGGCGGCGATGCCTTCGCCGATTACACCAAGGCCTTCGGTGCCGGGGAGAGCGTCAGCGGCAGCGCCGACACCTGGGACCAGCCGCTGCGCGGCAACTGGAACCAGCTCAAGCAGCTCAAGGCCAAGCATCCCAACGTGAAGGTGCTGATCTCGCTTGGCGGCTGGACCTGGTCGCGTGGCTTCTCCAGCGCGGCCCAGCCGGCCAACCGGCAGGCGTTCGTGGCCTCGTGCATCGATGCCTACATCAAGGGCAACCTGCCGGTCACCGATGGCGCCGGTGGCGTGGGTGCGGCGGCCGGCGTGTTCGACGGCATCGATATCGACTGGGAGTACCCGGTGGCCTGCGGCCTGAGCTGCGGCACCCCGGCCGACAACGCCAACTACACCGCGTTGCTGGCCGAGTTCCGTCGTCAGCTGGACGCGGTGCGCCCGGGCCTGCTGTTGACCGTGGCGGTGGGTGCGGGCATCGACAAGGTGCGGGTGACAGACCCGGCCGCCTACCACCCGTACCTGGACTTCATCAACGTGATGACCTACGACTTCCACGGTGCGTGGGATCCGCAGACCAACCATCACTCGGCGCTGTTCGACTCCCCGGCCGATCCCTCCACCGGCGACCAGAAGCTCTACAACAGCAACGATGCGATGGAGGCCTTCCTGAGCCGGGGCGTGCCGGCATCCAAGTTGAACCTGGGCATCGGCTATTACGGGCGCGGCTGGACCGGCGTGGCCAGCGGCAACAACGGCCTGTACCGCAGCGCCAGCGGTGCGGCACCGGGAACCTACGAGGCCGGTATCGAGGACTGGAAGGTGCTCAAGAACCTGGCCTGGCCGGGGTACACCGACAGCGTGGCCAAGGCGACCTGGATCTCCAACGGCACCACCTTCTGGAGCTTTGACACCCCGGCGATGGTCACCGAGAAGATGGGCTACGTGAAGGCCCAGGGGCTGGGCGGTGCGTTCTTCTGGGAGTTCAGTGGCGATGATGCCCAGGGCACCCTGACCAAGGCGGTCAGCGACGGCCTGAAGTAGGCCGGTGAGCGGCAACCGGCCCTGCGCCGGCGCCGGTTGACCACGACGCCCCGGCCTGGCCGGGGCGTCGTTTTTTCAGCGGCTGCCGCCGGCGGTGGTGCGTTCCAGCGCGGCCTTCAGCTGTGCCGGCGGCAGGTAGCCGCCCAGCTGGGTGCCGTCGGCGGCGAAGATCGCCGGGGTACCGTTGACCCCGATCTGCTGGCCCAGCGTGTACTGCATGGCCACCGGGTTGGTGCAGTTCTTCGGCGCCACCGGCTTGCCGCTCTTGGCGGCGGTCAGCGCCTGCTTGCGGTCGGCCGCGCACCACACCGAAATCATGTCGGTGTAGTCCTGGCTGCCCAGGCCCATGCGCGGAAACGCGAGGTATTCCACGCTGATGCCGTTGCGGTTGAGCTCGGCGATGTCCTGGTGCAGCTTGCGGCAGTAGCCACATTCGATGTCGGTGAACACGCTCACCGTGTACTTGGCATTGGGCGCGGCGAACACGATCCGCTCGCCCTGCGGCACCTTGGCCAGCAGCTTCTGGCGGTAGGCCAGCAAGCCGGCGCTGCTCACCGGCGCCTTGTTCTGGATGTCATACGGCTGGGACTGCATCAGGTAGCGCCCGTCATCGGACACGTACAGCACCTGGCCGGAGACCAGCACCTCGCGGAAGCCGGCGAACGGGGCGGCACCGATGAATTCCGGCTGGAACTTCGGGTCCAGCTTGAGCAGGGCGCTGCGCACGCGCTGTTCGGCGGCGCCATCGGACGCCGCGGCGGCCGGTGCCGCGGTCCCCTTGCCGGCGGCGGGGGCGGAGGGCTGCTGCGCACAGGCAGTCAGGCTGAGCGCGCCGAGAAGCGCGGCAAGGGCAACACGGAGCATGGAGCGATCCGGGGCAACGAAGGTGGCCCTGATTCTCGCACAGCCGCCCCGGCCCGCAGCTGGACCGCAGCGGAACAGTGACGTGCGGGGTACTCGGTCAGCCGCGTGGATGGTGTCGGGCGTGCAGCTTCTGCAGGTGCTCGCGCGCGACCAGGGTGTAGATCTGGGTGGTGGACAGCGAGCTGTGGCCCAGCAGCATCTGCAGCGCGCGCAGGTCCGCGCCGCGGTTGAGCAGATGGGTGGCGAAACTGTGGCGCAGCCCATGCGGGCTGATCCGCACCGGGTCGATCCCGGCCAGCGCCGCGTACTTCTTCACCAGCGCCCAGAACTGCTGGCGGGTGAGCGGCTGCAGGGACGGGGCCAGGAACATCGGCACCGACCCGTCCGCGGCCACCGGCACCGCGCGCTTGCCGGCCAGCAACGGCCGCGACTGCGCCAGGTAGCGTTCCAGCCAATGCTGGGATTCCTCGCCCAGCGGCACCAGGCGTTCCTTGCTGCCCTTGCCGGTCACCCGCAACACGCCTTGGCGCAGGTTGACCGCGTTGGCCGGCAGTTGCACCAGCTCGCTGACCCGCAGCCCGGCCGCGTACATCAACTCCAGCATCGCCCGGTCGCGCAGGCCCAGCGGTGTGTCCACGTCCGGCGCAGCCAGCAGCGCATCGATCTGGCTTTCGGCCAGGGCCTTGGGCAGCAGGCGCGGCAGCTGCGGCGGGTCCAGCAGCGCACTGGGGTCCTCGCTGCGCTGGCCCCGGCGCACCGCATCGGCAAAGAAGGCCCGCAGCGCCGACAGCAGCCGGGCGTTGCTGCGCGGCGACCAGCCGTGCCGCGCGCGCCAGGCCAGATAGTCGAACAGCCCGGCGCGGTCGATCGCGGCCAGCCCGCCGCCGGCGCCGTCGCGCCAGCGCGCCAGGCCTTCCAGGTCGCGCCGGTAGCTGTCCAGGCTGGCCCGCGCCAGGCCCTGCTCGGCCCAGATCGCATC
>DJBL01000178.1 GCA_002435595.1 Stenotrophomonas maltophilia
CCGTGTGCCTCGCCTCGGCGCTACGAGGGGGAGGATCCAGATTGCCCCGTGTGCCCCGCCTCGGCGCAACCACCCGGTAGCGCCGACCCTTGGTCGGCCGCACCGCGCAGGGCGCGGTGCGTTTGTCGGGAGGCGTGGCGCTGGGAGCAAGGGCAGCCGACCAACGGTCGGCGCTACGAGGGGGAGGTTACAGGTTGCCCCGTGTGCCCCGCCTTGGCCCAACAACCCGGTAGCGCCGACCGTTGGTCGGCTGCACCGTGCAGGGCGCGGTGCGTTTGTCGGCATCGTGGCGCTGGGAGCAAGGGCAGCCGACCAACGGTCGGCGCTACCTCGGAGGGTTACGGCCGTGGGCCGATACGCCCCGCCTCAATGCGACCGCTGCACCGCGTAGCGGGCCAGGCCGCGGAGGGCGGCCACGGCGTCGTTGTCGGCCAGGCCGTCGAGGGCGCGCTCGGCGGCATCGGCGTATTCCACGGCACGGGCGCGGCTGTATTCCAGGCCGCCGGTCGCGTGGATGGCCGCCAGCACTTCCGGCATCGCCTCGGCATCACCGTTCTGCACGATCTCGCGCAGACGCTGCCGGGTGGTGGCATCGGTATGCGCCATCGCGTGGATCAGCGGCAGGGTGGCCTTGCCTTCGGCCAGGTCGTCGCCCAGGTTCTTGCCCAGTTCGTCGGCGTTGGCCGAGTAGTCCAGCACGTCGTCGGCAATCTGGAAGGCGTAGCCCAAGGCCATGCCGTAGTCGTACAGCGCCTGCTGGGTGGCCTCGTCCACGCCGCTGGCGAGCGCGCCCAGGCGGGTGCCGGCGGCGAACAGCACCGCGGTCTTGCGCTCGATCACCCGCAGGTACGCCGCTTCGTCGGTGTCCGGGTTGTGTACGTGCAGCAGCTGCAGCACCTCGCCCTCGGCGATACGATTGGTGGTGTCGGCCAGGATCCGCATGACCGGCATGCGATCCAGTTCCACCATCAGCTGGAAACTGCGCGAATACAGGAAATCGCCCACCAGCACGCTCGGGGCGTTGCCCCACAGCGCATTGGCGGTGCTGCGGCCGCGCCGCAGGCTGGATTCGTCCACCACGTCGTCATGCAGCAGGGTGGAGGTGTGGATGAACTCGATGATCGCCGCCAGCTGGTGGTGCTCCGGGCCGGCCTGGCCCACCGCGTGGCCGGCCAGCATCACCAGCATCGGGCGCAGGCGCTTGCCGCCGGCCGAGATGATGTGGTCGGCGATCTGGTTGATCAGCACGACATCCGAGGACAGTCGGCGGCGAATCAGCGCATCCACGGCGGCCATGTCGGGCGCGGCGAGCGTCTGGATCTGGGGCAGGCCCAGCGCGGGGCGGGTGTCTTCGGTAATGGTCATGCGGTCTGACTTTCAGGCTTGACCCGAATTATAGGCGGTGCGGTGGTTTTGCGCCCGCGAAGGCGTCCCGGGGGGGGCACGGGCAGGGGGGTGAGGGGGCGGCGAGGTGAATACGTATGCATCCGGCGCCATCGCCCAAGGCGCACGGATAAGCTTGTCGGGTACGTTCTGGCGCCCCCGTTGCGGGTGCCGTGGAAGCCCGGAGGGGGCCCTGAAATGTCGCAGACTCCATGGTGGCGTGGCGCCGTCATCTACCAGATCTACCCGCGCAGTTTCCTGGATGCCAACGGCGATGGGGTGGGTGACCTGCCCGGCATCATCGAGCGGTTGGACTACGTGGCCGCGCTGGGCGTGGACGCGATCTGGGTTTCGCCGTTCTTCACCTCGCCGATGGCCGACTTCGGCTACGACATCGCCGACCATCGCGACGTGGACCCGCTGTTCGGCACGCTGGCCGATTTCGACCGGCTGTTGGCCAGGGCGCACGCGCTGGGCCTGAAGGTGATGATCGACCAGGTGTTCAGCCACACCTCGATCGAGCACGCTTGGTTCCGCGAGAGCCGGCAGGACCGCACCAATCCCAAGGCGGACTGGTACGTGTGGGCCGATCCGCGCGAGGATGGCACCCCGCCCAACAACTGGATGTCGATCTTCGGTGGGGTGGCCTGGCAGTGGGAGCCGCGTCGGGAGCAGTACTTCCTGCACAACTTCCTGGCCGACCAGCCGGACCTGGATTTCCATAATCCGGCCGTGCAGGAGGCGACGCTGGACTACGTGCGGTTCTGGCTGGACCGCGGGGTGGATGGGTTCCGGCTGGATTCGATCAACTTCTGCTTCCACGACGCGCAGCTGCGCGACAACCCGGCCAAGCCGCCGGAGAAGCGGGTGGGTCGTGGTTTCAGCGCGGACAATCCCTATGCCTACCAGTACCACTACTACAACAACACCCAGCCGGAGAACATCGGCTTCATCGAGCGCCTGCGCGGGCTGCTGGACGCCTACCCGGGCACGGTGAGCCTGGGTGAGATTTCCGCCGAGGATTCGCTGGCCACCACGGCCGAGTACACCGCGCCGGGCCGGTTGCACATGGGCTACAGCTTCGAGCTGCTGGTGAAGGACTTCAGCGCGGGATACATCCGCGACACGGTGTCGCGGCTGGAAGCGACGATGACCGAAGGCTGGCCGTGCTGGGCGATCTCCAACCACGATGTGGAACGCGCGGTGACGCGGTGGGGCGGCCATCCGGCCCAGCCGCGCCTGGCGCGGATGCTGGTGGCGCTGCTGTGTTCGCTGCGCGGTTCCATCTGCCTGTACCAGGGCGAGGAGCTGGGGCTGGGCGAAGCGGAGGTGCCGTTCGAGGCGCTGCAGGATCCGTACGGGATTACGTTCTGGCCGAACTTCAAGGGCCGCGACGGCTGCCGCACGCCGATGCCGTGGCTCGATGCGCCGCTGGCGGGCTTCACCAGCGGCGAGCCCTGGCTGCCGATTCCGGCCGAACACCAGGCGGCGGCGGTGGCGGTGCAGGCGCATGACCCGCACTCGGTGTTGAACGCGTTCCGCCAGTTCCTGGCGTGGCGAAAGACGATGCCGACGCTGCTGGTGGGCGACATCGAATTCCTGCACACGGCCGAGCCGGTGCTGATGTTCACGCGCCGGCATGCGGGGGAGACGCTGCTGCTGGCGTTCAACCTGGCAGCCGACACCGCGCGCGTGGCGCTGCCGGCCGGCCGCTGGCAGCCGATGCACGTGCCGGGCCCGGACGTGGGCCACGCCGATGGCGGGACGCTGGTGTTGCCGGCGCAGTCGATGTACTGCGCGCGCCTGGGCTGAGTCGATTTCCGGTGGTATTGAGAGGGCGGGGCGTGATGGCCTCGCCCTTTTTTTGTGTCCCCTCCCAGGTCCAGCGGCAAGGTGGCCGTGGTGGTGTCGTCGCTCGGGCGCCCGGCTGCTGGTGCGCAGCAGGAAGCGAAGCCCTTCCGACCCATCGACCGCCGCTTATCGTTCATGGCGCAACAAAAAACCCCGCTGCCGAAGCAGCGGGGTTTTTGTTGTTGCGGCTGGCGCAGGATCAGAACTTGTAGTTCACGCCCAGCATGTAGGTGCGGCCCCACTCCACGTACTCCAGGGGACGATCCTTGGTTCCCGCGTAGGTGCGATACGGTTCGTTGGTCAGGTTGCTTCCCTGCAGCAGCAGGGTCAGCCCATGCAGGCTGCTGCTGTCGGCGAAGGTGTAGCTGATCTGCGCATCGGTGACGTTCTCGCCCACCACGTAACGCAGGGTGCGGTTGCCGTTGAAGTTGCCGATCTCGCCGATGAAATCCGAACGCCGGCGCTGGCTCACCCGGGCCTCGAACCCGCTACGTTCGTAGTAGGCCGTGAAGTTGTACACCCGCTTGGACAGGCCCGGCAGGCTGATCGGATCGCTGCCCACGCTGGAGGCACTCTCCGGATCCAGGATCTTGATGTCGCTGTCGTTGAACGTCGCACTGGCCTGCACGCCGAAACCACGCAGGCTCTCGGTGAACATGTCCAGCGGGAACGATGCGGTCAGCTCCAGGCCCTTCAGCGTGCCGCCCTCGCCATTTTCCGGCGCGGAGAAGGTGCCGGTGGTCAGCAGCGGGGCGGTCATGCCCGGCGGGATCACGTAGCTGGCCAGCAGGTCGCTGAAATCGTAGTCATCGCGCGACTGCGTATACACGTACGACTTGAGATCCTTGTAGAAGATCGCCGCGGCCACGTAGGCCTTCTCGCCGAAGTACTTTTCGTAGGACAGGTCCAGCGCGTTGGCCCGCCACGGATCCAGCAGCGGGTTGCCGCCACTGCCGCCGGGCTTGCCGGTGGCGGTATCCACGCCGAACTCCAGGCCCGCCCGCATCTGGTCCACGCGCGGGCGTGCCACCTGCTTGGCCGCGGCGAAGCGCAGGGTCTGCTGGTGCGGGAACATGAACACCAGGTTCAAGCTCGGCAGCCAGTCGGTGTAGGTCTTGCCCGCATCGATCGGCAGCACTTCCTGGCCGGCCGGACGCGAGCGGTCGAAGTAGTTGGACTGCGAACTCTGGTCGGTGCGCACCATCTGCACGCCGATGTTGCCGCGCACGCCCACCTCGCCGATATCGGTGTTGATGTTGGCGCGCACCCAGGCGGTGCTGGTCTTTTCCTGCACCGTCCACGCCTTGGGAATCAGGTAGTCCAGGTTGGTCACCGGATTGAACACCATGTAGCGGTCCACCGCGCCCGGCACGTTCCAGGCCGGAATGGAGCCAAGGCCGGCAAAGCCCAGGTTGACCGGGCGGTACTGCAGGTCGCCGGCGATGTTGGCATCGCCCTGGTCGCCCAGCAGGATGTTGCCTTCGGCCTGGGTCTTGTCCTTGCGACGATCGGCGTAGTTCACGCCCACGTCCAGGTCGGCGAACCACTTCATCGCCTCGGGCAGCGCGAAGGTGGCCTGCAGGCGGGCGCCCTTGAGCCGGTCTTCCACCTGCGGCACCTTGCCGTAGCCCGAGCCGTAGATGGTGTTGGTCAGGAACAGCGCATCGGGGTTGGCGTAGTCCAGGCCCGGGCTGATCTGCGAGAAGCCGTTCGGGCGCACGCTCACCCCGACCGAATCCAGCTGCGGCATCGGCGTGAGCTGCAGGTTGTTTTCCAGGTTCAGTTCGTTGCGGGTGGCCTTGGAGTAGTTGACGTCGGCGACGACCTTGACCTTCTCGAAGTTGAACTCGTTGTTCCAGCCGAACGCGTCGATCTTGTCCTTGCGCTTGTTGTACATGCCGCGCACCAGCGGGTACACGCCGGTGGCCACGCCGCCGGTGAAGGTGCCATCGGCGTTGAGCTGCGGGTTGGTGATCAGCAGGCCCGGGCTGTAGCCGCCGTTGTAGTTGCTGAGGTTGACCTCGAACTGGTTGGCGGTGTCGATCTGCTCGGCTTCGGTGTGGAAGGCATCCAGGGTGCTGGTCCACACGTTGGACGGGCGGAACTGCACGGTGGCCATCACCCCGTCGCGCTCGTTGTTGCCGGTGCGGCGCAGCGCCTTGATGCCATCGGAGAACACCGTGCCCGGGGCCAGGCCGGGGCGGTTGCCCTGATCGGTCTGCTCGGTGGTCCACGGCTCATACAGGCCCACCTGGTTCTCCTGGATCGGCATGTCGCTGTGCGCGTAGCCAATCGCGATGCCCAGGGTGTTGTCCATGAACTGGTCGATGTAGCTGGCGCTGAAGCGGTTGCCGTACGGGTCCACGTTGGCGGCCTTGCCCAGCGAGCTCTTCTGGTAGCGGCCGCTGATGGCGATCACGCGCTCGGCGAAGCTCAGCGGGCGCACGGTCTGCATGTCGATGGTGCCCGACAGGCCTTGGCCGACCAGCGCGGCATCGGGGGTCTTGTAGACCACCACGCCGTTGACCAGCTCGGACGGATACTGGTCGAACTCGACGCTGCGGTTGTCGCCGGTGCTGACCACTTCACGCCCATTGAGCAGGGTGGTGGCGAAATCCGGCGACAGGCCGCGCACGCTGATCACCTGCGCACGGCCGGCCACGCGCTGGGCGGCCAGGCCGGGCAGGCGGCCCAGCGATTCGGCGATGCTCACATCCGGCAGCTTGCCGATGTCTTCGGCCGAGATCGCCTCGACCACCGAGGTGGCGTCCTGCTTGATCGCGATCGCGTTCTCGATGCCACGGCGGATGCCGGTGACCTGCACGGTATCCAGGTTGGTGGCCGCGCTCCCTGTCGGCGGGTTGGTCGTGGGTTCGGCCGTCTGCGCCGATGCCATCAACGGCGTCAGGGCGACGGCCAGCGCGATACTCAGCGCGCTGCGCTTGCGGTTCAACATTTTCCCCTCCCAGGCAATGTTGCCAATCGATTTTTTGGTTGCCCGGAGAACCGGGAGCGTCACGGCGCGGTGGCCGTTGACTGCGTGGCTATGGTAGGCAGCGCATCGGCTGCGGGAATCACCCTGCATACGTATTCAATCGGATTTACAGCGTTGGAATCGGTTACAGGTGCGCCATCGCATTCGCGCTGCCGCTCCACGATCTGATTGGCAAATCGCGGCCCCCGCCTCACAAACACCCACGCCCCCGCGCCGTTGGCAGCGCGCTCTCACTCAGGGGCTCCCCCCGGCGTGGCATCGGTGGGCTGAGCGCAATGCGCTCCACCACCTACAACGGGGTGAAGCGGATCGCCTGGCCGCCGCCGGGGGCCAGGGTCAGCACCAGCGCATCGGCGCTGGTGACCTCGCGGGTTTCGCGCACGAACGCAAACGGGTTGCCGCGGAAGTCCGCACCGTCGCCATCACGGTAGATCTCGGCTCGGTAGCGCACGCCGGGCGCCAGGAAGCCCAGCGATACCGGGAGCACGCGGCCGTGTTCGTCGGTGATGCTGCCCAGGAACCAGTCGCGGCTGTGGCGGTCCTTGCGCACGATCGTCACGTAGTCGCCCACCTCCCCGTCGAGCACGCGCGAGTCGTCCCAGTCCACGGCCACGTCCTCGATGAAGCGGAACGCCTGGCGGTGCTGCAGGTAATGCTCGGGCAGGTCGGCGGCCATCTGGATCGGACTGTAGATCGCCACGTACAGCGCCAGCTGCCGCGCCAGCGTGCTGGGAATGGCCTGGCCGCCGCGCCCCTTCAGGCTGAGGATGCCGGGGGTGTAGTCCATCGGCCCGGCCAGCATGCGGGTGAACACCAGGTTGACCTCGTGCTCGGGCGGGTTGGGCGGCTGGCCCCAGGCGTTGTACTCCATGCCGCGGGCGCCTTCGCGCGAAATCCAGTTGGGGTAGGTGCGGCGCAGCCCGGTGTCCTTGATCGGCTCGTGCGGGTTCACCGCGATGTGCCGCCGGGCGGCCTCCTGCACCACCTTGAGGTGGTGGCGGGCCATGAACTGGCCGTCGTGCCACTCGCGCCACAGCGGGCCGCCGGCCGGATTGCGCCGGTCCACCTGGCCGTCATCGCAGACGTAGCCGCTCTTGAACTGATCCACGCCCAGCCGCGCATACAGGTCCAGCGCGGCGCCGAGCTGGTCTTCGTAGTGTTCGATCGCGCAGCCGGTTTCATGGTGGCCGATCAGGTGCACGCCTTTGCCGGCGGCGTAGGCCGACAGCGCGGCGATGTCGAAATCGGCGGTGGGACGGGTGAAGTCGAAGTCGTAGCCGTTGCCCACCCAGTTGCCGTCCCAGCCGGGGTTCCAGCCTTCCACCAGCACCCCGCGGAACCCGTGCGCGGCGGCAAAGTCGATCACCTTGCGGGTCTTGGCCGTGGTGGCCGCGTGCCGGGGCCCGGTGGCCCAGCTCTCCTGGTCCAGATGCATCGACCACCACACGCCCAGGTATTTGGACGGCTTGACCCAGCTCACATCGCCCAGTGCGTTGGGCGCGTTGAGGTTGAGGATCAGGTCCGACTCGACCAGTCCACCGGCACGATCACTGATCTGCAGGGTGCGCCAGGGCGTGTCGAAGGGCAGGCGGCGACGCACCTTCCAGCCTTCGGCCGAGGGCGACAGCTGCGCGCGCAGGCGCTGGCCGTCGGTGCGGCGCAGCCACATGCCGGCATAGTCCACCAGCGCCGCCTCGTGGATGGCCACGTGCAGGCCATCGCGACTGCGCAGGGTGAGGGGCGTATGCGCCAGCGGCACCTGCTCCAGCGGGGTGCGCTGGTACAGGTATTCGTAGTGGATCGGCTCGCCGGCGGGGATCCACCACGCGGTGGAGGCGGGCGCGATCGCGAACTCGGTCAGCTCGTCATCGATGATCGCCTCGTCCAGGCCGGCCTGTTCGGGGAAGTGGTAGCGGAAGCCGACGCCGTCATCGAAGGCCCGGAACACCACCTCGAAGCGGCGCTTCGCACCACTGCGTTCTCCGAGCTGCACGCTCACCTCGTTGTAGTGGTTGCGCACGTAGCGGCGCTCGCCCCACGGCTGTTCCCAGGTCTCATCGAAGGTGCGCGTGTTTTGGCCGAGCACGGCCAGGTCACGGTCCAGCCGCCCGTCGCGCAGCTGGAACCCAAGCCTGGATGCGTCCACGACGGTCTGGCCGAAGCGTTCGACCCGGTAGCTGGGGGTGCCGCCATCCAGTTGCAGGGACACCCGCAGCACCTTGCCAGGCGATGTCACGCTGGCCACGGTGACCGGTTCGGCGCTGGCGACGAAGGCCAGCAGGGACAGCCCAAGGGCCAGCCAGGGCAGGCGGCCACGCGTATGCGATGCACGCCGGCGATGCGTATCTGTCGGCATTTCCCCTCCCAAGGCGGCCGGAACATGGCTCGGACTATAGCCACGCAGATCGTGCGGTCCCGCCGCAGTGGCATGAATACGTATGCAAAGGGGCGCGCATCCGGGCCTGCCGTCTACCATGGGGCCAGGCACCCTGGGAGGGGGCCGCGAGCGCAACCGTCGCTCATCGCTGCGACGGCCTGCGTAACCACAACGCGTGCAAAGAGGGAGGGAGGCGCCGGGTGCAAGCCGGGTTGCCGCTTCGATGCTGAAGATGATCTGCCTGACCGCTGCCCTTGGGCTGGCGCTGGGTTCGACCGCAACCGCGGCGGACCTCACTTTCGATGGCCGCACCGCGCGTGCCACGTCCGCTGCCGATGGCGGCTTCCAGCTGCATGCCGCCGGCGGCGATGTAGCCATTGCCGCCCAGCCGATGCGCAGCCGCACCGACAGCGTGCTGTTCGATGCGTTGTTCGCGCTGGCCCAGCAGGAGATGGATGCCGACCGCGTCGATGCGATCCGCGACCCGGCGTTCAACCAGGGCAACCCGGTGCCGTGCGAGTGCTTCCAGACCGGCGAGCGCTGGCCCTATGTCTGGACCCGCGATGTGAGCTTTGCCGCCGACCTGGCGCTGGCGCGGCTGGATCCGGTGCGCACCCGGCAATCGCTGCAGTTCAAGCTGTCGGCCGCACGCGATGGCAGCACGCCGGGGCTGTTCGTGGCCCAGGACACCGGCTCGGGCGGCAGTTGGCCGATCAGCAGCGACCGCGTGGTGTGGTTCCTCGCCGCGCGCGGGCTGCTCGACGACCCCGCCTTTGCCGAGCAGGTCTGGCAGGCGCTGCAGGCCACCCTCGCGCAGGACCGCGCCGCGGTGTTCGACGCGCGCATCGGGTTGTACCGGGGCGAGACCTCGTTCCTGGATTGGCGCGAGCAGACTTACCCGGCGTGGACGCGGCAGGACGTGCGCTTCATCGGCGAGTCGTTCGCGCTGTCCACCAACGTGCTGCACTACCAGGCGCTGCGGCTGGCCGAGCGCCTGGCGCGCGAGCGCAACGACGCCCGGGCCGGCGAGTACGCCGACTGGGCCGACACGCTGGCCGCGCGGATCGATGCGCGGTTCTGGCGCGAGGACGCCGGCATGTACATGAGCTACATCGGCGAAGCCACGCACCCGGTGCCCTATGCCAAGTACGACCTGCTGGCGCTTTCGCTGGGCGTGCTGGCCGACGTGTTCCCGGCCGACCGTGCCGGCCGCGCCCTGGCCGCCTACCCGGCGGTGGAGGGCGGCAGCCCGGTGGTGTGGCCGCAGGAAGCGCAGCAGCCGATCTACCACAACCGCGCGGTCTGGCCGTTCGTCAGTGCGTATTCGCTGCGCGCCGCGCGCCGGCTGGATGATGCCGCCCGTATCCAGCTGGAAATCGACTCACTGATGCGCGGCAGCGCGCTGGCCGGTTCCAACATGGAAAACTACGAGATGCGCCGCCTGGCCGTGCATGTCGATGAGGGCGCGTTGAGCGGCCCGGTGGTCAACTCGCCGCGCCAGCTGTGGTCGGTGGCCGGCTACCTGTCGATGGTGCTGGAAGGCGTGTTCGGCGTGGAAGCCGACGGCAGCGTCGCGCCAAAATTGCCGGTCGCGCTGGTGACGCCGTTGTTCGGCACCCGCGCCAGCATCGAACTGGACGATGGCAGGACCCGTTACATCCTCAAGCGTCCGCGCACGCGCGGTGGCACGTTGCTGGTGGCCGGTCGGACCACGCGCAAGGGCAACACCGTGACCGTGCAGCTGGTGGCGCAACCGGCAGCGGGTGCATCGCGGCCGGCCAGTGTCCACCCCCGCTCGGCAATGCCTGCCGCCGCCGCTGCGTTCGCCCCCGCCACGCCGGTCGCGCCCACGCCGGTCAAGCGTGGCAAGGGCTGGTCCATCCCCATCCCCGCCCAGCACGTGCTGTGGCTGGACGGCCGCCAGGTCAGCACTGCCTCACCGCTCCTCCTCGGCGACGACGGCCAGCAGCACTGCCTCAGCATGACCCGTCGCGAGGGCGCGCTGGAATCGCTGCACAGCCCGATGACCTGCGTGGGCCCGCAGCAGCGCCTGGCCGGCGCCACCCACTGGGCCTGGAGCGCCAGCGCGCCGACCCGGGTGCGCGTGCGCCTGCGCTATGACAACCCCAATGGCCCGATCAACACCGGGGTGACCGCCGCGGTGAAGCAGCTGGTGGCGCAGTGCCCCGGCCAGCCGGCGCAGCGCGCCACCGTGGTGATGCCGCACAGCGTGGGCCGGCAGGACTCCACCGCCGCCGAGTTCGATCTGCCCAAGGGGCGCTGCCGTTTCAGCCTGGAACAGGGGTTCAACATGAGCGCGCTGGCGCACTTTGCCACCTATAACGGCGGCAAGGGCGGGCGCGACGGCGTGCTCAACCAGGCCCGGGTGGACGCCCTGCTGCTGGCGCCGATCGCCGCCAGCGCGGAGCCGGCCCGATGACCCGTCCCGCCAAGCCCACGCTGTCGTTCTGGCAGATCTGGAACATGTGCTTTGGTTTCCTCGGCATCCAGTTCGGCTTCGCGCTGCAGAACGCCAATGCCAGCCGCATCTTCGAGACCCTCGGCGCGCCGATGGACGCGGTACCGGGGCTGTGGATCGCCGCGCCGTTGACCGGGCTGCTGGTGCAGCCGGTGATTGGCTACTGGTCCGACCGCACCTGGACGCGCTGGGGCCGGCGCCGTCCGTATTTCATGGTTGGCGCGGTGCTCACCACGCTGGCGCTGCTGGTGATGCCCAACTCGCCCACGCTGTGGATCGCCGCCGGCACGCTGTGGGTGCTGGATGCCTCGATCAACGTGTCGATGGAGCCCTTCCGCGCCTTCGTGGGCGACCAGTTGGCGCCCCGCCAGCGCCCCACCGGCTATGCGATGCAGAGCTTCTTCATCGGCGTCGGCGCGATCGTGGCCAGCTTCCTGCCGTTCATCCTGGCCCACTTCGGCGTGGCCAACACCGCCGCGGCAGGGCAGGTGCCGGACACCGTGCGCTACGCCTTCTACTTCGGTGCGGTGGTGCTGCTGGGCGCGATCTGCTGGACGGTGTTCAGCACCCGCGAGTATTCGCCGGCCGAGCTGGCCGGCTTCGCCGATGCCGAGCCGCCGGCCGCGCACCGGGCCACCGCCGTGGCCGAGATCG
>DJBL01000179.1:0-174 GCA_002435595.1 Stenotrophomonas maltophilia
CTCGCACCGCGCGGTGGCCAGCCGCAGGGCCAGCGCCGTGGCGGTGGCAATGCCGCGGGCGGCCGTGGCCAGGGCGGCGGTCGCGCCAGCTGATCCGTTCGCGGACCGGTAAAACAGACAAGGGCGACGCTACATGCGTCGCCCTTTTTTTATCGACGTAGAGCCGACCGTTGG
>DJBL01000179.1:373-28079 GCA_002435595.1 Stenotrophomonas maltophilia
CGACGTAGAGCCGACCGTTGGTCGGCTGCGGTCGGTTCGGGCATGGCGACAGCCGACCAACGGTCGGCGCTACCTTTGATGGGGCGATAGCCGACCAACGGTCGGCTCCACCTCCTTGCGTCAGCCGCGCGGCTTGGTCGGGTTGAGCTGGTTGCCGAAGAAGATCGCGTTCAACAGCAGGCGCTCGGTCCCGTGCCAGTACTTGCGGTGGGCCGGGTCGTCGGCGAACAGCACCACGTTGCCCTGCCCCTGCGGCGAGACCAGCAGCCACGCCGCACCGGCGACGCGGTTGCGGTTGCTCTCGGACAGATACCCGTTCACGCGCGGCTTCTCATCCACCCGCACCACGGTGGAGAACGGGTTGCGGCTCGGCTTGAAGCTGATCGCGTTTTCCTTGTTGATGGCCAGTTGCGTGCGCGGCAGACCGAAGCCGAGCGGATGGCTGGTATCCACGTCGGCGCTGAGGATGTTGCCGCTCACCCGCTCGATCGCGGCGATATCGCGCTGGTCACCGAAAGCACGACGCGCGGCGTCGGGCGCCGTTTCTTCTTCCCCCAGCACTTCATCGGCCAGCTTCTGTTCGATGGCCCAGCGTGCGGCGCTGCCGTAGGTCACCAGCGATCCACCCGCGTTGATCCAGCGCTTCAGCGCCGCCACCGCGGTGGCATCCACGCCGGTGTAGGTGCCGCCGGCCAGCACGATGGTGGTGTAGCGGTCCAGCGCCACCTTTCCCAGCTGCGCCGGGTCGAGCTTGCTGGCCGGCAGCTGCACCTGCTGGTCGAGCACGAACCAGGCCGATCCGATCTCGGTGGCGCTCACGCCCTCGCCCATCACCAGCGCCACGGCCGGCTTGCGCAGTGCCTTCACGCTGTCGCTGCCCAGGTCGATGCCGCTGCGGCTCTGGCCAGTCGCCAGTGCCTGCACGCGCACGCCGCTGCTGCGTGCCGCCTCATCCACGGCCGCCAGCAACGCCGCGCCCGCCAGCGGTTGCCCCGCCACCGGAATCACCACGCTGCCACGCGCAAAGGACTGTTCGCCCTCGGCCGTGGCGGCGGTGAACGGCTGGAATGCCGCGCGGGTCTGCAGGCCGCGGGCCTGCAGGGCGTACAGCGCGCGGCTGGCGTTGTAGTCGCGCCAGTCCAGCACGTAGGCATAGCCGGCCTGCCCGCCCACCACGCCGGCCTGCGCCGGGGCGACCGCCGTCACCCGCTGACCACCGCCGATGCGGCTGCGGCTGCCGGCGAAGGCCACGCCGTAGGCCGGTGCGATCGCATAGGAGGTGCTGCCGTAGAACACATCGCCCTTGATCGGCGGAGTGTCGGCGAAGATCGAATGGACCAGGCGGAACTGCGGCTGCGCGGTGGGCACCACGTAGGCGCTGCCCGGCTCGAAGCGCTGGCCATCGACGGTGACGGCGGTGGTGAGCGCCTCGACGGTGATCTGGTGCTGCAGCAGCAGGTCCAGCAGCCGGGCGGTCAGGCCCGGGTCATGCGCGTCGCCGAACACGAACGCCTTGATCGGCTGCTGCCCGGCCTGCTTCAACGCCGACTGGAAGAAGTCCTTCTGCAGCTTGAGCAGCCCATCGCGTTCGGTCACCGCGCCGCGCACCGTGCCCAGCCCGGTGGCCACCTGGTTGCGGATGGTGAACGGGAAGGTGAGCAGGCCGTTGACCGATTCCTGCACGCGCCCGCGCGAGCTGGCCTGTTCGACGGTGACACCGACCGCGCCGTGGAAGTCCGGATAGGTCGAGCCGTACACCGGCGAGAAGTTGTCGAAGTTCTCGCCGGTGTAGTACAGCGAGCCCAGCGCATCCAGCGCCTGCGCGTGGTAGCGGGCCAGGGTCTTGTTGAATGCATAGGACGAGGCGGGCAGCAGCGGGCTGTGCATGCTCGCCGGCGACGGTTCGAAGTAATAGGTGCTGTCCTTGCCCATCTCGTGGAAATCGATCTGGACGTTGGGATACCAGCGGTGGAAATAGGCGATCTTCGGCCGCGTGTCCTGCTGGGTGAGGGCCAGCCAGTCGCGGTTGAGGTCGGTGAAGTAGTGGTTGGTACGGCCCTGCGGGAACGGTTCGACGTGTTCCTTGTCGGCGGGGTCGGCCGAGGCCGGCGACGACGCATAGGCGTTGTGCCAGCTGGCCGCGCGATCTCGCCCGTCCGGGTTCTGTGCCGGGTCGAACAACACCACCGCCTGCTGCAGCCACTGCGCGGTCTCGGCACTGCGGTTGGCCACCAGGTAATAGGCGGTGAGCAGGGCCGCTTCGCCGCTGGAGGTTTCATTGCCGTGCACGCTGTAGCCCAGCCACACCACCACCGGGCTGCTGCCGGCCGCGCTCAACGGCTGCGCCGGATCGGCCAGGGTGACGTGCTGGCGGCGCAGGTTTTCCAGCTGCTGCTGGTTCTGTGCGGAGGTGACCGTGGCGATCAGCAACGGGCGCCCTTCGTAGCTGCTGCCGATGCGCTCGACCTTGATCTTGTCCGAGTGCCGGGCCAGTTCCTCGAAGTAGGCCACCAGCTGGTCATGCCGGGTGTAGCGGCTGCCGATCTCATACCCCAGGAACTGCTGCGGGGTGGGAATGGACGGATCGAAGTCGCCGCCCTGCGGGAAGAAGTACGCGCTCTGCGCGAACGCCGGCGCTGCCAGCAACCACAACGATCCCAGCAGCCAGGCGATGGGACGTGACACGACACGATGCAAAGACACAGCAATTCCCCATGAAGCGGGGGCCGGCGGCAATGCCGGCCCCGGTGGATACCAACGGTGTTAGAAGCGGTAGTCGAAGCCCACGGTGAAGTAGCGCCCGCGCAGGTCGTACTGGCTGAAGTCGTACGGCGCGCGGATGCCCGGGAACGAGGCGTCGTACGGCGGTTCCTCATCGGCCAGGTTCTGGATCTTGGCGTACACGGTCAGCTTGTCGATGCCGGTGTAGCCCAGGTACAGGTCGAACTGGCTGTAGGCGTCCACGCGGTCCTGCACGGCGGTGGCCGCCGCACTGGCCTTCTGGTCGTAGCCGCTGGTGTAGTACCAGGTCAGCGCGGTGCGGAAATCGCCGTAACTCCAGTCGAAGGTGGTGGTGGCCTTGTTCTTGGGCAGGGTGGCGCCGAGGTTGCTGCCGGCGTAATCCACCAGCGGGCCACCGACGACGGTGGGGCGGCTGTAATTGCGCACATGGGTGAAGGCGCTGCTGAGCGCGAAGTCGCCGGCGCGTTCGGTCGGGAAGCGCTGGCGCAGTTCCACGTCGAAACCGGAGGTCTTCAGCTCGCTCAGGTTCTGGTAGCGGTTGTACACCGCCAGCAGCTTGCCGCGGTCATCGCGCAGCACCGCACCGGGCACGTCATCGGTGACCAGGGTCTGGGTGTTGTTGGTGCCCACCAGGTTTTCCAGCTCGATGCGGTAGTAGTCCACGCTCAGGCTTGTGTTGGACCACGGCGACAATACGATGCCGGCGTTGAAGCTCTTGGTGCGCTCGGGCTTGAGATCGTTGTTGCCGACGGTGAAGAAGGTCGGGTTCTGGCGCGAGCCCGGCACGTCCGGATCACGCGGATCGATCACGCTGCCGTAGGCGATGCTGGTGCTGTTGGAGTTCTCCGACAGCGACGGCGCACGGAAGCCCTTGGAGGCAGCGGCACGCACCAGCAGGATGTCCCACGGCTGCCAGCGCAGGCTCAGCTTGGGCGAGAACGCATCCCCGAAGTCGCTGTAATGATCGGCGCGCGCGGCGGCCTGCAGCTCCAGACGCTCGGCCAGCGGCACGTTGACCTCGGCATAGGCGGCGGTGACCTTGCGTTCGCCGTGCACTTCGGCGATGGCCGGGCGGATCTGCAGACCGGCATCGATCTGCCAGGGGTTGTCCGAATCGAGCTTCTCGCGGCGCCATTCGGCCCCGGCGGCGAAGCCGATTTCGCCGGCCCAGGTGTGGCCCAGCGCGCCGGAGATCTTCGCATCCACGCCCTGCAGCACCGACTCGGCCGGACGCAGCGTGCTGATGTTGATCGCATTGAGCACCTCCGGCGAGGTCGCTGCGGGGTTGAGCAGGTTGTAGCTGCCGTTGGCCAGCGCGGTGGCCAGCGCGTAGCGGTTGGCGAAGCCGCCGGAAACCGTTTCGCGCTCGCTGCTGCGCGCGCCGAACGCGCCCACTTCCCAGTCCCAGTCCTGCAGGCTGCCGCGCAGCCCGACCAGGCCGCGGTAGGCCTGGGAACGATTGGTCTTGATGGTCGCGCCGAGGTTGAAGAAGGTGTACTCGATCGGCACCGCGCGGCCATACGGGTTGTACGGGCTGCTCGCCGGCAGGTTGGACGACACCGGCTCGGCCAGGCCGGTATCGGCGTTGAGGGCGAAGCGGCCGCTTTCCAGGGTGAAGAACGGGCTGCTGCCGAACCAGGACACACCCTTGATGTCGCTGTAGAGCACTTCGCCGAAGGCCTCGACGTTGTCATTCACCCGGAAGGTGCCGTTGACGTAGGCCTGGTAGCGCTTGGTGGACGGAATCAGGGTGGTGTACGGGGCCTGGTTGAAGCCGCAGGTGTTGCCGGCCAGGCCGTCGATGGGCGCGCTGGCGACCAGGGTGGTGCCTTGCGGGCAGTTGCCGTTGGCATCGAGCATCGGCACCGAGGTGCCGTTGATGAGATAGCGGGCGCCCTTGGCCGACCAGCCGTTCCAGCGGCCGCCGGGCTTGTCGGTGTAGATGCCGGACTTGGTCAGGTCGCGCTGGTCCTGGTCCAGGCGCTCGCGGTTGTAGCCTTCCAGGCTGACCAGGATGTTGTAGCCGTCGGTGTCCAGGTCGCCGATGCCACCGATGAACTTGAGCGTCTGCTCATCCAGGCCACCCTGGTCGGCGGTGCCCAGGCTGCCGCCGAGCTCGGCGCCCTGGAAGTCCTGCCGGGTGATGATGTTGACCACCCCGGCCACCGCATCGGAGCCGTACACGGCCGAGGCGCCGTCCTTGAGCACTTCGATGCGCTCCACGGCCACCAGCGGCAGCGCGTTGAGGTTGACGAAGGTGTCCGAGAGGCCGCCGGCCGGGAAGCCGTAGTTGGCCAGGCGACGGCCGTTGAGCAGCACCAGCGTGTTCTTCTGCGACAGGCCGCGCAGGCCGATGCCGGCCGAGCCGGACGCCCAGCCGTTGTTGGTGGTTTCGTTGTTGGCGTTGCCGGTGTTGGCCGAGATCGAGCGCAGCACGTCGGCGACGGTGGCCTTGCCGGTCTCCTTCAGCTGCTCGCGGCCGATCACCTGCACCGGGTTGGCCGACTCGGTGTCGGTGCGTTTGATGTTGGAACCGGTGACCCGCACGGCGGCGAGGGTCTTGCTGTCGCCGGCGGCATCGGCGGTGGCATCGGGGGCGGCGTCGCCGGAGGCGAGGGCGGCGGCGGACAAAGGCGTCGCCAGAGCGGCGGCGAGAGCCGCTACAAGAAGGGTTTGCTTGGGCATGACTTCAGTGGGGTGGTGAACGACAAGTTCCGCAGTAGTCCATGCCCGGCCATGAACCGGCCAATAACATCTCTTCATACGGATATAAGAGAAACTAACATCTCTTCATCCGGATGGAAAGATTTGGTTACAAGCGTATCGATGCCGGGGCCACGCCCCCGGCGCGGGCGCCGCTACAATGGCGGCATGGAAATCTTCAAAGTCTTTACCCTCGAGGCAGCCCACCGCCTGCCCAACGTGCCGCCCGGCCACAAGTGCGCGCGCCTGCATGGCCACTCGTTCCGGGTGGAGCTCAAGGTGGAGGGCGAGCCGGGCGAGCAGACCGGCTGGATCATGGATTTCGGCGACGTCAAAGCCGCCTTCCAGCCGATCTACGACCGCCTGGACCACCACTACCTCAATGACATCCCCGGTCTGGACAACCCCACCAGCGAGCGGCTGGCGATCTGGATCTGGAACGAGCTCAAGCCGACCCTGCCGCAGCTGAGCGAAGTGACCGTGCACGAAACCTGCACCTCCGGCTGCCGCTACCGCGGCTGAGCGGGCACGCACGCAACGGGTTGATTGAAAAAAGGTTTTACTGAAATCGGACCACAACTGGCAAGAACTTGTTGCAATGCAATATTTTCGGCGTATGCTGCATTGCATCAACGTTCTCGAGCCGTCCTCCATGGCGTCCGCGTTCACCGATTCCTTCAGCGACTACACCCGCCAGCTGGCCGCCACGGCCACGCGTGCCAATCGGCTCGCACTGGAAAATGCCGAAAGCATGTTCGGGGTGCAGTTGAAGACACTGGAAAAGAACATCACCGCCACCAGCGGGTTCTTCGGTGAAATCGTGCAGTCACAGGAACCGGGAAAGCTGCTGCCCAAGGGCGCGCAGCTGGCCCGTGACAACCTCGCCCGTTGGACCCACGCCCACCAGGAAGTGGTCGGGCTGGGCCTGAAGGCTTCGGAGGCCTTCAGCGAGCTGGTCCGGGGTCCGTTCGCGGACGCCACTGCCAAGGCCGGCGCTGCCAGGCGCTGAGCCACACCAACATCGAATTTGCGTGGGTCCCTCCCCCCACGCAATCCCAGACCCGACAGAACCCTCCCTCTGTCGGGTCTTTTTTTGCGCGTCTGCCAGCGAACGGTCGCCGGCATTGCCGCCGGTGCGAGGCATCAACCGGCCTGGCATCACTCCGGATCGGCCAGCGGGCGCACGATCTGCACCAGGCTCATCAGCGTCTTCCCCGGTTCTTCCCACGGCATCATGTGCGCCGAGTGCTCGAACCACACGCCCTGCTTGAACGGCGCCTGCACCTGCGCGAGCCAGCGCTCGGTCGGGGCCGACGGGGTGGTGTAGTCGTGGCGCCCCATGAACATCACCACCGGGATCGGGAAGCGCGTCACCCCGTTGAAATCCACCTTCAGCATCTGCGGCAGCAGCGGGCCCAGCGACAACACACTGCCCCGATCGATGTTGCAGCGATCGGCATCGGTGTACTCCGGCGACAGCTTCGCCGCCCCGAAGTAGTACGCCGATGCATCGCGGTAGGCGGTGAGCCCGCCGTAGAACTGGGGCCAGGTCCGCGCGGTGATGATCCGCTCGCGCGTGATCGGCGCGGCGCCCGGATACGGCGCGATGGCCTCCAGCTCGGCCACGGCCTTCGCATTGCCATGTGCCCGTGCCTGGGCCAGCCCGTACTCGAAACTGATGCGCTCGTTCTCCACCTGGTTGATGATCTGCCCGATCCCCACATAGGCATGGAACAGATCCGGCCGCTTGAGCGCCGCCTGCATCGCCACGATCGTGCCCCAGCTGTGCGCCATCAGGATGACGCGGCGCTTGCCCAGCCGCTGGCGCACGTGCTCGGCCACCGCGATGGTGTCGGCCACGTAGCGATCGATGGTCAGGGTGGGCGCGATCGCCGCCGGCGCCGCCTCGGCAAAGGTCTTGCCGGCGCCACGCTGGTCCCAGTCCACGACCGTGAAGTACTCCTCCAGGGGCCGCTGGAACTGCCAGATGCTCGGTGTGACCGGACTGGCCGGCCCGCCGTGCACGAACAGGATGACCGGGTTGTCACGGTCCTCGCCACGGATGCTCAGCCACTGCCGCAGCCCGCCGATCGGCGTGGCGTAGTGCTCCTGGATACCGTTGGGCGTGCTGATGCGTTGCAGGTCGGCGATCACCGCGCGGGCCGGTGCCAGGGCGCTGGTGTCCGGGCAGCGCTCGGCTGCGGCCAGCGCGCCGGGCAAGGCCGCCAGCATCCAGGCGAAGCAGACAGACAGGTGACGGCGTGGCATCCGGCGACTCCTTGGCAGGTTGTGTGCAAGCGGCAACGGTATTGCACCCGCCCGCGCCGCGCGGCCCCAGTGTCAGTGGTCGCCCTGCCGTTGGTCATGCCGTGGCGGGGCCGCCACCGGCAGGGTGAACACGAACAGGGCACCCTCGCGGCTGTCCAGCAGGCGGATCTGCCGATCATGCAGTTGCAGGATGCGGTGCACGATCAACAACCCCAGCCCGCCGCTGTCCGGTCGCGCACTGCCCAGCGCCGGCGGCGTGCTGAACAACGCGGCGCGGCGCTCGGCGGGAATGCCCGGGCCGGTGTCGGCGATGGCCACCTGGACCTCGCCGCCCTGCGCGCGCAGCACCACCTGGATGCGGCCGCCCTCGGGCGTGTGCCGGATCGCATTGTCGAGCAGGTTGGTCAGCACCCGTTCGATCAGCCCCAGGTCGGCCACCACCGCCGGCAGCCCCGGCGGGATGTCGGCAGTGAGGGTCTGCCGCCGCGCCTGCGCGGCCAGCTCGAACTTCTGGAAGACATCCTGGACCAGGTCCGGCAGCGAAAACGCCTGCAGCTCCAGGCTGACCCCGCCGTGCTCCAGCCGGGCCAGTTCGAACAGCGCCTGGGCCAGCGCGCCCACCTTGCGGCTCTGCGCCAGCGCGATGCCCAGATAGCGCTGGCGTTCGTCGGCGCCCAGCGTGGCGTCCTTGAGCGCCAGCGTTTCCAGGTAGCCGTGCAGCGAGGACAACGGCGTGCGCAGGTCGTGGGAGATGTTGGCCACCAGCTCGCGGCGCTGCAGGTCCTGTTCGCGCAGTTGCTGCCACTGTTCGCCCAGGCGCTGGCCCATGTGTCCGAAGCTGTGCTGCAGGATCGCCAGTTCGTCGCGCTCGCCGGCGCGCAGCGGGGTGGGCGGCAACGGCGTGCCGGCACCGGCGGCATCCACGTCGAACGCCTGGATGCGCCGGGTGAGCTGGCGCAGCGGACGGGTCACCCAACGGAAGGCGACCACGCCGGCCAGCAGGCCCACCCCGGCCAGGACCGCCAGCGACCACAGCGTGGTGCGCAGGGTGGCGTTGGCGGCGATGTTGGCGGCCAGCGCCTCGCGCTGCTCACCCACCAGCACCACGTAGATGTAGCCGGCCTGGCGCCCCTGCACCCACAGCGGCGCGGCGTTGAACACCTTGCGCCCGCGTGCGCTGCGCGGGTCGTCGCCGAGGATCGGCAGGGGCGCCTCGCGCAGCAGCGCACGCACCGGGGCCAGGTCGACGCGGTCGCGCTTGAGGTGGCCGTCCGGCGCATCGTGGCCGAGGATGCGGCCCTGGTCATCGAGCAGGTACACCTCCACGCTGGGATTGACCGCCATCAGCTTGCCGAACAGCGCGCGCACTTCACCACCGCGCATGCCGCGCGCGTCCATCAGCTCGCCGCTGCGCGCGATGTGCTCGGCCAGGCCACGCGAGAGCCGCTGCACGGTTTCCTGCTCGTGCATGGCGGTGCTGCGCATCTGGATCCACATCAGCGCGCCGCAGCACACCAGCAGCAGCGCGCAGAACACCACCGACAGGCGCTGGGAGAGGGTCAGCCGGATCACGCCGCCTCCCCTTCACCGCCCACCAGCTTGTAGCCGCGGCCCCACACCGTCTGGATGCGCTGCGGGGTGGCCGGGTCGCGCTCGATCTTGTTGCGCAGGCGGTTGATGTGGGTGTTGACGGTGTGTTCGTAGCCGTCGTGCTGGTAGCCCCAGACCTGGTTGAGCAGGTCCATGCGCGAGTACACCTGGCCCGGATGACGGGCGAAGAAATACAGCAGGTCGAACTCGCGCGGGGTCAGTTCCAGCGGGCGTCCGTCCACCTGCGCGGTGCGTGCGACCGGATCGATGCGCAGCCCGGCCACCTCGATCTCGCCGGCATCGATGCGCGCGTTCTGCGCCATCGCTTCCACCCGGCGCAGCAGGGCCTTCACGCGTGCGACCAGCTCCAGCATCGAGAACGGCTTGGCCAGGTAGTCATCGGCACCCAGCTCCAGGCCGAGGATGCGGTGCACTTCGCTGGCGCGCGCACTGGTGATGATGATCGGGGTGTAGCGGGTCATCGCGCGGGCGCGCTTGCAGATCTCCAGCCCGTCCACGCCGGGCAGCATCAGGTCCAGCACCAGTGCGCTCCAGGGCTGTGCCTCGAGCAGGGCCAGGCCCTGGTCACCGGTGTCGGCATGGGTGACCTCATAGCCCTCGTCGCGCAGGTGCATGCGCAGCAGGTTGGCGATGTGGGCATCGTCTTCGACGATCAGGACACGCTTGGCGCTGCTCATCGGTGTCGGGGGCGGCAGGAGGGCATGCCGCATTGTCGACCGATCGCGGCCTGAATGTGTCACGGAAAATTTAACCCTGCGTGAGGATTCGTTGACCGGGCCGGGCGCAGCATGGCCGCATCGTATCCAGACCCGGAGATCGGCCATGCGTTACTCCCGTCGCAATGTGCTCGGCATGGGCGCCATGACGGCCGCCGCCGGCCTGTTCGGCCTGACCGCCTGCAGCGGCCCGGCACCGGCCGCGCCGGCTGCACCGGCCCGCCGCTTCGAGGTCATGCGCACCGATGCGCAGTGGCGTGAACAGCTCAGCCCGGCGCAATACGCGGTACTGCGCCGGCAGGGCACCGAGCGGCCGTTCAGCAGCCCACTCAACAAGGAGCATCGGCGCGGCACCTTCAACTGCGCCGGCTGCGCGCTGCCGTTGTTTTCCTCCTCCACCAAGTTCGACAGCGGCACCGGCTGGCCCAGCTTCTGGGCACCGCTGCATGGCGCGGTGGAAGAAGACCGCGATACCACGCTGGGCATGATCCGCATCGAGGCGCATTGCCGCCGCTGCGGCGGCCACCTGGGCCATGTGTTCGACGACGGTCCGCGCCCCACCGGGCTGCGCTACTGCATGAACGGCGTGGCGATGAGCTTCACCGCGGCCTGAGCGCCGCTCCCCTGCATCCTGGAAGGATCTGACCATGTTCCTGCTTGTCCTGGCCTACCTTGGCGGCGTACTGACCATCCTCAGCCCGTGCATCCTGCCGGTGCTGCCGTTCGTGTTCGCGCGCTCGGACCGGCCCTTCCTGCGCAGCGGCCTGCCGTTGCTGGTGGGCATGACCCTGATGTTCGCGGTGGTGGCCAGCCTGGCCGCGGTGGGCAGCCAGTGGGTGGCGCAGGCGAATCAGATCGGGCGCTGGATCGCGCTGCTGGTGATGGCACTGTTCGCGCTGGCGCTGCTCTGGCCCTCCCTTGCCAACCGCCTGCTGTCGCCGTTCCAGCAGCTCGGCGCGCGGCTCAGCGCCTCGGCCGATGCGGCCAGTGATGCCGGCCGCGGCGGCGTGGGTACCTCGCTGCTGATCGGCATCGCCACCGGCCTGCTCTGGGCGCCGTGCGCCGGGCCGATCCTGGGCCTGATCCTCACCGGCGCGGCGCTCAACGGTGCCAGCGTCGGCACCAGCGGGCTGCTGCTGGCTTACGCGCTCGGCGCGGCCACCTCGCTGGCCCTGGCGATCTGGATTGGCGGGCGGGTGTTTGCCGCGCTCAAGCAGCGCCTGGGCGTGGGTGAGTGGATCCGCCGGGGGCTCGGCGTCGCGGCCCTGCTGGCGGTGGTGGCGATCGGCATGGGCTGGGATACCGGCGTGCTGACCCGCCTGTCCACGGTCAGCACGGCCCGGCTGGAACAGGGCCTGCTGGACGTACTGCCCGGGCAGCAACCGGCCGCGGGCGGTTCGATGATGATGATGGCCGCCAACGCACCGGCCGGCGCCCCGTTGCCGGTGGAAGGCACCCTGCCCTCGCTGGCCGGGGCCACCGGCTGGCTCAACAGCGCGCCGCTGAGTGCCGAGGCACTGCGCGGCAAGGTGGTGCTGGTCGATTTCTGGACCTACTCGTGCATCAACTGCCTGCGCGCCATGCCCTACGTGCGCGAGTGGGCCGAGCGCTACCGCGACCACGGCCTGGTGGTGATCGGCGTGCATGCGCCGGAGTTCGCCTTCGAGCGCAGCCTGGGCAACGTGCAGCGCGCGGTGAAGGACCTGAAGGTCAGCTACCCGGTGGCGATCGACAACGACTTTGCGATCTGGCGCGGTTTCAACAACCGGTACTGGCCGGCGCACTACTTCATCGATGCGCAGGGCCGCATCCGCGCGCACCATTTCGGCGAAGGCAACTACGCCCAGTCCGAGCAGATCATCCGCCAACTGCTGCGCGAGGCCGGCAACTCCCTGCCCGACGAGCCGGTGCAGGCGATGGCGATGGCCGCCGCCGCACCGCGCGACGGGATCGAGCAGCAGGCCGACATGCGCAACCTGAAATCGCCGGAAACCTACCTCGGCCATGCGCGCGCGCAGAGCTTCGCCTCGCCCGGCGGGCAGCAGCCGGAGCGGGCGGCCGACTATGCCGTGCCGGCCACGCTGGCCTTGAACCAGTGGGCGCTGGGCGGGCGCTGGACGGTGGGCGATGAGGACGCGCGCCTGGACGCGGCCGGTGGCCGCATCGCCTTCCGCTTCCACGCCCGCGACCTGCACCTGGTGCTGGCCCCGGCCGTGGATGGCAAACCGGTGCGCTACCGCGTGCGCATCGACGGCCAGGCGCCAGGCGCGGCCGCCGGCGGCGACGTGTCGGCCGATGGCAGCGGCCAGGTCGGCGAGCACCGGCTGTACCAGCTGATCCGCCAGCGCGGCGATGTACGCGAGCGCACCTTCGAGATCGAGTTCCTCGATCCGGGCGTGCATGCCTATGCCTTTACGTTCGGTTGAGCCCGGGAGGCCGTCGATGAAGATCGCAATGGACAAACTGGTGGCCGGCGGCATCGCGGCCGTGATCGCGGCGCTGACCGTCACCGCGGTGGTCAGCGTGGATCGCCCGGCGCAGGCGGCAACGGCGCAGGCGCTGGTCACGCTGCCTGCGCCCACGGGCACGGCCGACCTCCGGCAGACCGGCATCAGGCGCGCGCAGGTGGTGTTTGCCGGCGGCTGCTTCTGGGGGGTGCAGGGCGTGTTCCAGCACATCAACGGCGTGGACAGCGCCGTGTCCGGCTACATCGGCGGCAGCGCCGCCGATGCCAGCTACCCGCGCGTGGGCAGCGGCGGCACCGGGCATGCCGAGGCGGTGCAGGTCACCTATGATCCGGCAAAAGTGAGCTACGGGCAGTTGCTGCAGGTGTTCTTCTCGGTGGCCCACGACCCCACCCAGCTCAACCGCCAGGGACCCGATCGCGGCACGCAGTACCGCTCGGCGGTGTATGCCGACGATGCCGCGCAGCGCGACGCGACGCAGGCCTACATCGCCCAGTTGCAGCGGGCCAGAGCCTTCCCTGCACCGGTGGTCACCCAGGTCGGCGGCGGCAAGCGCTTCTATCCGGCCGAGGGCTACCACCAGAACTATCTCACCCTGCATCCGGAGTCGCTGTACATCCGCATCAACGACCTGCCCAAGGTGGAGGCGCTCAAGCGCCAGTACCCGGCGCTGTACCGCGAGAAGCCGCGGTTGGTATCCACGCTGTCGGCGCGCTGAACGACGCCGCACCCCGGTGGTGCCGACCGCGGGCCGGCTGCTCTTGCCTGTCGGCCGGGATACGGGCAGCCGACCCAGGGTCGGCTCTGCCCCGCACGGCCAAACACCGCACCGCCGTGCGCGAGGGAAGGCCTGGCATGCGCCGCAGCACTGCCCGGGACGCTGGAAGGAGCATGCTAGGCTGCGCACAGCAGCGGATACAGAGCCAGCTTCCGGCCATCCGCATGGTTACAGATTGCGGCGGACACCCCATGGCAGCCAACCTCTACCAATCCCTGGCCGATGAAATGGCCGATGCCATCCACAGCGGCCGGCTGCCGGTCGGCACCCGCCTGCCTTCCTTGCGTGGCCTGGCCGCACAGCGCCAGCTCAGCCTCAACACCGTCATTGCCGCCTATCGGCAGCTGGAAGATGCCGGCCTGGTAGTGCCCCAGCCCAAGGCCGGCTTCGTGGTCAGCCCACGCCTGGCCGAACCCACCCGCTCGCTGCGCCAGGCGCCGTCACTGGCCACCACCCAGGCCCAGCAGCTGATGATGGCGCGGGTGCTGGCCGCGCAGCAGCAGCCGGGCATCGTCGACCTGGCCTTCGCCGGGCCGCGCGGCCGCCGCTTCTACCCGGGCGACAAACTGGCGCGCAGTACCGCCCAGGTCCTGCGCCGCGCCGGGATGGTGGAAACCTATGCGCGGCCCAACGCCGCCACCCGCCTGCTCGAGCAGATCGTGCGGCGCGGCCCCCGCCTGGGCCTGCATACCAGCGTGGAGCGCCTGGTCCTCACCCATGGCGCAATGGAAGGCCTGCAGCTGGCGCTGCGCGCGGTGACCCGGCCCGGCGATGCGGTCGGCATCGAGGCGCCCTCCTACTTCAACCTCTACCCGCTGTTGAGCAACCTCGGGCTGAAGGCGATCGAGCTGCCCACCGACCCGCGCCGCGGGCTGGACGTGGACGCGGTGGCCGCGCAGCTGGAGCGCGGCGCGCTGGCAGCCATCGTGGCCATGCCCAGCGTGCACAACCCGCTCGGCTGCACGATGCCGGTGGCCGACAAGCAGCGCCTGGCCGCGCTGGTCAACCGCTACCGCATCCCGCTCATCGAAGATGCCGTGTACGCCGAGTTGCAGTTCCAGGAACCGTTGTCGCCGCTGCTGAAATCTTTCGACGAGGACGGCTGGGTCATGGTCTGCAGCAGCTTTTCCAAGACCCTGGCACCGGATTACCGGATCGGCTGGCTCGATGGCGGACGCTTTGCCGCCGATATCCAGCTGCTCAAGTTCCAGTCCACCGGTGCCGAATCACGCCTGTTGGGCGAGGCGGTGGGCGCGTTCCTGGAAGCAGGCAGCTACGAGCACCACCTGCGCCGGCTGCGGCGCCTGTACAGCGAGCAGGTGCAGCGGCTGCGCAGCCTGATCGCCCAGCATTTCCCGGCCGGTACGCTGGCAACCCAGCCCACCGGCGGCTTCCTGCTGTGGGTGGAGTTGCCCGCCGGCATCGACACCGGCGAGCTGTTCGAACAGGCGCTCGCCCACGGCGTGGTGTTCATGCCCGGCCAGGTCTATTCGCGCGGCGCGCGCTACCGCCACTGCCTGCGCCTGTCGTGCTGCCAGGAACTGGACGCGCGCTACGTCACCGCGATCGCCACGCTGGGGCAGCTGGCCTGCGCGTTGCAGGACGGCTAGCCCAGCGCACGCGTACGGCGGCGGCCGCCTACAACCGCAGGCAGCCGGCCAGGCCGGCCGGATCGGCCCCCGGCGCAAACGGCAGCCGTCCCAGGCACGGCATCGGCAGGCGCGCGCGCAGCAGCAGCATGTTGTCGTCGATACGCGCCATCTGCGGATCGACCTCATTGCCGATCCAGCCGATGCAGGTGGCACCGCTGGCCGCGATCGCCGCGGCGGTCAGGCGCGCGTGGTTGAGGCAGCCCAGGCGCAGGCCGACCACCATCACTACCGGCAGGTGCAGCGCGTGGACCAGGTCGGCCTGGTCCAGGCTGCCCGACAGCGGTGCCAGCCAGCCGCCCACGCCTTCCACCACCACCGTATCGGCCTGCGCCCGCAGCCGTCCGAAAGCGGCCTGGATCGGCGCCAGCGCCACGGTCACCCCGGCCGCCGCGGCGGCCAGCTCCGGAGCCAGCGGCAGGGGCAAGGCATACGGATTGAGGTCGGCGTAGGCCGGGCGCGGCGCACTGGCGGCCATCAGTGCGCGGGCATCCTCGTTGCGCAGGCCCTCCGCGGTCCATTCGCAGCCGCTGGCGACCGGCTTCATCCCCACCGCGCGGCCGCCCCGCTGGCGCAGCGCATGCAGCAGCACGCAACTGGCGAAGGTCTTGCCGATGCCGGTGTCGGTACCGGTCACATACAGGGCGGGAAGCGGCTGGGCGGTCATCGGCAGGGCAGTCGGGAAAGAGCGGTGCATTATCGACGGTCCCGGCGCGGCCCGCTGCTTGCTAGACTCGGCCCATGTTCGATACTTCCACGCTTACCGGCAGCAAGCCGGAACAGTACGGCCAGCTGCTGGCCCAGGCCCGCGCGCTGGTGCACGGCGAACGCGACCGCATCGCCAACGCGGCCAACCTGTCGGCGCTGGTCTACCACGCGCTGCCGCACCTGAACTGGGTGGGCTTCTACTTCTTCGATGGCACCGAGCTGGTGGTCGGTCCGTTCCAGGGCCTGCCGGCCTGCGTGCGCATCCCGCTGGACAAGGGCGTGTGCGGGGCAGCCGCCAGCCAGCGCGTCACCCAGCGCATCGAGGACGTGGATGCCTTTCCCGGCCACATCGCCTGTGATTCGGCCTCGCGCTCGGAACTGGTGGTGCCCCTGGTGCAGGGCGACACCCTGATCGGGGTGTTCGACCTGGACAGCCCCTCGTTGGCGCGTTTCGACGCCGAGGACCAGGCCGGCCTGGAAGCGATCGCCGCGGTGTTCGTCGAGGCGCTGGGATGAGTGCCAAGCTGCGCAACATCGGTCCCAAGAGCGCGGCCTGGCTGCGCCAGGTCGGGTTGCGCACGCCCGAGGAGCTGACCGCGATCGGCGCGGTCGGTGCCTTCGTCAAGGTCCGCCGGGCCGGCTTCAAGCCCAGCCTCAACCTGCTCTACTCGCTGGAGGGCGCGCTGCAGGACTGCCATTGGCAGGAGCTTCCCGAGGCACGCCGCAGCGAACTGGTGGCCGAGTACGAGGCGATCATCGCCGACAAGCCCCTGAAGAAGGCCCCGCCGGCGTCCGGCCCGGTGTTTGACCGCACCGCCGAACGCCGCGACGATGATGACCGCGAGGATGCGCTGCCGCTGGACAGCGACGAAGAAAACGCCTGATCAGGCCTGCTGCAGTTCCAGCAGCTCGCCCCAGAGGCGGTCGCCTTCGCGCTCCACGCGCAGCTGCAGCCGCGTGCCGTGGTCGATGCGCAGCGCCCAGCACATGGCCATCGGCATCCCACATACCTGCGACAGCACCATCCGCAACGGTCCACCGTGGCTGACGATCAGCGTGGACGGCGGCGCTGGCTCATCCAGCAGGCGGTGCAGGCCACGCACGATGCGGCGCTCGAAGTGGCCCCAGCTCTCGCCGTGCGGCGGTGGGTTGGCGTGCGGATCCAGATGGAACGCCTGCAACTGCTGCATCGGCAGCTCGTGCAGCGGCTGGCCATCCCAGTCGCCGAAATCCAGCTCTTCCCATTCCTCGTCGTCGATCACCGCCAGCCCGCGCGGCTGCGCCAGCGCCTGGGCCGTGGCCAGCGCACGCTGTCGCGGCGAACTGAGCACCCGCTCCCAACCCAGCGTGGCATAACGCGCGCACAGCGCCTCGGTACTGCCATCTTCCAGCGCGGGATCGGTGCGGCCATCCAGGTGGCCATCGCGGCCGGTGCTGGCGTGGCGGAGCAGGTCCAGGATCATGCCGGCACCGCGGCGGTGGGCCCTGCGGGCAACCGCGCGGAGGGGCCGATGGACCGGCAAGGGTGCTGCAACCACGGTGGGTTCATGGGGATCACATCGTAGAACGAGGCGCATTCTAACCGCTCGAGCGCGGCCACCCGCGACCGCGCCGCTGTGGCAGGCAGGCCTTTGCTCTACACTGCGCGCACTTCCAGGTGACCTGCGGCGCATGCCGGCAGGTTGAAACGGGAAGCCGGTGACGCAGCAGACCCCTGCCTGCCACTCCGGCGCTGCCCCCGCAACGGTAAGCGTGGAAACACCCGGCAATACGCCACTGTGCCTCGTGCATGGGAAGGCGCCGGGTGCGATGGCACCGCCATCGACCCGCAAGCCCGGAGACCGGCCTGGAAGACGACTGGTTGCGATGCGGCGGGCATGGCGGCGGCAAGCGGCGCCGTGCGCGTCCGCCCACCGTCGAGTGACTTCCCCTGCGTCGCGATCATCCCCACCCCTTGCCGCGCGGGCGTGCGCGGTGCATGGAGTCATTGATGAAGCTGCAAACCCGCGTTCTTTCCCTGGCCGTGCTGTCGGCGCTGCCGCTGCTGGCATCGGCCCAGGACGACACCACCGCGCTGGACCAGGTGCTGGTCACCGCCACCCGCACCCCGATCGCCCTGCAGGACAGCATCTCGCCTGCGCAGGTGATCGACCGCGCCGAGATCGAGCGCAGCCAGGCGCCGTCGTTGCAGGACCTGCTGCGCGGCCGCGCCGGCATCAACATCAACAACAGCGGCGGGCTGGGCAAGCAAAGCTCGCTGTTCCTGCGTGGCACCAACTCGGCCCACACCCTGGTGCTGGTCGATGGCGTGCGCATCAACACCGGCGACCTCGGCCTGGCCATGCTGCAGGACCTGCCGCTGGCCCAGATCGAGCGCATCGAGATCGTGCGCGGGCCGCAGTCCAGCCTGTACGGTGCCGATGCGATCGGTGGCGTGATCCAGATCTTCACCCGCCGCAACGCCGGCACCTTCGCCCCGCACGTCCAGGTGGGTGGCGGCAGCAATGGCCTGCGCGAGGCCAGCGGTGGCTTCGGCGGCAGCGGCGAGCGCGGCTGGTTCGGCACCGATATCGCCTACCAGCACACCGACGGCATCAATGCCTGCCGGGGCGATGCGGCGACCTTCGCCGGCTGCGGCGCCGATGAACCCGACCGCGACGGCTACCGCAACCTGTCCATGAGCCTGCGTGGCGGCTACGCGCTGACCGATGCGCTGAGCGTGGAAGGCACCGCGCTGCGCGCCGAGGGCGAGAACCACTACGACGGCTACTACAACTATTCGGAAACGCTGCAGCAGGTGCTCGGCGGCAAGGTCCGCTATACCCCGTCCGAGCGCTTCAACCTGACCGTCAATGTCGGCCGTGCCGACAACGAATCAGACAATTACAACGGCAGCACCTGGCTGGGTGCGGCGCAGACCCACCGCGACAGCGCCTCGGCACAGGCCGACATCGGCCTTGCCGACGGTCAGCTGCTCAGCGCCGGCGTGGACTGGAGCCAGGACAACCTGGATGGCAGCAGCGCCGGCTACCTGGTCGACAGCCGCGACAACACCGGCGTGTTCGTGCAGTACCAGGGCCGTTTCGGCGCACACCACCTGCAGGCCAGCGTGCGCAACGATGACAACGAACAGTTCGGCAACCACACCACCGGCAGCCTCGGCTGGGGCATGGAACTGGGCAGCGGCCTGCGCCTGAACGCCAGCTACGGCACCGCGTTCAAGGCGCCCACCTTCAGTGACCTGTACGACCCGTGGAGCGGCGTGCCGGGCCTGGACCCGGAGACGTCCAAGAGCGCCAACCTCGGTATCGCCCAGCAGGGTGACGGCTGGCGCTGGGGCCTGGACGTGTATGAAACCCGCATCGATGACCTGATCACCTACGATTCCACCACCTTCATGATGTCGCAGGTAGAAAAGGCCCGCATCCGCGGTGCCGAGTTGACCGGCGCGATCACGCTGGCCGGGTTCGACGTGAACGCCCAGCTCAGCCACACCGATCCGCGCAACCGTACCGACGGCAGCGCGCAGTTCGACAACTGGCTGGCGCGCCGCGCGCAGAACACCGCGCGCCTGGACATCGACCGCCGCTTCGGCGACTTCCGCGCCGGCATCACCGCCAACGGCGCGGGCAAGCGCTACGACAACGCCGCCAACACCGTGCGCCTGGCCGGCTACGGCACGCTGGATCTGCGCCTGGAATACGCGATCAGTCGCGACTGGTCGGTGCTGGGCCGGGTCAGCAACGTGTTCGACCGCGACTACGAAACCGTGGCCTGGTTCAACCAGCCCGGCCGCGAGTACCGCCTGAGCGTGCGTTACCAGCCCAAGTAAGCGCGCGGGACGGCGGCACGCCCGCCGTCCCTCCGCCGGGTGGGTGCCGACCTTTGGGTCGGCACACGCTCGTTACAGCGCCAGCAGTTCCCGCAGATCGTCCATCACCGCCACTGCCTCGACGTTGTCCAGATCGAGCCCGCGCGGATACCCATAGCGCACCAGCGCCACCGGCATGCCCGCGTCCACCGCGGCGCGGTAATCGGTGATCGAATCACCCACCATCAGCGCCGCCTGCGGGGCCACCCCGAAGTGCGCGGCGATATGCCGCAAGGGCGCCCCGCTGGGCTTGCGCTCGGGCAACGAATCACCGCCCAGTACCAGTGCAAACTGCGCCTGCAGTCCGAAGTGCTGCAGCAACGGCGCCACCAGGGCCGACGGCTTGTTGGTGCAGATCGCCAACGCCACGCCCTCATCGCGCAGTGCATGCAACGCCGCTTCCACCCCGTCGAACAGGCGCGGGCTGCGCAACAGGCACGCTTCGTAATGGCGCATGAAACCGGGCATCACCGCGTCCAGGTCGACGGCGCTGCCAGCCGCATCGAAGGCCTGCTCCACCAACCGGCGCACGCCATCGCCGATCCAGGTCAGCACGGTGGCCTCGGGCACGCGCGGCAACTGCCAGTCCTGCAGCGTGCGGTTCAGGGCTTCGGCGATATCGGCCGCGCTGTCCACCAGCGTGCCATCCAGATCAAACACCACCAACGGATACGGATACGACAAGGCAATGCTCACTTCCACAGCAGGGAAGCACCATTGTACGGAGGTGCGCGTGTGATGCCGTTGCACGCCCGGGTAGCGCCGCGTTTACAGCTGCGCCAGGAATTCCGGGCTGGAAAAGCGTTCCACCAGGAAATCCAGGAAGCTGCGCATGATCGTCGGCAGCTGCCGGCGTGAGGCATACACCGCGTGGATGCCCAGGCCTTCCACTTCGTAATCGGGCAGCACCTCGATCAGCTCGCCACTGCGCAGCAACGGCGCGATCTGGTAGGTGGGCAGCATCGCGATGCCGGCGCCGGCACGCACCGCTTCGAGCAGCAGGGATGCTTCATTGGCACTGATGTTGCCACCCACCGCCACCGCGATCTTCCGTCCGTCGCGTTGCAGATGCCACACGCTCTTGCCCACGTAGTGGTGGGTCAGGCAGTTGTGCGCGGCCAGCGCGTCGGCCGTGGTCGGCGCACCGCGTTCGGCCAGGTACGACGGCGCCGCGCACAGCACCGAACGGCACGGGGCCAGCCGCCGCGCGATCAGCGCCGGGTCGATCGCACGCGAGATGCGCACCGCGATATCCACGCGTTCTTCGACCAGGTTGACCACCCGGTCCACCAGCAGCAGCTCCACCCGCGTCAGCGGATACCGCTTGACGAAGTCGGCCACCGCCGCGGCCAGGTGGATCTGCCCGAAGGACACGCTCGCCGTGACCCGGATCAGCCCGTGCGGTTCGGGGTTGTCGCTGGCCAGTTCGCCGTGCAGTTCATCGCCGATGGCCAGGATCTGCCGGAACCGCAGCAGCGCCGCCTCGCCCGGGCCGGTCAGGCTGATCCGGCGCGTGGTCCGGTGCAGCAACCGCGCGCCCAGCCAGCGCTCCACCTCGGCCAGGTAGCGGGTCACCATCGCACGCGACATCTCCAGCGCCTCGGCCGCCGCGGTCAGGCTGCCGCGCTCGACCACCTCCACGAACACGTTCATCGCCGTCATCCGGTCCATTTGATCGATCCGCGCAACAAATTAGCCCGTTATACGCGGTTTTTCGTTCGATTCCAGACGCATACGCTGGCCTTCCTTCCTCAACGGATCCGCCCCCATGAAAATCGCCCTCGTTGGTGCCACCGGCAACATCGGCCGTGAAATCGCCCGCCAGGCCCTCGCCCGCGGCCATCAGGTCACCGCCATCGTGCGCCGTGAAACCGACCTGCCGGCCGAACTGGACGGCGCCCAGCTGGCCGTCGCCGCGCTGGATGACACCGACGCCCTGGCCGCGGTGATCGCCGGCCACGACGTGCTGGCCAGCGCCTTCGGCCCGCGTCCGGGCGATGCGCCCAGCACCGTGACCACCACCAGCGCCGCGCTGGTCAAGGCCGCGCGCCAGGCCGGCGTGCCGCGCTTCATCATGGTCGGCGGCGCCGGCAGCCTGGAAGTCGCCCCCGGCGTACAGCTGGTGGATACCGAGGGCTTCCCGGACGCCTACAAGCCGGTTGCCCTGGCCGCGCGCGAGACGCTGAAGCAGCTGCAGGCCGTCGACGACCTGGACTGGACCTTCTACTCGCCCGCCGCCGAGATCGGCCCCGGCCCGCAGCGCGGTGGCTTCCGCACCCAGGCCCGCAACTTCCTGGTGGGGGCTGACGGCCACAGCCGGATCAGCTACGCCGACTACGCCGACGCCTTCGTCAGCGAGATCGAAACCCCGCAGTACGTGCGGCAGATCGCCACGGTTGCGTACTGACCCGGCTGCCGATGTGAAGCAGCCGACCAACGGTCGGCTCTACCGGCCCCGGTGTCATGTCGGGGCCGCTCTGCACAGGAATTCCTGATATGCCGAACGTCTCGCGCACCACCCTGGCCCTGGCGTTGACGCTGGGTACCGCGCTCGCCGTGACCGCACCGGCCATCAGCCACGCCGCCACGGCCACCGCCCAAGCCCACGCGCTGCAGGTACAGCCCTACCACCCCGGCGACAAAGCACGGTTCTCGGTCGCCTCCACCCTGGTTACCGGCCGCCGCGAGGCGATCCTCATCGACGCCCAGTTCGCCGCGTCCGACGCGGCCCAACTGGTGCAGCGCATCCGCGCCTCCGGCAAGCAGCTGACCACCATCTACATCAGCCACGGCGACCCGGACTACTACTTCGGCCTGGCCACCCTGCAGGACGCCTTCCCGCACGCCCGCATCGTCGCCACCGCCCCCACCGTGGCCCACATCACCGCCACCCACGCCGGCAAACTCGCCTACTGGGGCCCGCAGATGGGCGCCGACAAACCCAGCCGCATCGTCATTCCCGACATCCTCCAGGGCGACACCCTCACCCTGGAAGGCCAGCCGCTGACGCTCATCGGCCTCCACGGCCCCACCCCCGACCGCACCGTGCTCTGGATACCCAGCCTGCGCACCCTCGTGGGCGGCATTCCCGTCGTTGCCGGCGAACACGTCTGGATGGCCGACACCCAAAGCCCCCAATCGCACACCGATTGGCTGACCACCCTGACCACCCTCGCGGCCCTCAAGCCTGCCCACGTCATCCCCGGCCACTACGCACGGGGCGCCGCCCTGGACGCCACCGCCCTCACCTTCACCGCCGAGTACATCCGCGCGTTCGATGAAGAAACCGCGCGCAGCACGAATGCGGACGCCTTGGTCGCCGCGATGAAAAAACGTTACCCGACCCTGCCGGGCGTGGGCTCGTTGGAGATCAGCGCAAAGGTCGCCAAGGGCGAAATGCAGTGGCCGTGAGCGCGCGTCACGCGGTGGAGAAAGCGATGTAACGCATCCAGAAAGAGGCACCGCGGTGATTGTTGTCATGCCACAACAGAACGTTGGCAGAGCACAGGCAGTCGATCGGGATGCGACCCTACCGATCCGCCTCACCTTCACCGCCGAGTACATCCGCGCGTTCGATGAAGAAACCGCACGCAGCACGAATGCGGACGCCTTGGTCGCCGCGATAAAAAAACGTTACCCGACCCTGCTGGGCGTGTGCTCGCTGGAGATCAGCGCAAAGGTCGCCAAGGGCGAAATGCAGTGGCCGTGAGCGCGCGTCACGCGGTGGAGAAAGCGATGTAACGCATCCAGAAAGAAGCACCGCGGTGATTGTTGTCATGCCACCACAGAGCGTTGGCAAAGCACAGGCAGTCGATCGGGATGCGACCCTACCGAGCCGCACATTCGCGCACCGCAAGCACGGCGGGCAGAAAGCACGCGATCGTTGCAGACCCGTGCGAAGGTCGCGCAGCGCGAAACGCAGGGGCCGTGATCACGCAAGTAGCAGCGGAGAACCGATGTGACGCATCAAACAGCAAAGCGCGATGTTGTTCAGCCTCATGCCATAACCGAACGTTGACGGCGCATCGGCAGTCGATCGGGATGCGACCCTACCAGGCAGTACAGACCACACCCCCGTTCCCCATTCCCCATTCCCATTCCCCATCCCCAACTCCATTCCCCATCTCCATTCCCATTCCCATCCCGCATCCCGCATCCCGCATCCGGCTTCCCGCATCCCGCATCCCGCATCCGGCATCCGGCATCCGGCATCCGGCGCACGAAACCATGACGTGCAAGGCGAGCACCCAGCGTTGCAGCAACGACGCCGTTGCCTTCCCAACGCGCAGAAAGAGTGTCAGAGGGTGGTGCGGGTGGGTTGGCGGGACCGTTGGGCGCCATGGATGGCGCCCACGAGCCCCCAGGGATGGGTTCACGGCGTGTCCTGCCAACCCACCCGCACCACCCAGCCCCTCAGTGCCGGCACGTTGGCTGTTGACGTTGGCTGTTGACGTTGGCTGTTGACGTTGGCTGTTGACGTTGGCTGTTGACGTTGGCTGTTGACGTTGGCTGTTGAAGTTGGCTGTCAGCTGTCAGCAGACAGCAAAACTCACCCACCCTCCAAATGATCAAACAGCCCAGGCTGACTCACCGCCTCGCGCTCGCGAAACCCACCCAACCCAACCCCCACCAACCGATACCGCGTCTCCGCCGGCAGATCCACCCGCGCCCGCAACGCCAGCGCGATATTGCGCACCTCCTCACCCGATTCCGGTGGCGACTCCGGCGTAAAACTCCGCGTAATGATCCGAAACTGCGACGTCTTCAACTTCAGCACCACCGTATGCCCCACCCGCTCGGTCTTGCGCGTCGCCGCCCACGTCTTCCCGGCCAGCTCCACGATCGCCGCGTCCAACGCCTCCAGCGGCAGATCCTCGGCAAACGTATCTTCCGATGAAATCGACTGCACCGGCTGGTCCGGCTCCACCGCCCGCTCATCGATCCCGCGCGCACGGCTGTACAACCGCGCACCGAAACTCCCGAACCGCCCCTCCAGCTGCTCCAACGGCAGCGCCCGCAGATCGCCCACCGTCACGATCCCCAGCTCGGCCAGCTTGGCCTCCATCACTTTGCCCACCCCCGGCACGCGATTGACCGGCAACGGCGTCAGGAAACGCTCCACCCGGTGCGGCGGCACCACGAACTGACCGTCCGGCTTGCGCCAGTCTGATGCGATTTTGGCCAGGAACTTGTTCGGCGCGATCCCCGCCGACGCCGTCAACGACGTCTCTTCGCGAATCTGCCCGCGGATGATCGCCGCGATCTCCGTCGCCACCGTCATCCCGCCCTTGTGCACCGTCACATCCAGATACGCCTCATCCAACGACAACGGCTCCACCAGATCCGTATGCCGCAGGAAAATCTCCCGTACCTGCCGCGACACCGCCTTGTACCGCGCGAAATCCGGCGGCACGAACACCGCATCCGGACACAGCCGCTCCGCGCGCAACGCCGGCATCGCCGAACGGATGCCAAACACCCGCGCCTCGTAGGACGCCGCGCATACCACCGATCGCGCGCCTTTCCACGCCACCACCACCGGCCGCCCGCGCAGCGACGGATCGTCGCGCTGCTCCACCGACGCGTAGAACGCGTCCATGTCCACATGGATGATTTTGCGCAGAACGGACACGTCGGGAAGGCTCGGACCTGGAAGCGGATGGCTAGATGAACAAGATTACAGCCACACGCCTGAGTATGGTCTTTTCATAACAACAACATGCGTTTTTCAAGCTGAAAACACTACGCCAGCGTACGGTTAAAACGTTTGATTGAATCACTTTTCCTCTGCACTCTTGCGCACTTGTATCCAAGCAACATAGCCGACCCACGGCCGGCTTTACCCGATGGCAACTTCTTCAGGATTGCGCTTTCCATGACTCGTCTCCACGCGTTCTCGCGCGAACAACTGCTGGCCAGCGCCCGCGGTGAACTGTTCGGCCCGGGCAGCGGTCGCCTGCCCAACGATCCGATGCTGATGTTCGATCGCATCACCGACATCCGCGACGACGGCGGCCCCCACGGCAAGGGCCTGGTACGCGCCGAACTGGATATCCGCCCGGACCTGTGGTTCTTCGGCTGCCATTTCATCGGCGATCCGGTCATGCCCGGTTGCCTGGGCCTGGATGCCATGTGGCAGCTCACCGGTTTCTACCTCACCTGGCTGGGTGCGCCCGGTCGTGGCCGCGCCCTGGGCTGCGGTGAAGTGAAGTTCACCGGCCAGGTGTTGCCCGAGGCCAAGCTGGTCAGCTACGAGATCGACATTACCCGCGTCATCAACCGCAAGCTGGTGATGGCCCAGGCCGACGCCCGCATGCTGGTGGACGGCCGCGAAATCTATTCCGCCAAAGACCTCCGCGTAGGTCTGTTCACCTCCACCGAGAACTTCTGATGCGTCGCGTCGTCATTACCGGAATGGGCATCACCTCGTGCCTGGGCAACGATCTGGACACGGTGTCCAATGCACTGCGTGAAGGCCGCGCCGGCATCCGCACCCTGCCCGACCACGCCGAAGCCGGCCTGCGCAGCCACGTCGGCGGCAACATCGAGCTGGACCTGGACGCGCAGATCGACCGCAAGGTCAAGCGCTTCATGAGCGATGCCTCGGCCTATGCCTACATCGCCATGCGCGATGCGATCGCCGATGCCGGCCTGGATGAAAGCCAGGTCGCCAACCCGCGCACCGGCCTGATCGCCGGCTCCGGCGGCGGCTCCAGCCAGTGGCAGGTCGAATCGGCCGACATCCTGCGCGCGCGTGGCGTGCGCAAGGTCGGCCCGTACATGGTGCCGCGCACGATGTGCTCGACCGTGTCGGCCTGCCTGGCCACCGCCTTCCAGATCAAGGGCCTGAGCTATTCGCTGTCGGCCGCGTGCGCCACCTCGGCCCATTGCATCGGCGCGGCCGCCGACCTGATCCGCCACGGCGCCCAGGACGTGATGTTCGCCGGCGGGGGTGAAGACCTGCACTGGTCGATGAGCGTGATGTTCGACGCCATGGGCGCGCTGTCCACCCGCTTCAACGACACCCCGGCCACTGCCTCGCGTCCGTATGACAAGGACCGCGACGGCTTCGTCATCGCCGGTGGCGGCGGCATGCTGGTGCTGGAGGACTACGACCACGCCGTGGCCCGTGGTGCGCGCATCTACGCCGAGCTGGTCGGCTACGGCGTCACCTCCGACGGTGCCGACATGGTCGCCCCGTCCGGTGAAGGCGCGGTGCGCTGCATGAACATGGCCATGGCCAACCTGAGCGGCCCGATCGACTATCTCAACACGCACGGCACCTCCACCCCGTTGGGTGATGTCACCGAGCTGAAGGCGGTACGCGAAGTGTTCGGCGAGGCGATCCCGCCGCTGTCCTCGACCAAGGCGCTGTCCGGCCATTCGCTGGGCGCGGCGAGCGTGCATGAAGCGATCTACTGCCTGCTGATGATGCGCGATGGCTTCATCGCCGGCTCGGCCAACATCGGCGAGCTGGACCCGCTGGTGGAGGGCTTCCCGATCGTGCGCGCCAGCCAGGACGCCCAGTTGAACACGGTGATGTCCAACAGCTTCGGCTTCGGCGGCACCAACGCGGCCCTGGTATTCGGCCGGGTGTGATGCGCGGTTGATGCAGCGACGAAAAAGCCCGGCCCTGTGCCGGGCTTTTTTTTTGTGCCCGGGTGTGGCGCGGTCAATGTCATTCAGGAAACCGACCCCACCAGCGCGCGCGATGCGCCCTTCGACCGATGCGGCATGCCGCCGGTGTCACCTGCCACGCGACAGGCCGGACGCGGCCCGCCTCGGGCCCGTGCGTCGGCCACCGACGGTAGGGTCGCTCCCCGGACGACTGCACGTGCCGTGTCCCGGCCGAGGGTGGGCATGACCTTGGCCGGAGCGGATGTTTGCACGGGGAATTGGAGCGGTCTTCGGCGAAGGTCATGCGTTCGTCGTGCCGATCAGCGATAGCGGCGGTCGTTTGGGAACCGACCCTACCAGGTGCGCGATGCGCCCTTTGACTGATGCGGCATGCCGCAGGTGTCACCTGCCACGCGACAGGCCGGACACGGCCCGCCTCTGGGCCCGTGCGTCGGCCACCGACGGTAGGGTCGCTCCCCAGACGACTGCACGTACCGTGTCCCGGCCGAGGGTGGGCATGACCCTGGCCGGAGCCGGTCTTTTGCGGGGGGAGCCGACGCGGTCGTCGGCAGAGGTCA
>DJBL01000094.1 GCA_002435595.1 Stenotrophomonas maltophilia
CAGCGCTGGCCGCACGCGGGCGCGTTGTCGGCGTCGGTGCCGCTGCTGTCGGCTGGGGCGCGGCGGCGGCGGCCATGCGTCGTACCAGCCGCTCCAGTTCGGTGATGCGGCGATGGGCGGCATCCATCTCGGTGCGGGTGGGCATGCCGACCGCCTCGCAGACCCGCTCGATTTCGTGCTGGGTGGCCGCACGCAGGCGCATCTGCGCATTGCCCAGCGCGGCATACACCTGCTGGAACGGCTCGGACAGCGCGACCTTGGCGTACGCCTCCTCGGCCGCCTCGATCCACAGGTCGAACATCGCCCGCGCACTGGTCAGCTGGTTGCCCGGCTGCTCGTGTTCGGCCAGGCGCTGCTCGAACAGCGCGAAGGCATCCTCCAGCGCCTGCTTGATCTGATCCACATAGTCGCGCGAATGCGCCTGGTAGTCCTGCTGGGCACGCAGCAGGGCCTGCCAGCGTGCCTGGTGTTCGCGCCCGGGGCCGAATGCGGGGCTCTGCAGCCACGGCCCCAGGTCACGTTGAAGGGTTTCCAGCAGCGCGAACAGGTCCGGGCCACCGGCCTGGGTGTGCCCGCGCGCGCCCTGCAGCATCCACTGCAGCAGGCCGTCGCCCTGCCCTTCCACGGCCTGTTTCCAGGCCTGGGCCACGTCGGCGCTGCTGGCATCGCGGCCGGCGAACTGCGCGGCCACCTGCTGCATGGTGCCGTACCAGCCACCGGCCTGCTCGCGGAAGCGGCGTACGGCCTCATCGGCCGGGGCGCTGGTCGCATCGGGCATCATCCGCGCCCAACCATCGATGGCCTGCTGCCAGCTGCCCTGCCCCGGCGAGGCGGGGCCGGCTGCGCCGGGCGGCACCGCGGCATGCCGCAGCGCATCGCCCCAGGCACCGAAATACTGCCGGGCCAGGGCTTCGAAATCGCCGGCGTTGCCGCCGCTGCCGGCGGTGCTCATCGGCGCGCTCCAGGCACGGTCGGGAGGGGCATGGACATGGAAGCGCTCAGGCTCACGGCTTGGGGATGCGCAGGGTCTTGCTGATCATCAGCGAACCGGACAGCGCGAACAACAGCACCATCGGGTGCAGCTGCCACGGGCCCAGCTGCCACTGGCCCAGCCACAGGTCCTGGCCGATCGCGCCCATGCTGGCCGCCACCGCCAGCACCACCACCAGCGCCAGGCTGGTCGGGATGGGCGTGCCTTCAAAGTACGGCACCTTGTCGCCTTCACCGGCCAGGGCTTCGGCAGTCACGTTGTAGCGCGCCAGCCGGCTCACCCCGCAGCACACGAAATAGCTCAGCACCAGCCAGTCCCAGCCGCCCTGCATGCCGCAGGCATAGGCCAGCGCGGCCGGGGCCACGCCGAAGGAAATGATGTCCGAGAGCGAATCCAGCTCGCGGCCGAGGGTGGAGCTGGATTTGCGCCAGCGTGCGATGCACCCGTCCAGTGCATCGAAGATGAAGGCCAGCGGGATCAGCGCCATGCCGAACAGCAGGTAGCTGCGTTCGCCGTCCTGCAGGAAGCGCATGGCCGCAAACACCGCGCCAGTGCCGCAGAACGCGTTGGCCAGGGTGAACCAGTCCGCCAGGTGGAACTCGCGCAGCATCGAGAAGTGACGTTTCATGGAAGATCTGTAGACGGCAATCGCAAGAGAGTACCGCGCCCGGCCCGAACCGCGACAGAGCGGGGAGGCGTCGGGGGCGCCCGGACCTTGGCGCTGCCTTCACGCGGGCATGACCGACGGTGAATTTTTGGCCACCCATCTTGACAGCGAGGTGCTGCGGGGGCTGCCACGGCTTATCCACAAACTTGCGCACCAGTCATCCACACCCCCTGTGGACAACTCCGTCTCAATAGACGCGACAGTGGTGATCTGGTGATCACCGGATGGCATCTGCGACCCGGCCGCAGGCACTTCGCGCGCGGCGCCGGTTGCGCTATGGTGCGCGGCGGACCCGCCGCCGCCCGTCCTGCCCGCCTCTTGCGACAGGAGTTGCCTGCGTGCTGTCCCCCGAACATCTCGCCGCCCAGTTGCGCCACCCGCATGGCGACCATGCCCTGGCCGTGGCCGAATCCATGAACCGCAGCAACGGCGCGCTCAACCAGGCCGCGATCGCACTGCTGGCCGTCGCGGCGGGCGAACAGGTGCTGGAGATCGGCCCGGGCAATGCCGCCTTCGCCGCTGAGCTGCTGCGCGCGCCCGGCAGCCGCTATCTGAGTATTGAAATGTCGGCGGCAATGGTCGATGCCGCGCAGGACCGGCTGGCCGGTGCCGGCCTGCAGGCGCGGGCCAGCGTGCAGCTGGGCGACGCCCATGCGCTGGAGATCGACGATGCCTGCATCGATGCCGCACTGGCGGTCAATACGCTGTACTTCTGGGATGACCCCGGCGCACCGTTGGCCGAGCTGGCGCGGGTGCTGCGCCCCGGTGGGCGACTGTGCCTGGCCTTCGGCGATGCCGCCTTCATGCGCACCCTGCCCTTCACCGCGCACCACTTCCACCTGCACGAGCTGGCCACGGTGGAGCTGGCACTGCGCAGCAGCGGGCTGCGGGTGTGCGGGTGGCGTGCGCACCGGGAAACCGGCCTCAGCAATGACGGGCGCCCGGTGCAGAAGCACTTCCATCTGCTGCTGGCGCGGCGGTAATCCCGGCCGGCGGCCGGTACTACAGGCGGGTGAAGCTCCAGGACTCCATCGCACCGTCGCGGTACGGCATGACGCCGTGGAAGGCGCGCGGGTCCTCGCCGAACACCAGCGGCAGGAAGCTGCGATCGCCTTCCCACAGCGGCAGGGTGTCGAGCTTGTCCAGGTCCACCCACTCCAGGGTGCCTTCCGGGTTGGAGGTCAGCGGCGTCCCGGTGAAGTCGTCGATGATGAACACAAAGCCGAACCAGTCCTCGCCGTTCTTGCCGAAGCCGGGCCAGCTGATCGTGCCGCGCAGGCGCATCGCCCCGCATTCGATGCCGGCTTCTTCGCGGATCTCCCGGCGCATGCAGGCGGCGGCGTCCTCGTCACGCTCCATCTTGCCGCCCAGCCCGTTGTACTTGCCCAGGTGCAGGTCGCCGGGACGCGCATTGCGGTGGATCATCAGGGCCTGGGTGCCATCGGGCGACAGCACGTAGCCAAGGGTGGCCATGATCGGGGTGTAGGGCATGACAGGCTCGCGGGACGCAAACCCCGATTATGCGCGATCGGCGCGCCTGGCCGCTCAGCCGGCCACGGGGGTGCGCCGGGTGTCGGCCGGCGCCGGCAGCGCATCGGCGTCGCGGCGCAGGGTGGCCACGCCGTGGCCGCGCTCGGCCAGGTACTCCAGCCATTTGCCGAGGAAGGTGTTCATCCGCATGCGGTGGCTGATCAGCTCCGCCGGCGGCGGGTACATGCCCACCACGTCCTGCCAGCGGCGGCCGACGTAACAGTGGGTGGTTTCGGCCTGGCGCGCATCGCGGTACAGGCGCACGTAGGCCGAGGGGTCCGGCTGGCCGGTGACCGGGTCGGCGAAGTCATAGGTCAGCCGCAGCTCCACGGTGTAGCGGTGGCACTCGATGACGTCCAGGCGTACATCCAGGCCGTCGCCCACCGAGGACACGTAGCTGCCGGGCACCAGTTCGGCCGGTGCGAACAGCCGCACCAGGTGCTGGTAGTTCTCCGCATACAGCCCCATCAGCCAGCTCAGGCGGCTGAGCCTGGGGATGCGTTCGATGCGGGGGGATGCCTGGGCCATGTCTCGATCCTACAACGTTGATCCTCCAACGTGGGGGCGGCCAGGCCCCGGCCAAAGGGGGGGCGGTGGTGTCGACCCCAACCGCTGCCCGCCCCGCTCCACGGCCAGCAGCGCCCGCAGCAGACCACCATGGTGGATCGTGCGCGCGGTGCGCGCGCACCGGTGCCCCGATCAATACAGCTCGCGCTGCAGTCCCAGGGTGGTCAGCACCTTGCTGGAAATCTCCTCGATCGAGGTATGGGTGGTGCTCAGGGTCGCGATCCGCTCCATCCGGAACATGGTCTCGGCCGCGGCCACCTCGCGCTTGCAGGTCTCCAGGTTGGCGTAGCGCGAGTTGGGCCGGCGCTCCTGGCGGATCTGCTGCAGCCGGTCCGGGTCGATGGTCAGGCCGAACAGCTTCTTGCGGTAGGGCCGCAGCCGGGGCGGCAGGCGGTCGTGCTCCAGGTCCTCGTCGGTGAGCGGGTAATTGGCCGCGCGCACCCCGTAATGCAGGGCCAGATAGATGCAGGTGGGGGTCTTGCCGGCCCGCGACACGGCCACCAGGATCACGTCGGCGTCGTCGTAGTTGATGGCGATGCCGTCGTCATGGGTCAGCGCGAAGTTCATCGCGTTGATGCGCCGGTGGTAGGTCTCGAAGTCGACCATGCCGTGCGCCTGGCCCACCCGGGAGTGCCGGTTGACCGCCAGTTCGCGCTCCAGCGGCTCGATGAAGGGGGCGAACACATCCAGCATGAGCCCGCCGCTTTCGGCCAGGATCACGCTCAGGCCGCTGTCCACGCAGGAACTGACCACGATCGGGCGGACCTGGTAGCGCTCCCCGGCCGCGCGGATCCGTTCGCAGGCTTCGCGGGCCTTTTCGGGGTCGTCGATGAACGACATGCGGTCGGTAATGAAGCTGAACCCGGAGAACTGGGTCAGGAGGCTATGCCCAATGGTTTCAGCGGTGATACCGGTTCCATCGGACACGTAGAACACCGGACGGATCGTCGACATGCGCCTTTTACCCCCTCTGAAGCTTAAAAAGGCCGTCGATACAAGCTTGTGCCGACAGCGGTCTGCCCGGCATCATATCGGCTTCTTCCTACGGACGTGGCCATCCAAGCCCGCCTCGGGCGATGGCCAAACGGAGCATCGCGCTTGAACGAGAACATCCTGTGGTTGCACGAACTGCGCCTGGCCGACCTGGCCCGCGTAGGCGGCAAGAATTCGTCGCTTGGCGAAATGATCGGCAACCTTGCCGGTCTGGGGGTGTCTGTCCCCGGCGGGTACGCAACCACCGCTGAAGCCTTCAAGGACTTCATCGCGCACAACGATCTGTCCAAGCGTATTTTCGACAAGCTGGCCACGCTGGACGTGGAGGATGTCGCCGCGCTGACCGCTGCCGGCAAGGAGATCCGCGGCTGGGTCATCGATGCACCCCTGCAGCCGCAGCTGGACCAGGACATCCGCAGCGCCTACCGGAAGCTGTGCGATGAGAACGGCGGCGGCGACGTGGCCGTGGCCGTGCGCTCCTCGGCCACCGCCGAAGACCTGCCCGATGCGTCCTTTGCCGGCCAGCAGGAAACCTTCCTCAACGTCACCGGTGCCGACGATGTCGTGCTCAAGGTCAAGGAAGTGTTCGCCTCGCTGTACAACGACCGTGCCATCGCCTACCGCGTGCACCACGGTTTCAAGCACGAAGACGTGTTCCTGTCCTCCGGCGTGCAGCTGATGGTGCGTTCGGGCGTGGGTTCCTCCGGCGTGCTGTTCACCCTGGACACCGAGTCCGGCTTCCGCGACGTGGTGTTTGTGACCTCCTCGTTCGGCCTGGGCGAAATGGTCGTGCAGGGCGCGGTCAACCCCGACGAGTTCTACGTCTACAAGCCCACCCTGAGCGCGGGCAAGCCGGCGATCCTGCGTCGTTCGCTGGGCAGCAAGGCCATCCGCATGGTGTATTCGGATGTCCCCGGTGAACGCGTGCGCATCGAAGACACCCCTGCCGAGCAGCGCAACGTGTTCTCGATCAGCGACGAGGACGTGCAGGAACTGTCCAAGCAGGCGCTGGTCATCGAAAAGCATTACGGCCGCCCGATGGACATCGAGTGGGCCAAGGACGGCGTGAGCGGCAAGCTGTTCATCGTGCAGGCGCGCCCGGAGACGGTGAAGTCGCGCGGCCATGCCACGCAGATCGAACGCTTCGCGCTGAACCAGAAGGACGGCAAGGTGCTGGCCGAAGGCCGCGCGGTGGGTGCCAAGATCGGTGCCGGCACCGCGCGCGTGGTGAAGTCGCTGGACGACATGGCCCGCGTGCAGCCCGGCGACGTGCTGATCGCCGACATGACCGACCCCGATTGGGAGCCGGTGATGAAGCGTGCCTCGGCGATCGTGACCAACCGCGGTGGCCGTACCTGCCACGCGGCGATCATCGCCCGTGAGCTGGGCGTGCCGGCCGTGGTCGGCTCGGGCAACGCCACCCAGGTCATCGAAGATGGCCAGCAAGTGACGGTCAGCTGCGCCGAGGGCGACACCGGCTTCATCTACGAAGGCATTCTTGAGTTCGAACGCACCACCACGGACCTGGGCAACATGCCGCCGGCGCCGCTGAAGATCATGATGAACGTGGCCAACCCGGAACGTGCCTTCGACTTCGGCCAGCTGCCGAACGCGGGCATCGGCCTGGCCCGCCTGGAAATGATCATCGCCAGCCACATCGGCATCCACCCCAACGCGCTGCTGGAGTACGACCGCCAGGACGCGGCGACCAAGAAGAAGATCGACGAGAAGATCGCCGGTTATGCCGATCCGGTCAGCTTCTATGTGGGCCGCCTGGCCGAAGGCATCGCGACCCTGACTGCCTCGGTGGCGCCGAACCCGGTGATCGTGCGCCTGTCGGACTTCAAGTCCAACGAGTACGCCAACCTGATCGGTGGCAGCACCTACGAGCCGCACGAAGAGAACCCGATGATCGGCTTCCGCGGCGCCAGCCGTTACGTCGACCCGAGCTTCTCGGCCGCCTTCGCCCTGGAGTGCCAGGCCGTGCTGCGCGTGCGCAACGAGATGGGCCTGGACAACCTGTGGGTCATGATCCCGTTCGTGCGCACCCTGGAAGAAGGCCGCAAGGTCATCGAGGTGCTGGAACAGAATGGCCTCAAGCAGGGCGAGAACGGCCTGAAGATCATCATGATGTGCGAGGTGCCGTCCAACGCACTGCTCGCCGATGAGTTCCTGGAGATCTTCGACGGCTTCTCGATCGGCTCCAACGACCTGACCCAGCTGACCCTGGGCCTGGACCGCGACTCCTCGATCGTGGCGCACCTGTTCGACGAGCGGAACCCGGCGGTGAAGAAGCTGCTGTCGATGGCGATCAAGTCGGCGCGGGCCAAGGGCAAGTACGTCGGCATCTGCGGCCAGGGCCCGTCCGATCACCCGGACCTGGCCGAGTGGCTGATGCAGGAAGGCATCGAATCGGTGTCGCTGAACCCGGACACCGTGGTCGACACCTGGCTGCGCCTGGCCAAGCTGAAAGCCAAGGGCTGATCCAGCCAGACCGGCAGCAAACAGAACCCCGCGCAAGCGGGGTTTTGTTTTGTATGGCCGGCACCGGCCCGGTAGCACCGACCGTTGGTCGGCTG
>DJBL01000089.1 GCA_002435595.1 Stenotrophomonas maltophilia
GAACCGACCCTACCGCTCGCCCTTCGGTATGTGCGAAGTCGAGGTAGGGTCGCATCCCGATCGACCGCCGTGGGATCTGCCGCGTTCGGTGATGGCATGACCTTGGCCGGGGAAGGCGCTTGCTGCGCTCGGGGGTCATGCGTTACCGGATGATGATCGGTTCACGGCAGTCGTTTGGGAACCGACCCTACCGCTCGCCTTCTGCGGTAGGCGCGACGCCATCGCATACAAAAAAAGGCCGGGCATGTGCCCGGCCTTCTACATCACGCCTTCATCGTGCCCGTATCCAGCCACCGCTGGTGCCACGACAGCGCTTCGGGCAACAGGTGCGGGGTGTGCTTGCCATAACTCTCGCGGCTGGCACGCTCGAAATAATCATTGAGCTGGTCGCGGAAATCCGGGTGGGCGCAGTTGTCGATCACCACCCGTGCGCGCTTGCGCGGGGTCAGCCCGCGCAGGTCGGCCAGGCCCTGCTCGGTCACGATCACCGACACGTCGTGCTCGGTATGGTCCACGTGGCTCACCATCGGCACGATCGCCGAGATGCTGCCGTTCTTGGCCGTGGACGGGCTCAGGAACGCCGACAGGAACCCGTTGCGCGCGAAGTCGCCCGAGCCGCCGATGCCGTTCATGATCCGCGTGCCCATCACATGGGTGGAATTGACGTTGCCGTACAGATCCACCTCGATCATCCCGTTCATGCCGATGCAGCCGAGGCGACGCACCAGCTCGGGATGGTTGGAGATCTCCTGGGTGCGCATGATGATGCGCTCGCGGTAGAAATCGATGTTCTGCTTGAACGTTTCATTGGCCTGCGGGCTCAGCGCGAAGCCGGTGCACGAGGCATAACTGAGCACGCCATCGCGCAGCAGGTCGAGCATGCCGTCCTGGATCACCTCGGTGAAGGCGGCCAGGTCGCGGAAGCCGCTCCTGGCCAGCCCGGCCAGCACCGCGTTGGGAATGTTGCCCACCCCGCTCTGCAACGGCAGCAGGTTGGCCGGCAGCCGGCCCTTGGCCACTTCGTGCTTGAGGAAATCGATCAGGTGTTCGGCGATCTGCTCGCTGGTGCTGTCGATCGGGCTGAACGGACTGTTGCGGTCCGGGCCGTTGGTGCGCACCACCGCCACGATCTTGTCCGGGTCGCAGCGCAGCGAAGTCTCGCCGATGCGGTCGTTGGCGTGTACCAGCGGGATCGGCTTGCGGTGCGGCGGCAGCGCGGTGCCGTAGTAGATGTCGTGCATGCCGTCCACGCCGGCCGGCTGCCACTCGTTGACCTCGATGATCACCTTCTTGGCCAGGTCCAGCCAGGTCTTGTTGTTGCCCACCGAGGTGGAGGGCACCAGCGAGCCGTCCTCGCGGATGGCCGATACCTCCACCACCGCGGTGTCGATCTCGCCATAGAACCCGAACCACACATGCTGGGCCACGTGGCTGAGGTGGATGTCGATGTAATCCAGCTTGCCCTCGTTGATGCGGTTGCGCGCATCCGGGTCGCTCTGGAACGGCATGCGCATGGCGATGCCGTCGGCCTTGGCCAGCGCGCCGTCCAGCTCCGGGGCGGTGGAGGCACCGGTCATCAGGCTGATCTGGAACGGCAGGCCCTGGGCGTGCACCGCCTCGATGCGCTGGGCCAGCGCCACCGGCACCGCCTTGGGGTAGCCCGAGCCGGTGAAGCCGCTCATGGCGACGGTTTCACCCGGCTGGATCAGGGCGGCGGCCGCTTCGGCGGACACGACGCGGTCACGCAGACGCGCGTTGGCAATGCGATCGACAGACATGACGACAACGTTTCTGGGGGGACCGTCATTATCGGCGATCCACGCCACCGGGGGTGTGCGAGCAAGGTGGGATGGCAATCACGGCTGCGGCAAGCCCCTGTTCAGCTTTGCATGGGCTTCTGTACCCACAAGTATTGTTTTGCAGTGCAGCGTGCAACTTGTCCGCTGACCCTAGAAGATCGTCCTGCATCCCGACGTGGGGGAGGGAGCAGAGCCCGCTGGCAGTTCGCTGCAAGCGGGCTTTTTTATGCCTGGCGTCCGGAGCATCGCGACGCCGCCGGGTCGGGCGCCTCGATACGCGCCCGGAATAGATCGCCCAACCGGTGAACACGCGTTGTTGCCCGGTGAGCCATGCAGCCCCTGCATAATCGCTGCATGCCGATCTCCGCCGACGCTGTCCCCACCGCCCTCGTTCCCCTGGTTGACCGCGCCCTGGCGCGCCTGGCCCTGTCGCTCACCGAGGGCGGGCACTGGCCCCCGCCGGCCGAAGTGCTGGACCAGGTCCGCCTGCTGGCCATCACCAGCGATTTCGCCATCGACACCCTGTGCCGCCAACCCGGGCTGCTGGCCCACCTCATCCAGCCCGGCTGCCCGCCGCTGCCGCTGCCCGAGCTGGACCCCCAGCAGCCCAGCGACTGGCCGCAGCGCCTGCGCCGCTACCGCACCGCCGCCTCCACCCGGTTGATCTGGCGCGACCTGGCCGCCCAGGATGATGTGCCGGCCACCCTGGCCGGCGCCACCGCACTGGCCGAGCAGTGCCTGGGCATCGGCCTGGCGGCGCTCGAACAGGAGTTTGCCGCCCGCCACGGCGTGGTCCGCGCCGCCGATGGCAGCGCCCAGCAACTGGTGGTGTTCGGGCTGGGCAAGCTCGGCGGTGGCGAGCTCAATTTCAGTTCCGACGTGGATCTGGTCTACGCCTACCCGCAGGGCGGCGAGTCCGACGGCGCCCGTCCGCTGGCGGCGGAAGAATATTTCGCCCGGCTCGGCCAGCGCCTGGCGCGGCTGCTGGATGAAACCACCGTGGACGGTTTCAGCCACCGCGTGGACCTGCGCCTGCGCCCGTTCGGCAGCGCCGGGCGGGTGGCGCTTTCGTTTGCCGGCATGGACCAGTACTTCCAGCGCGAAGGCCGCGACTGGGAGCGCTACGCCTGGCTCAAGGCCCGCGCGGTAGCCGGCGACATCGGCGCCGGCGAAGCCTGGCTGCAGACCCTGCGGCCGTTCGTGTACCGCCGCTACCTGGATTTCACCGCCCTGGACGGCCTGCGCGAAATGAAGGCGGCGATCACCGCCGAGGTCTCCCGCCGGGAAATGTTCGATGACATCAAGCGCGGCCCCGGCGGCATCCGCGAGATCGAGTTCCTGTCCCAGGCGCTGCAGCTGATCCGCGGCGGCCGCGATGCCAGCCTGCGCGAGCGGCGCCTGCTGCACGCGCTGCCGGCGTTGGTGGCCTGCGGGCAGATGGCGGCCGAGGATGGCCAGGACCTGCTGCACGCCTATGCGTTCCTGCGCCGGCTGGAAAACCGCCTGCAGATGCTGCGCGACGCGCAGACCCACGCCCTGCCCACCGATCCCGGCGACCGCCTGCGCATCGCCACGGGCCTGGGCTATCCCGACTGGGACGCACTGCTGGTCGCGCTCGACGCGCAGCGCACGCGGGTGAGCACCGAGTTCGGCGCGCTGCTGGCGCCGCGCAAAGGCCAGGCCGCCCCGGATGCGCTGTCCAACTACTGGCGCGGGCTGCCCGACAACGGCAGCGCCGACATCCTGGCCGAGGCCGGTTTCCTCGATCCGCACAGCGCCGATCAGTCGCTGCGTGATTTCGCCCAGTCGCTGGGCGTGAAGTCGCTGTCCGACAGCGCGCGCGCGCGGCTGGACCGGGTGCTGCCGGCGCTGCTGCATGCCGCCACCCGCTCACCGCAGCCCGATGCCGCGCTCAAGCGCGTGCTCGGCCTGCTGCAGGCCGTCCTGCGCCGCACCAGCTACCTGGCCCTGCTGGACGAACAACCCAGTGCGCTGGCCCGGCTGGTGGATGTGCTGGCGCGGAGTGCACTGCTGGCCGAGCGCCTGGCCGCCTATCCGCTGCTGCTGGACGAACTGCTGGACGTGCGCGTGTCCGGGCCGATGCCCGATGCCGCCGAGATGCAGGCCGAGTGCGATGCCGCGCTGGCGGTGGATGATCCCGAAGCGGCCCTGCGCATGCTCAACGAGACCCGCCTGGCACTGAGCTTCCGCATGGCCCTGGCCACCCTGGACGGACGCCAGCGCGCGGTCGACAGCACCCGCCAGTTGGCCGAGCTGGCCCAGGCGGTGGTGGTCACCGTGCTGGCCATGGCCGAGGCCGACATGCAGCAGACGCATGGCGTGATCCCCGGCGGGCGGTTTGCCATCATCGGCTACGGCAGCCTCGGCGGGCTCGAGCTCGGTTTCGGCTCGGACCTGGACCTGGTGTTCCTGCACGACCATCCGGCCGCGCAGGACAGCAGCGACGGCAAGCGCCCGCTGGATCCCGGCCGCTGGTATGCACGGCTGGCGCAGAAGGTGATGGCCCTGCTCGGTGCGGTCACCGCCGCCGGCCGCCTGTACGACATCGACGTGCGCCTGCGCCCGGATGGTGGCAAGGGCACGCTGGTGTCCTCGCTGGCCAGCTACACCGAGTACCAGCGCGAGCGCGCCTGGACCTGGGAACACCAGGCGCTGGTGCGGGCGCGCGGCATCGCCGGCGATGCCAGCCTGCTGGCCGATTTCGAGCGTGTGCGCGGCGACACCCTGGCCCGCCCGCGCCAGGCCGAGGTGCTGTACGCGGACGTGCTGAAGATGCGCGCACGCATGCGCACCGAACTGGACCGCAGCGATGCCGCGCGGCTGGACCTCAAGCAGGGCGCCGGCGGCGTGGTCGACCTGGAGTTCCTGCTGCAGACCGGCGTGCTCGACAGCGCCGGCACCCACCCACAGGTCCTGCAGCCGCGCGACACCCCCAGCCTGATCGACGTGCTGGCCGACATCGCCTGGCTGCCCGGCGGCACCCGCGCGGGCCTGCACGAGGCGCATGCGGCGCTGCTCGATGTCGGGCTGGCCTGCACGCTCGACCGCCGCCCGCGCCTGGCCGCGCCCACACCGGCATTGGAAGAAGCCCGCGCGGTGATCAGCGCTGCCTGCAACGCCGCCGGCCTGCCGTTCCAGGCGCCGATCGCGTAGAGCCACGCCCCGCGTGGCTGCGAAGCGTCCGGTACCGCGCCGCCACGCATGGCGTGGCGCTACGCGGGCAACACGCGTTGCACCAGCGCCTGGTCGCGTTGTCCACGGCGCATGATCGCGCGGCGTTGCAGCGCGTCGCGCAGCCGGGGGTCGTTGGCGCGCAGGCCATTGCGCGTGGCGATGTACAGCACCGTCTGCAGCGGCCACGCGTAGAACGCGGCGTGCGCCACCACCTCGTCGATCAGCGCCACCGGCACCTCGCGCCAGGCCAATGCACGCGCCAGCGCAGCAGTGGCCAGGCGGTCCACCAGGTGCGCGGCCAGTGCATCGGCATCGTGGGTGCCGGCGCGCACGATCACCCCACTGTGACCGGCAAAGCCGGGCATGCCGTGCGCAGACGACATCGTGGCCATCAGCAGGTCCGGGTTGGGCTGGGTCGACACGGTGCCATCGGCCCACGCCCCGCAGAACGCCAGCGCGGTCGGGCATTGCACCACCAGGCTTGCGGCCCAACCGCGTGCAGCGCGCAGCGGGTACAGGCCGGCGCTGGCCAGTTCGGTCTTCCCCTCACGCACCACCCAGTCCAGCCCCCGCGTACGCACGCCCGGGTGGCTGGCGGCCACGTCGGCCATGCGTGCGCGCACCTGGCGCTCCACGGCGAGTTTGTAAGCAGCATCGGTTTCCATCGCCACAGCCTGCGCACCCCGGCGCGCGCTGTCCAGCCGGCGCAGCAGCCGCAACCGCCCTCGCCGATGGGTTACGCGGTGCGCGGGGCCATCTTCCACAACAACGCGCGGAACGGCACCAGCAGGAACACCCCGATGGCCAGCTTCACCGCCAGGTCGCCGGCGGCCCAGCTCACCCACGGCAGGCTGGAGCCGGCGAAGGCGATGCTCCAGAAAATCGTCGTATCCAGCGTCGCACTGCAGGTGGTGGCCACCATCGGCGCGCGCCACCAATGGCCGCGACGCAGGCGGTCGAACACGGTGATGTCCAGCAGCTGGGCGGCAATGAAGGCCAGGCACGAGGCCACCGCGATGCGCGGGGTGGCGATCCAGATCGACAGCAGCACCGCCAGCGCAAAGCCGGCCCAGGCCACCTTGCGCGCGGCCTGCGGGCCGAAGCGGCGGTTGATCAGGTTGCTCACCAGGAACGCCACCGGGTAGCTGAAGGCGCCCCAGGTCAGCCAGTCGTTGATCGGGTACTGCACCAGCACGTTGCTGCCCAGCACCACCACGCCCATGGCCAGCACCGCCAGCAGCAGCGACGGCACGGTCAACGGGGCAAAGGCAATGGCAGGACGCACGGACATGGCGCACCAGGGGGGCAGGGGGAAGCGGCGGATTATCCCGGCTTGGCCCGCGCAGGGCCAGCCCGCGCCGGTTCACCTACCAGCGTTCGCTCATGCTGGTGGCCGCCGCATCGGTGGTGGGCAGGAACGCCAGCGCCGCGCCGTCGGCGTTGGCCACCATCCAGCCGGCACCGGCCGCGGTCGGGGTGAACTCCAGGACATCGCCCACCTTCACGCCGGCTGCCGGGTTGTCGGCGCGTGCCGGCCACTCCACCACGGCCGGTTGATCCGGTGCCTGCGGATTCTTCAGATCCACCCGGTAGGCGCCGTCGGGCTGCCGCGCCACGCGCTCCACGGTGAGCGGTGGCAGCGGGCCGGCCTTGCGCTTCTTCGCGGCCCGCGCAGCCCGGTTGTGGGGCATGGAGGCGTCATGCAGCTCGCTCACCCCCAACGCACTGAGCCACACCGGCGCGGTGATCACCGCCAGGCTCACCACCGAGGCGGTCAGCACGCTGCTGGTCACCGGCGAGGCACGGCTGAGGTCTTGGGCCGGAGCGGGCAGGCTGGTGGCCAGCAACGCCAGCGCCAGCAGTGGCGACAGGCAGATCGGGGTGGGCTGTTTCATAACGAGGTTCCTGGGTACGGAGGCGGGGGCTTACCAGCGTTCGCTGGGCTGCGCGGCATCCGGGTCGGTCGGCAGGAACGCCAGCGTGGTGCCCTCGGCGTTGGCCACGGTCCAGCCGGCGCCGCCCTGGGTGGGCGTGAAGTCCAGCATGTCGCCCACCTGCACCGCATCCACGGGCGCGTCGGCCTGCGCCGGCCAGGCCAGCACGGCCGGTTCGCCGGGTGCCTGCGGGTTCTGCAGCGCCAGCTGCACGCCGCCCTCGGCGGTGCGCTCCACGTTCTCCACCGTCAACGGCGGCAGCGGCTTGGCCTTCTTCGCCTCGGCGCGCGCGCGGCTGCGCCGGGCCGAGGCATCGCCGGCCTTGCTCACCCCGGCCGAGACCAGCCAGATCGGCGCGGTCACCACCACCACGCTCACCACCGAGGTCACGATGACGCTGCTGGCCACCGGGTGCTTGTTGCCCGTCAACAGCTGGGCCGACGCCGGCATGCTGGTGGCGCACACCGCAATGGCCAGCAGCGGGGAAACAACGAGGCGGCAGATCCGTGTCATGGGCAATTCCTGGGGTACGTCGGGAGGGGGCAGTATGCGGGCAATGCGCAGGCCGGCGGTGCTCAGGGCTTGGGCGCGGTGATGCCCTTCACCGGCACGTGGGCGATCGGCAGTTCCATCTGCAGGCCCTTCTGCTGCTGCACGAAATCAAACACCGATTCCACCGTCACCACCGAGTAGTTGCCCGAGATGCGTTCGCTGGCGGGGTGGTCGGTCACTGCCGCGTTGGGCACGAAGAAGCGCGCGCCCAGGCGCTTGGCCACGCCGATGTGCAGCGTGCTGGGCCGGTACTGGTGCTGCTTCAACCAGGCCTGCACCTGGGTGCGGTTGACGATCAGCGTGTCGTCCTCGATCTGCGCCAGCGCCGCGGCCAGCACCTCCAGCACCCACTGGTTGGAGTTCTGGTATTCGGTACTGAACGGATAGGCCACCAGGCTGTAGCGGGCCTCGTGCAGGGCGCGCGCCTGGATGGCCGGCTTGGTCAGCATCGCCTTCAGCGCGCTGCGCAGGGCAGGCGAGGGCACGCCGATGCGCAGATCGGTATGGGCCGAGGTTTCACCGATGAACGTGGCCACGCCTTCGCGGAACAGGTGCGAGTCGGCGGTCTTGCACGGATTGAGCAGGTGCACCGCGCGCCACTGGCCATCGTCCTCGCGCAGCAGGAAGGCCACGTGGCTATGGCGCAACCCGTACTTGCTCAGGTCCTGGCCGCCGCGGGCGATCAGCACCACGTCCACGTCTTCCAGTGCATCCAGCCGTTCGGTGGTGGCCAGGGCCACATCGAACATCGAGGCCAGCGCCGCCGGCGTCGGGTAGCGCTCCAGGCACTGCGGCTGGGCCTGCGCGATGGCGGCGGTGCCCAGCAGCAGCCCGCACAGCAGGGCGTGGCGCAGGCGTTTGATCAGCGCAGGGCGGGCGTCGTCCATGGCAGTGGTTCTCCAGCGGCACCGTGCCGCGCGCGCATCATAGCGCCGCGCTCAGCGTGCCGCTTCGCCGCGGCGCATTTCCCGTTCACAGTCGGCGCTGATCGGTGCGATCGGCACCGGCGGACGGTCAGCCCGGCGGTCGCGCAGCGCGGGCTGTTCGCGTGCGGCATCCAGTTGGTGCTGGCAATGCCAGGACAGCGGGTCCTGCACGGTATCCATGCTCGAGCAGGCGGTCAGCAGCAGGGCCGACGCCGAAAACATCCACAGGCGCATGCGTGTTCTCCATTCCGTGGTCACACGAATCTACCGCCTTCGGCGTGCGCTCGGTAGCGCGTGGATCGGCGCGTCAGTCCACCCGGCCCAACCGCGCATGCACCTGCGCCGCCACCCGCGCGGTCTCGCGCAGCGGTTCGATCCGGCCCTCGGTGTGCCAGTCCAGCCAGCGCGGTTGCAGCCGCCCGCGATCGCGCAGCGCCTGCTGGAAATGCGCCAGCCGCCCCTGCGCCTGCCCGGCCAACGCCACCGCCACCGGCATGCGCGTGGCGCATGCCTCCGACAGCAGGTTCACCGAATCGGGCGAGACCACCACCCGGTTGGCCCAGCCCAGCAGACCGGCATACGGGTTCACCCCATCGCCGCCGTCGCCCCAGATCACATGCGGCAGCTCGGCAAATGCACTGCGCAGCGCGCCTACCAGCGCCGGCGGGGTGCGCCGCGAGGTGGTTGCCAGCAGGCTGCCACCCTCCGCGCGCACCTGCGCGGCCAGCTGCTGGAACACCTGCACCATCGCCGGCTCGTGCCACGGCGCGTGCGGGGTGGGGCCGCCCACCAGCAGCGCGGTGCGCGGCCCGGGCAGGGCGCTGAACGAGGCGAACGCCGCCCGCCCGCAGGCCAGCCAGTCATCGTTGACCGGGTTGAGGCTGCCCAGCAGGGTGATCACGTTGTCGCCGCGCAGGCGGTCGTGCTCGGGCACCACCAGCAGGTCCCAGTGACGGGTGCCGATGCGCGGGTCCAGGATCTGCACCACCCGGGTGCCGCGCCGGCGCAGTTCGCGCAGCGCCCCGGCCGCCTGCCGGCCGCAAAGATCGGAAGAGCG
>DJBL01000090.1 GCA_002435595.1 Stenotrophomonas maltophilia
CACCGTGCCGGTGCTGCCCGAGGGCCTGCTGCCGGCGCAGCAGGAGCGCGGGGTGCGACCGGCGCGTGCGCTGCCGTATCGCCCCCACAGCTGCATCCAGGTGCAGGCCGAGCAGGCCCGCGTGCGCCTCACCCTGGCCTGCGAGGGCGCCCCGGCGGTGCTGCAGGTGTACGACGGCCTGCGGCTGTCGGCCATCCCGCGCCGCTACACGGTCGGCCCCGGTGCGCCGTTGCACGGGGAGTGGCCGTTGCATCCCGAGCGCGGCTACGACCTGTGGCTGCTCGGTCCGAACGGCTTCCACCGCCACTACCGTGGCGATGCCCGCAACGTGCCGGTGGATGCCCAGGTCGCGCGCAGCGCCAGCGGCGTGCGCTTGCGCCTGCACAATCCCGGGCCGCACCCGGTGTCGATCCAGCTGCGCGGTGGTGCCTACGCCGGGCACATGCCGGCGCGCCGGATCGAGCTGGCCGCTGCGGCCAGCACCACGGTGGACTGGGATGCAGCCCCCACCGCCGGCTGGTACGACCTGCTGCTCGACCAGCCCGGCGTCCACCAGCGCCTGGCCGGCCGCGCCGAGGATGGCCGCAGCGGCACCAGCGACCCGGCGCTGGGTGCCGAGCCGCTGCGCCTGCTGTGGGGCTGACCGGGTGATGCCGGGCGTGCTCAGGCGTGCGGGGGGTGGCCCTTGATCGGCGGCGCGGCCGGACGCCCGGCCGCTGTCCAGGCGCGCAGCCCCATCACCGCCAGTCCGACGAACACCAGGTACAGCCCGGCGGTGACGTCCAGCGACTTGACCAGGTACATGCCCACGTACACCACGTCGACGATGATCCACAGCCACCACGTGGCGATGTGCCGGCGCGCCTGCCACCACTGCGCCACCAGGCTCAGTGCGGCCAGCATCGCATCCAGCCAGGGCAGCGCGGCATCGGTCCAGGTGTGCATTGCCGCACCCAGCACGAGCCCGAACACGCTGCCGATGGCCAGGTCGCGCAGCAACGCGCGGCGTGCCAGCGGCGCGATCACGATCGCACCGTCCTGCTGCGCGTGCCGGTGCCAACTGAGCCAGCCGTAGACCAGGAACCCGCCGAACACCACCTGCAGCAGGGTGTCCGAGTACAAGCGCGCCTCGGCGAACACCACCCCATACAGCGCTACCGCGACCAGCCCGACCGGCCACGCCAGCATCCGCCGGCGCGCCATCAGCCATACGCCGAGCAGGCTGGCCACCACCGCCGACCACTCCAGGAGCGCGGCGCTGTTCATAGCCCGATGCTGACCGACAGCCGCGCCTGTCGCGGCGCACCGGCAAACAGGTAGTAATCGCCTGCGGTGCTGCCGGTATCACGCCAGTAGAACCGATCGAACACGTTGTCCACCGACAGCGTCCAGGTCAGCGGGTGTTCGCCCAGTGCGTGCCGGAAGCGCAGTCCCAGGTCGACCACGTGGTAACCCGGCGCGCGCACGCTGCCGTCCACCGTGGCCACGTTGGAGGAGGCATAGCGCCAGCCGCCGGTCAGCGCCAGCCCGGTGGCGAACGGCAGTGCGTAGTCGGCGTGCACGCTGGCGCGCAGCCTGGGCACGTTGACCAGCTGCTGGCCGTCATACGCGGGCGTGCTGACATCGCGCGCACGCGCCTGCAACGCGCTGATGCTGGCATTGACCACCAGGGCTTCGGTGAGGTGGCCATTGGCGGTCAGCTCCAGCCCGGTATGGGTCTGCTGGCCTTCCTGTACGAAGGTGTAGCCGGCGTCGCTGGCATCGGGCCTGGCGTACTGGAACGGCTGGCCGGTGCGGAACAGCGCCGCGCCCACGGTGAATGCATCCGACGCGGCGTACTTGACCCCCACCTCGGTCTGCCGCGACAGCACCGGGGCCAGGAACGCGCCATCGTTGGAGGTCCAGAACGGGGCCTCCTGGCCGAGCGAAATGCCGCGCACGTAGCTGGCATAGACGTTCATCGCCGCGGTGGCCTTCCAGACCAGCGCGGTCTGCGGCAGGAACCTGGACAGCCGGCTGTTGCGCTCGGGCGTGCCGCGCTTGTCGAAGGCGCGCTCGTCCAGGCGCACGAAGCGACCGCCGGCCAGCCACTGCCAGTCCTCGCCGAAGTGCATGCGGTCCATGGCGAACAACGCGGTCTGCGCGCTGTCCAGGCGCCGCACCGAGGGCCCCGGCTGCAGCGGCGATGGCGCGAACACCGGTACCTGCGCATCGCCGATGTTGGCCGTGCCGACGTACTCGTTGACGTTGCGGCGCTTGTCCACGGTGCGCTCGAAGCGGTCCGCGCCCACGCTCACTTCATGGCCGACGCGGCCGGTGTCGAACTGACCGCGTAGTTCGGCGCGCAGCTGCTGGTTGCGGCGGGTATCGTCGGGGCTGCGGTAGTCGTAGATGTCGTAGTCGCCGTTGGGCGCGAAGTAGTTGCCCGGCACGCTGCCGTCGGCGCACTGCGCGGCGTAGTAGCAGCCGTAGGCGAAGGCGACGTTGTCATCGATCACCGAGCGGCTGTAGCCGGCCGACACGCGCGACTGCCAGTGCGTGTTGATCTGGTAGGTGTGCAGCGCGGTGATGTTGGTGCTGGCGATGCCGACCGGGCGCTGCCACGGCTGGTAGCCCAGCATGTGCTCGCGATCCACCCCGCGCGGCAGCGTGCTGGCGCCCAGCAGCTGGTAGCCGGAGGCCGAGCGCTGCGAACTGGTCTGGTAGCTGGCATCCACCTCCAGCCGGGCGCGATCGCTGATCAACCAGTCGGTGGCCAGCGCGTAGAAGTTGCGCCGGCCCTCGGCGTGTTCGATGTAGGTCTGGCTGTCGTCCCACGCCGCATTGAGGCGCACGCCCAGGCGCGGGGTCAGCCAATGGCCGAGGTCCACCGCGGCATAGCGCGAGCCTTCCGAGTCGGTGCCCAGGGTGAGCGTGCGCACTTCGGCCGGCCGCTTGCCCACGTAGTTGATGATGCCGCCCGGTGCCATCACCCCGGCGGCCAGGCCGGCCTCGCCCTTGAGGATCTCCACCTGCTGCACGTTCTCCAGCGCCAGCCGCTGTTCGCCGGTGATGGTCATGCCGTTGAAGCGGTAGCCATTGCCCAGATCCAGCGGGAAACCGCGGATGGCGATGTTCTGGTAGTAGCCCACCGGTGCGTAGCTGTCGCCCAGCGAGGCATCGTTGCTGGCCAGTTCGGACAGCGTGCGCACCTGGCGGGCGTCCAGCAGGGTGCGGTCCAGCACCGCCATCGAGGCCGGCGTGCTTTTCCAGTCGCCGCTGCCAAAGCTGTTGGCCTGCGGGGTCTGCGCCACCGGCTGGCGGGCCTGGACGCGCACGGCGGCAAGGTCGGTCGGGGAGCGTTCGGCGGCGTCGGGGGCGGTCTCGGCCTCGGCCGCATGCAGCGGCAGGGCGGCCCACAGGGCGAGGGTCAGCAGGGCGGGGCGATAGCAGCGGTTCATTCGATTCGTCATCAGCCAGAAGAGACGAAGCGACGGCGCACGCGCACCGACCCATCCGGTCGTTGCGCCCACTGCACAAAGCTCCCTACGCCGGTATCAACCGGATCAGGTTCCAAGGGACTCTCTCAGCCTGGCTTCGCCAGGCACCCCCGCTTCGGCGACCATTTCACCACATCCGCCACCGATTTGCCCGCCGCCGGTCAGGCTGCCGCGTGCAGCGCGCCCAGCAGTGCCTGGCCCTGGCTGCCCTGGAACCACGCCGCATGGCCCAGCAGGAAGGTGTGATAGGCCACGTCGGCGTTGGCCGTCGAGCCGGTGATGCCCTCGAAGTACTCCACTTCGGACAGGGCGAAATCCAGGTGCACGATCGGCAGCAGGTCGGCCAGCAGGTGCACCCGGGCGGCCGACAGCGGCAGCACCTGCCGGTAGCCGGCCAGCAGCGCCAGAGCGATGTCGGTCCGCGCCACCGGCACCGGGCCGTCGATTTCCAGCCAGGCGATGGCGTTGCGTTCGATCGCCGTGGCCAGGTCGAACAGTGCGCTGGTGGGCGATGCCAGGCCGAAATCCAGCACGGTTTGCACCCGCGGTGCATCGCCCTGGGAGCACCAGAGCAGGTTGGACACATGCCAGTCGTTGTGGGCCCACAGCGGCGGCTCGGCCTGCAGGCGCCCGGCCAGGGCTGCGTGCCAGGGCAGCACCGCGCGCTGCAGGTCCTCCTGCCAGGGCTGCCGCGCCAGGTACGCCGCCAGCGCCGGGCGTTCCCCGAGCATGCCGGCCAGCACCGCCAGCGGGTCGGCGGCGCGGATCAGTTCGTCGCGGGCCACCAGCAGATGCGTGCTGCGTTGGGGCGCGGCGTAGTCGGCGGCCGCCTGGTGCAGGCGCGCGAGCACGCGGCCCGCTTCGTGCGCCTGTGCGGGCGCGTCGATCGGCGTCCAGGAGGGGGCGTCGCGGTAGAGGTCCTGGCCACGCCCGGCGCTGTGTACTTCGTAGGTCCAGCCCTGGTGCTCGAGGGCCGTATTGCCATCGGCGGCCGGCAACACCTGCACCACCGGCATGCCGGCGGCCTGCAGATGCGCGATGAAACGATGCTCCTCGGCCAGCACGGGCGCGCTGCGCACGCTGGCATGGTGGCGCTTGACGAAGACCTGTCCCGCGCCGGTCTCCACCAGCGCAGCGGCCGACAGCGGGCGCGGGCTGTGCCACAGCAGTCGGGGCGAGCCCTGCAGGACCGGGTAACGCGTGGCCAGCCAGGCGATCTCGGCCGGCGCCAGTGCCGGCCAGTCGGCCGCCACCGCATCGTTGTTGAGGCCCTGGACGAGGTGCAGATCGGAGTTCATCGGGACACGCGAAACGCGCGCGGCAGCGAGGGGGACGCTAGGGTAGCGCGATCGTACCGACGCCCGGAACGCACAACGGGCGGGTCATCGACCCGCCCGTTGTGGTGAGCGCCATGCCGCCAGCGTGGGCCGGCTTACCAGCCGCGCCCGCGCTGGCGATCCCAGTGGCGACGGTCGCGCTGCTGGCGCTCCCAGCGGCCACGGTCATGGCCGCGGTCGTAGCCGTAGCGGCGGTCATGGCGGCGATCGTCGTAACGACGGTTGTCGTAGCGGCGGTCGTAACGGTTGTCATGGCGGTCGCGGGTGGTCAGGTTGCCGATCGCGCCGCCGGCCACGGCACCACCGACGGTGGCGGTGGGGTCGCCGTTGGAGATCAGGTGGCCGGCCACGCCGCCCACCACCGCGCCGACCACGGTGCGCTTGTCCTTGCGGGACATGGCGCTGGCATCGCTGATGGTGGTCAGGCCAGCGGTCAGGGCCAGGGCGATGGCCAGGCCACGGAAGCTGCGTGCGGTAATGTCGAACATGTGCGGTTCTCCTGTCAGGTGCATGCCACGGTCGGCAGGTGCGGGGTGCCATGCCCACCGGCCTCGGCTACCACGCTGGGGTTGGGACATTGCCGGAACATTGCCCCGGTGCCTCGCTCAGCGTGCGTATTCATCTAGCGGCAGGACGGATGAAGCGGCGCTGAAACGCCGCGCAGCCCTTCATCTCCGGTGTGCCGTATGTGGCCGCGTGTCCTGCCTGATCCGGCCCAGCGGGCCGCGCCGCGATGGTTCAGATCTCGCCGTCGCGCAGGTAGTCGAACAGCTCGGCATCGCCCTTCAGGCCGAGCTTCAACATCGCATCGCCCTTCTGCCGGCTGATGGTGCTCACGCTCTTGTGCAGCTGCAGTGCGATTTCCTTCACCGTCTGCCCGCTGCCAAGCAGGCGCAGCACTTCCATTTCGCGCGGTGAGAGCGGCTTGGTGCCCACCTCGTCCACGGCCTTGGTGCCGATCGCATCGATGCGCTCTTTCAGCGTGCGGCTCACATAGGGCAGGCCGCGCTGCACCGTCTGGATCGCCAGCGGCAGTTCTTCCATCGAGGATGTCTTGTCGACCAGGCCGAGCACGCCGGTGGATGCCACCATGCGCAGGATTGCCAGGTTGTTGGAGACGCTCAACATCAGCACCGGCAGATCGGGGAAGCGCCGCCGGATCATGCCGATCATGGTGAAGCCGTCGGCCTGTTGGCTGCCGGGCATCGAGTAGTCGGTCACCAGCACATCGCACGGGTGCTGGGCCAGGGCGCTGAGCAGCTCATCGGCGCTGCTCGCTTCGGCGACTACCGTACCCACCCCGCTGGACTCGATCACTGCCTTGGTGCCGATACGAACCACCGGGTGATCGTCGGCGATGATAATGCGCAGGGTCATGGATTAGTATGGTCGCCGAGGCGGACGCCGCTCGGGCCGTGCCGTGGTGGAAACATCATTCTACGGAGATCAGACCGCATGCGTACTCCGGTTGTCCGCTGGCTGGTACTGCTGGTCCTGACCGTCATGCCGATGTGGGCGCAGGGCGCCGGCGAGGCCGCGACGACCGCGTCGCTTTCGCCCCGCCAGAGCGAATGGCTTGCACAGCACACTACCATCACATTGGGCATTTACGACAGCGGCTGGCCGCCGTTCGAGTCGCTGCAATCGGGTCAGCCGCAAGGCCTGGGCTATGACTATCTGAGCCTGCTCGCCGAACGACTGGGTCTGCGCGTGGAGGTACGGACCTACCGCGGTTGGGGCGAGGTGCTGGAGGCGGCCTGCCGCGGCGAAGTGGACCTGGTGATGAATGTCACGCTGACCGCCGACCGCACCCGCTGCATGGTCTACACCCGTGCGTACGCGGAAGCACCGTTGGCCGTGGTCGGTCGCAACGATGACACGCGCGCCTCGCAGGATCCGGACCTGCACGGGCTGCGCGTGGTCACCGAGCGCGAGTTCGTGACCAGCGACAGCGTGCGTGCGCGGTTTCCCGCGGCGCGCCGGATCGGCGCAGCGGACACGTTGACCGCGCTCACCATGGTCGGTCGCAACGATGCGGATGTGTATATCGGCAATGCCTACGTAGCCAGCGCCACCATCGCCGCGCACGGACTGGACCAGATCGGCCTGCTGCGCCCCAGTGACCTGCCGCCGGAGCGCCTGCATTTCGGCGTTGCCAATGCCAGGCAGCCGCTGGCCGAAGCGCTTGATGGCGCGCTTGCCAGGATGACCAGCGCCGAACGCGAGGCCATCGCCGCGCGCTGGCTGCACCCGTTGCAGTGGTCCCAGCAATCGCGGCTGATCCTGGGCAACGCCGAACGCCGGGTGCTGTCCACGCCGCTGCGCCTGGGTTTTTCCCCCAGTTCGGCACCGCTGGCCTTCATCGACAACGCCGGCCAGCCCAGCGGCGTGGCCGGCGAATACCTGCGCCAACTGCGCACGGTGGGTGCGCAGCTGGTGTCGGTACCGGCGCACGACTGGTTCGAACTGCGCCAGCAGATCCGCAAGGGCGAGGTCGACGCGGTCATGGGCATCGCCAATGATTCGGCGTATCTGGGCCCGGACTGGGTGTTCAGCCAGCCCTTCATCACCGTCCCCAACGTCATCGTGGTCGGGGCCGACAGCCCCTCGGTGCTGAGCCTGGCCGACCTGGACCGGCGCAGCATCCTGTTGTCCGATCCGGACCGGCTGCGCGGTTACGTCCTGCAGCACGCGCCCAACGCCCGCATCGTGCCGGCGCGCAGCACCGAACAGGCCCTCGAGCGCCTGGCCAACGGCGATGCCGATGCCTACATCGGCAATCTGGCGATGGTCGATCGACTGGTGCGTGAGCGCTACCCGGCGCAGCTGCACGTGACCGCGCCGGCCGGTTTCAGCGACCGCCTGTCGCTGGCGGTCAAGCGCGAGTACGCACCGCTGGCCACCACCTTCGACCGGGTCCTGCTCAACCTGAGCCCGCGCGAGCGCGAGGCGATCCGGGGCGACTGGCTCTCGGCCGAATACCACAGCGGACTGGACTGGCGATCGATCGCGCGCTGGGCGGTGCCGTTGGCGCTGGTGCTGCTGACCGCCATCGTGGTGCACGGCTGGGGTTACTGGCGCCTGCGCAGCGAGGTGTCCATGCGCAGACGCCTGGAGCAACGCCTGGCCGAGGTCACCGACAACCTGCCCGCTACGGTCTACCAGGCACGGCGCGACAGCGACGGCCAGTTTTCGTTCCCCTACATCGCCGGCGACATGGACGCGATGTTCGGGCTGAGCGTGGCCGAGGCGATGGCCGACGAGGGCCGGGTGATGGAGCGGGTCCATGCCCAGGACCGCGAGCGCGTGCGCGCCGCGCTTCAGCAGGCCGCGCGCGACTTCAATGTGCTGGACATGGAGTTCCGCACCTGCCCGCACGGCAGCATCCGCTGGGTGCGCTCACGCGCCACGCCGTATGCGATCGACGAGGGCCAGATGCTGTGGAGCGGCTACTGGGTGGACGTCACCGAGGCTCGTGCCCAGGCCGATGC
>DJBL01000085.1 GCA_002435595.1 Stenotrophomonas maltophilia
TCGCCCAGCACCGCACGGCCGGCGGCACCCTGCTCGGCGCGTTCCAGCCAGGCCTGCCACGGCGGCGACAGCGGCGTGGCGGACAGCCACACCCCGATCTCGCCGTCGCGCGGTGCGCTGGCCGCCGCTGCTGCCAACGGTTGCCCGGTCCAGGCGCGCTGGAGCGCGTTGAGGACGCGCTCGGCGTCGGCCTCCAGGGGCGTGCCCGGTCGCAGCCGCAAGGCAGTGCCGGCGCGGGCGGTGGGAACCAGCGGCGGGGTCGCCAGCGGTCGCCAGTGCACGCTGCGCGACAGGCGCGGGCGCTGCGCATCGGCGCCGGTCAGCGGATCGGGGACGTAGACGGTCAACGGCGCGCCGGCCGGCAATTGCTGGTCCAGTTCGCGCAGCAGGCTGGTGAGCGGTTGCGCGGCCGGTGGCGCCGGGGTATCGATCGAGGCAAACCCCGGTGCCAGCCATCGTGCGTCGGCCTGGGGCTGCTCGGTCCGCACCCGCGCCGCATCCACGCCGGGCGCCACCACCACCACCGCGCGGGTATCCGGCGCGCCGCCGCGCAGCACCGGTCGCGCCAGCAGCACCGCCAGGGCGGCCAGCAACAGCAGCCGCACCAGCAGCAGCGGCCATTCGTCCAGGCGGATGCGCTGGCGCGGCCGGGCCTTGGCGCGCAGCCAGCGCAGCGCGGCAAACTCCAGCGTTGCGTACTGCTGGCGGCGCGCCAGGTGGACCAGCAGCGGCACCAGCCAGGCGGCCAGCGCCAGCAGTCCCAACGGAAACAGCAGCGCCAGGCTCATGCGCCGCCGCCGGTGCCGAACAGTTGGCGCAGCGGTGCATCCAGCGGTTGGTCCAGGTAGCCCACGGCATGGGCGATGCCGTTGGCGCGCAGGCGTGCCTGCAGGTCACGCTGGGCCTGGGCGAAGCGGGCCAGGTAATCGGCACGGATCGCGCGCCCGTCGCCGAGCAGCTCCTCGCCGGTTTCCGGATCGCGGAAGCGATGGCCCTCGGTGAACGGAAAGTCGCGCTCGTCGGCGCCCAGCAGCTGGATCTGCAGTACCTCGCGGCGCGCGGCCGCCAGCCGCTCCAGCAGCGCGGTGCCGGCCGCGTCGAAGCCATCACCGAGTGCGACCAGCAGGTCGCCGGCCTGCACGCGTTCCCAGACCGGGCGCAGCGTATCGGCGGCCGGCCAGCCCGCGTGCGCGCGCAACTGGCGCAGCAGCAGATGCACCCGGTCGCGCTGGCGCGGGCCGCTGCCCGTCGGCACCAGCTGCACACCGTGGCCATTGACGGCGATCACCCCGAAACGGTCACCCTGCTGCAGCGCCAGTTCGACCAGGCAGGCGGCAGTGGCGCAGGCGTGGTCCAACCGTGACCAGTCCGGGCGCGCGCGGTCGCACTGGGCGGCCGACGCGCTGGCATCAAGCAGCACCCAACAGGTGATCGGGCTCTCGCGCTCGGACTCGCGCACGAAGAACCGGTCCGAGCGCGCGTACAACTTCCAGTCGATCTGGCGCAGTTCGTCGCCGGGCTCGTAGGCGCGGTACTGCGCGAACTCCAGCCCGGCGCCGCGGCTGCGGCTGGCATGCTGGCCGATGCCGTGGGCACCGCGCGCACGCCGCGGCACCAGCCGCAGCGCCTTCAGGCGGCTGCGTACGTCGGCGGGAATGGCGATGGGCGCGTGCAGCGTCACGGCGGGCTCAGGCAGGGAACGGCACGGCCTGCAGCAGTGCGGCGATCACATCGTCGGCACTCTTCTGCTCGGCCTCGGCGGCGAAGGACAACAGCAGGCGATGGCGCATCACCGGTGCTACCAGGGCCTGCACGTCCTCGCGGGTGGCGGCGAAGCGGCCCTGCAGCACTGCGCGCGCCTTGGCCGCCAGCACCAGCGACTGCCCGGCACGCGGGCCGGCGCCCCACTTGATCCACTGGTTGATCGCCGCCGGGGCGGTGGTTCCCGGCCGGCTGGCGCGCACCAGCCGGGTGATCCAGGTGAGCACGTCATCGCTGACATGCACCTGGCGCACGGCGGCCTGCAGGGCCAGCACGTCCTCGGCGTCCATCACGTTGGGCACGCTGCCCATCGCGCTGCCGGTGGTCTGCAGCAGGATGTCGCGCTCCTCCTGTTCGGTGGGGTAATCCACCCGCACGTGCAGCAGGAAGCGGTCCAGCTGCGCCTCGGGCAGCGGATAGGTACCGGCCTGCTCGATCGGGTTCTGCGTGGCCAGCACGAAGAACGGTGCCGGCAGGGTGTAGGTGGTACCGGCGTAGCTGACCGTGCGTTCCTGCATGGCCTCCAGCAACGCGGCCTGGGTCTTGGGCGGGGTACGGTTGAGCTCGTCTGCCAGCAGCAGGTGGGTGAAGATCGGGCCCTGCTGGAAGCGGAAGTGGCGATGGCCGGTGCCGTGGTCTTCCTCCAGCAACTCGGTGCCCAGGATGTCGCTGGGCATCAGGTCCGGGGTGAACTGCACCCGCCGGAACTGCAGCTCCAGGGCCTGGCCGAGCGAACGCACCAGCAGGGTCTTGCCCAGCCCCGGTGCGCCTTCCAGCAGGCAATGGCCGCCGGCCAGCAGGCCGATCAGCAGCTGCTCCACCACCGCGTGCTGGCCCACCACGGCCTGGCCCAGCGCGGCGCGCAGCTGCTGCAGTTTGGGAAGAAGGGCATCCAGGCTGTCGGTCGTCATAAGGCACTCGCAGGAATCGGCGTAGAGCCACGCCATGCGTGGCTGGAAAAACAGGGAGAAAGCTAGTTGTTCAACGCATACATCACGATGTTGACCGCGAACCGGGTGTTGTCCTCGGCCAGGAAACGCTTGTTGCGCCAGTCATAGTCCCACTCGCAGCCATAGTCCTTGTTGCTGTAGAGCACGCCGAGGCGGCCGTCCACCTCGATGCCCTTGAGGTAGTCGTGGACCAGGTCATCGCCCCAGCCGTTGAGCTCGAAACCGGTGGCTGGCGGGCCCTCGGGAAAGCGGAAGAAACTGCGGTACAGCGCGTGGCTGTTGGGCAGCTTCTTCAAGGCCGCCGGGCCGAACAACGCCGCCATCTGCGCCTCGAACGACTTCGCAAACAGCCCGTCGATGTCATGGTTGCAGTCATCGACGAACACGAAGCCACCGTTGCGCACATAGCGCACGAAGTTCTGCCGCTCCGCGGCGCTGAAGGCCACCAGTTTGTGCCCGGCCAGGTAGCAGAACGGGGCCTCCAGCATGCGCGGGTCGGACAGTGCGATCACATGCTCGGTCGGGTCCACGCGCAGGGAGGTGTAGTCGATCAGCGAGGTGATCACGTTCGATGGCATGCGCGCATCCACGTCCCAGTCGCCGGAGTCGTACTTGAGGCGGGTGAACCAGAAGTCGTAGCGCCCGGCCTGGGCACGTGCCGGCGAGGGCAGCGCCGCGAACGCGGCGCTGCCCAGCATCAGGCGCAGGAACTGCGCGCGGTTCATCCGTGCATCAGACCGCGTCGGAGAGCGAGGTGAAGGTGAAATCGCGCAGCTTCATCGGCGGGATCATCATCACAAAGCTCGACTCGTCACCGGCCACGCGCACCGGCTTGCCGAGTTCTTCGATGTTGTTGAGCATGATCACCGGCGATTCGTTGAAGCGGAAATTCTTCACCGGGTACTTGATCTGGCCGTTCTCGATGTAGAAGGTGCCGTCGCGGGTGAGCCCGGTGAGCAGCACGGTCTGCGGATCGACCATGCGGATGTACCAGGTGCGAGTGACCAGGATGCCCTTCTGGGTGCCACGGACCAGCTCGGCGGTGCTCTTGTCGCCGCCGCTCATCAACAGGTTGCCGGGCGTGGCGTTGGCGGTCTTGCCCTGCTTCTGGGCCCAGAACCGCGAGTAGTCCAGGTTGGCCACCTTGCCGTTCTCGATGATGGCCAGCTTCTGCCGCGGCAGGCCTTCGCCATCCCACGGCAGCACCGGGGCCTCGGGGTGCCACGGGTCGGCGTGCATGTTCACGCGTGGGTCGTAGACCTGCTCGCCAAGCTTGTTGCCACCGCCCTTTTTGGACAGGAAGCTGCGGCCTTCATCGGCCGAGCGCGCGCTGAAGAAATTCATCATGAAGCTGATCAGCCCGGCCGCGGCGGCCGGTTCCAGGATCACCGTGTACTTGCCCGGTTCCAGCGCCTTGGCCTCGGAGGACTCGGTGGCCTTGCGCATCGCGATGCGGATGTCCTGGTCGGCCTTGAAGTCGGCGGCATCCTTGAGGTTGCGGCCGACCCAGCCCGAGCCGCGGCCGTCTTCGGTACGCACGGTGCAGGTGTAGTCGAAGTTGGTGGTGCGCTGGTAGCCGAAATTGCCGTTGCTGTTGGCCGTGGCATAGAAGCCCTGGCCGTCCTCCAGGAAGCCGGCGGCGATCAGGCCGTTGCCGCGGCAGGGCGCGATCGAGTCGGCGGCGACCTTGGCCCGGAAGGCCGGGTCGATCGCGGCCGTGGACGCGCTGAAGGTCGGGCTGGGGGTATAGGCCTGCTTGCCGATGGCCGGCATGAACTCCGGGTTCTCCGGGGCCAGCCTGGCCAGGTCTTCGGCGCGGCGCACCACGCGGGCCAGCGCGGCATCGTCGAACTCGTTGATCGAGGCGGTGCCCACGCGCTTGCCGAAGGCCACGGTGACGGCCAGTTCGGTGTTGTCCACGATGCCGCTGGTGGACACGTTGTTGAGCGCAAAGCGGATGTTGCCGTTGATCGAGCCGGCCAGCACGGCGGTGCATTCATCGGCCTTGGACAGCGCGATGACCTTGTCCAGGATGGCCTTGGCTTGTGCTTCGGTGAAGATACTCATGGTTCGTAGGCTCCTGACCGGTCAGCCGAGGCTGCGTGCGGTGTTGATGACGTTGATGCCGTTGAAGCGCGCGGTGGACGACCCGTGCGAGACTGCCGAGACCTGGCCCGGCTGGCCCTTGCCGTCGAAGAACGACCCGCCCAGGCGGTAGTCGCGTTCATCGGCCACGGCGCTGCAGGCGTTCCAGAACTCCGGCGTACGGATCTGGTAGGCCACGTCCTCGAGCATGCGGGTGATCTTGCCGTTCTTGATCTCGTAGAACAGCTGGCCACCGAACTGTGCGTTGTAGCGCTGCTGGTCGATCGAGAACGAGCCGTCGCCGATGATGTAGATGCCGTTCTCCACGTCCTTGACCATGTCGGCCACGCTCAGCGGGGTCTTGCCCGGCGCCATCGACACGTTGGCCATGCGCTGGAACTGCACGCTGGACCAGGAGTCGGCATAGCAGCAGCCGTCCGAAGCGGTCTTGCCCAGGATGTGGGCCTGGTCGCGGATGGTCTGGTAATCCACCAGCTTGCCGTCGCTGATCAGGTCCCAGCGCTTGGTCTTGACCCCTTCGTCGTCGTAGGCCACCGCGCCGAGGCTGCCGGGCTGGGTCTTGTCGGCGAAGATGTTGACCTTGTCGCTGCCGTACTGGAAGTGCTGTTCGCGCTTGTCCAGGGTGGCGAAGCTGGTGCCGGCGTAGTTGGCTTCGTAACCAAGCACCCGGTCCAGTTCCAGCGGATGGCCGATCGACTCGTGGATGGTCAGCCAGGTGTGCGAGGGGTCGAGCACCAGGTCGTACTTGCCCGGCTTGACCGACGGTGCCTTCAGCTTCTCCTGCGCCTGCCTGGCCGCGGCGATGGCATCTTCCTTCATGTCGTAGGAGGAGCTGTAGTTGACCACGCCATTGGGGGTGAGCACCTTGCCGGCGGCGGCGCCGTCCAGGTATTCGTAGCCCATGCCCATCGGCGCGGACAGGCCCTCGCGGGTGCGGAACTTGCCGCTGGCCTTGTCGATGGCGGTGATCGTCATCGGCGCCCAGATGCGGTGCACGTCCTGGTCGATGTAGGAGCCATCGGTGGAGGCGAAGTACTTCTGTTCGTTGACCAGGAACAGCATCGAGTTGACGAAGCTGGCCCCGGCGGCCATCGCCGCGGCGTTGACGTCCAGCAGCAGGTCCACCTTTTCCTTGATCGGCACGTCCATCGCGTTCTTGCGGATGGGCGTCTTCCAGCTCACTTCACCCACGCCCGGCGCGGCGGCCAGCTGCACCGGCGCGGTCTGCACGCCGGCGTTGGCCTTGGCGATGGCGGCCGCCTGCTGCGCGGCGCGGGCCACGTCGGCGGTGCCGAGCTGGTTGGTGGCGGCAAAGCCCCAGGCGCCATTGACGATCACGCGGATGCCCACACCGGTCGACTCGGTGTTGACCACGTTCTGCACCTTGTCCTCGCGGGTGATCACGAACTGGCGCAGGTAGCGCCCGATGCGGACGTCGCAGTAGGTGGCACCGGCCTGGCGCGCAGCCGCCAGCGCGGCATCGGCCAGGCGCTTCTTCAGCCCCAGGTCCAGCGTGCTGTGCAACTGCTCGGCGGCGATCGCCTTGCCGAAGAACGACGGCACGATCAGGCCGCCTGCGGTAAGCCCGGTGAGGGCAAGGAAGTCACGTCTTTGCAAGGCAGCTCTCCACGTCAGTGTGGCGGTGGCGGGAAACGACGACAGCCCGGGACATCCTCATCCCAGGCTGCGTGCGGTGTTGATGATGCTGATGCCGTCGAAACGGCTGGTCGAAGAACCGTGCGACACCGCCGAGACCTGGCCCGGCTGGCCCTTGCCATCGAAGAACGAACCGCCGAAGCGGAAATCGCGTTCGTCGCAGATCGCGCTGCAGGCGTTCCAGAACTCCGGCGTACGGATCTGGTAGGCCGCATCCTCGACCATGCCGGTGATCTGGCCGTTCCTGATCTGGTAATAGAGCTGGCCGCCGAACTGGGCGTTGAAGCGCTGCTGGTCGATCGAGTACGACCCGCGGCCGTGGATGTAGATGCCGTTCTCCACGTCCTTGATCATGTCGGCCACGCTCAGCGGCGTCTTGCCCGGTGCCAGCGATACGTTGGCCATGCGCTGGAACTGCACGCTGGACCACGAATCGGCGTAGCTGCAGCCATGCGACTGCGTTTCCCCGAGCAGGTGCACTTCATCGCGGGTGGCCTGGTAGTTGACCAGGATGCCGTCCTTGACCAGGTCCCAGCGCCTGGTCTTGACCCCTTCATCGTCGTAGCCCACCGCGCCCAGGCTGCCCGGGGCGGTCTTGTCGGCGAAGAAGTTGACCCGCTCGCTGCCCCAGCGATAGCCGGCCTCGCGCTTGTCCAGGGTGGCGAAGCTGGTGCCGGCGTAGTTGGCCTCGTAGCCCAGCACGCGGTCCAGCTCCAGCGGGTGGCCGACGTTTTCGTGGATGGTCAGGAACAGGTTGGACGGGTCCAGTACCAGGTCGTACCGGCCCGGTTTCACCGACGGTGCGCTGAGTTTCTCGCGCGCCTGCCGCGCCGCGGCGATGGCGTCTTCGACCGGATCGTAGGAATCGCGGTACGCGGTGACGCCGCCCGGCAGGGCGATCTTGCCACTGGGCTGGCCATCGAGGAATTCGTAGCCCATGCCCATCGGCGAGGACAGCCCGGCGCGGGTCCGGAACTTGCCGCTGCTCTTGTCGATCGCCGTGGCGGTGAACGGCAGCCAGATACGGTGCACGTCCTGGTCGATGAACGAGCCGTCGCTGGACGCGAAGTACTTCTGTTCGTTGACCAGGAACAGGGTGGAGTTGATGAAGTTGGCGCCGGCATTGAGCGCGGCCGCGTTCAGGCTCAGCAGCAGGTCCACCTTGTCCTGGATCGGCACGGCCATCGCGTTGATGCGGATCGGGGTCTTCCAGCTCACCTCGCCCACGCCCTGCACCGGCGCCAGTTGCACCGGCCGGCTCTGGATGCCGGCATTGGCCCGGGCGATCGCCGCGGCCTGCGCAACGGTGGCCAGCACGGCCTCGGCGGTCTTCTGGTGGGTGGCGGCAAAGCCCCAGGCGCCGTTGACGATCACCCGGATGCCGATGCCCGAGGACTCGCTGTTGGTGACGTTCTGCACCTGCGCCTCGCGGGTGATCACCGCCTGGTTGAGGTAGCGGCCGATGCGCACGTCGCAGTAGCTGGCACCGGCGCGCCGGGCGGCGGCCAGTGCGGCATCGGCCAGGGCCTTGTTGCGGCCCACGTCGCCCGGCTCGAGCAGCTGCTCGGCGGCGATCAGGCGGGAGTGCGGCAGCATCAGGCCCGCCAGGCCCATGCCAGACAGCGTCAGAAACTCACGGCGTTGCACAGCTTGCGATTCCCCGGGTACGGTCGCGGGCAGGGCGCCCGCGGCAGTGGACGTGACCTGCGACTTTCGACGGCGCCCGGCAGTGGCACAAGTGACTGCGGTCATGGTTGGATGTGTCTTGTCCAATTCATCTTGAGCACCGCATGAGCCAGCAACGTTGGTCAGAGGCCTGCGAACGCAACCGTGATCCGATCCTGGCGGTACTGCAGCGGCACCTGCACGGGCGTGCGCGCGTACTGGAAATCGGCAGCGGCACCGGCCAGCACGCGGCGTACTTCGCTGCCCGGCTGCCGCAGCTGCAGTGGCAGGCCAGCGACCACCCCGAGTACCTGCCTGGCATCGCCGAGCGCCTGGCCGAGGCCGCGCTGGCCAATGCGCCCCCGCCCTGGCCGCTGCAGGCGGTCCTGTCGCCGGTGCCGGGCCTGGCCCCGTTGCCGGGCCTGGCCCCGTTGCCGGACGCGGCGCTGGGTTTCGATGCGGTGTTCAGCGCCAACACCCTGCACATCATGAGCTGGGCGCACGTGCAGGCACTGTTCGCCGGGTTGCCGGCGGTGATGGCGGACCAGGCGCTGCTGTGCATCTACGGGCCGTTCAACTACCACGGTGCGTTCAGCAGCGACAGCAACCGCCAGTTCGATGCGTGGCTGAAGGCGCGCGATGCCGACTCGGGGATCCGCGATGCGGAGGCGGTGGACGCGCTGGCCGCGGCGCAGGGGCTGCAGCTGATCGAGGATGTGGCGATGCCGGCCAACAACCGGTTGCGGGTGTGGCGGCGTGGGCTGCGGTAGTAGCGGGTAGCCGACCAACGGTCGGCTCTATCTGGTAGCCGACCAACGGTCGGCTCTACCCGGGTGGACCTGGCAGCCGACCAACGGTCGGCGCTGCCGGGCGACGGCTGGCGTGCTTAGGCGACCTGCACGATGTGCAGGGCGCGCGGGTTCTTCCATTGCGCCAGCAACGTGGCTTGGCGGGCCTTGGCCTTGTGCAGGTGCGCTTCCTTGACGTGCCCGTAGCCGCGGATGTGCTCGGGGATGCTGGCGATCTCCACCGCCAGCGCCACGCGGTCATCGCTCAGGCCTTGGAGCAGCAGCGCCACGGTCTGCTCGTAGTCGGTGATCAGCTGGCGCTCGCCGCGGCGTTCGGCGGTGCGGCCGAACACGTCGAAGGTGCCACCGCGCAGGAATTTGAGTCGGGCCAGCAGGCCGAACGCCTTGAGCATCCACGGCCCGTATTCCTTCTTGATCAGGCGGCCCTGCGCATCCTTCTTCGCAAACAGCGGCGGAGCCAGGTGGAAGCGCAGCTGGAAATCACCCTCGAACTGCTGCTGCAGGCGGCGCTGGAACTCGCCGCTGGTGTACAGCCGCGCCACTTCGTACTCGTCCTTGTAGGCCATCAGCTTGAAGTAGTAGCGGGCCACCGTTTCGGTCAGCGCGGTGCTGCCCACGGCGTCCCATTCGGCGGCGCGCACCTTGTCCACCAGGGCGCGGTAGCGCGCGGCGTAGGCGCTGTCCTGATAGTCGGTGAGGAAGCGCACGCGGCGCTCCACCAGCTCGTCCAGCGAGCGCGACAGGCGCTCATCGTCCAGCGGCAGGAAGGCCACGTCCTCGCTCACGCCATGCCCGGGCAGGCCGCGCAGCTCGCGCTCGTCGCCGGTGTCGCGCGGGGCCGCGTTGGCGCCCCATTCGTTGCCCTCCCACTCACCCGGCGGCAGGTCGCGCAGCGGGCCGGGGGTGCGCTCGGCATCGGTGTGGCCATTGCGGATCAGGCCGGCGGCCTGCTGCACCGCCTGCGGATCGACGGCGGCCAGGCGGCCCCAGGCGAAGGCCTGCTGGTTCATCGCCACGGCCGCGCCGTTGAGCTCGATGGCGCGCATCAGCGCCTCGAAGGAAATCGGCACCAGGCCCTGCTGCCAGGCGAAGCCGAGGATGAACAGGTTGGCGGCGATGGCATCGCCCAGCAGCGCGGTGGCCAGCTGGGTGGCGTCCAGCAGCATCGGCTCGCGACCGCCCAGCGCCACGCGGATGCCGGCGATGATGTCTGCCGCCGGGAACTGCATGTCCGGGCGGGTGGTGAAGGTGCCCGGCATCGCTTCATAGGTGTTGAGCACCACCTGCGAGCGCTCGGCGCGCACTTTGGACAACGCCCAGTAATCGTTGACCACCACCATGTCGCAGCCCACCACCAGGTCGGCCTCGCCGGCGGCGATGCGCACGGCGTGGATGTCCTCGGGCGTGCGCGCGATGCGGATGTGGGTGGTCACCGCGCCGCCTTTCTGGGCCAGGCCGGTCTGGTCGAGCACGCTGGCGCCCTTGCCCTCCAGGTGCCCGGCCATGCCCAGCAGCGCACCGATGGTCACCACGCCGGTGCCACCGACGCCGGTGATCAGGATGTTCCAGGGCTGCTCGAGCGTGCTGCGGAAGGTCGGCGCCGGCAGGTTGTCCAGCAGCGCGCTGCGGTCGCTGCGCGCGCCCTTGCGCGGCTTGCCGCCGTGCACGGTGACAAAGCTCGGGCAGAAGCCGGTGGTGCAGCTGTAGTCCTTGTTGCAGTTGGACTGGTCGATGTCGCGCTTGCGCCCGAACTCGGTTTCCTTGGGCAGCACCGACACGCAGAAACTCTTCTGCCCGCAGTCGCCGCAGCCTTCGCAGACCAGCGAATTGACCACCACCCGCTTGGGCGGGTCGACCAGCTTGCCGCGCTTGCGGCGACGACGCTTCTCGGTGGCGCAGGTCTGTTCGTAGATCAGGATGCTGGTGCCCTTCACCTCGCGCAGCTGCTTCTGCACCGCGTCCAGCTCGGCGCGATCGAAGAACTCCACGCCCTCGGGGAACAGCTCGCGCTTGTTCCACTTGCCGATCTCATCGCTCACCAGCACGATGGTCTGCACGCCTTCGGCCCGCATCTGGTGGGCGATCTGCGGCACGCTCAGGGTGCCGTCCACCGGCTGCCCGCCGGTCATCGCCACCGCGTCGTTGTAGAGGATCTTGTAGGTGATGTTGACCCCGGCGGCGATCGCCTGGCGGATCGCCAGCGAGCCACTGTGGAAGTAGGTGCCGTCACCGAGGTTCTGGAACACGTGCTCGGTATCGGTGAAGGCCGCCTGCCCGGCCCAGGTGACGCCTTCGCCGCCCATGTGGGTGAAGGTATCGGTGCTGCGGTCCATCCAGGTCACCATGTAATGGCACCCGATCCCGCCCAGTGCGCGCGAGCCTTCCGGCACGCGGGTGGAGGTGTTGTGCGGACAGCCGGAGCAGTAGTGCGGCACGCGCGGGAAACTGGCGCGCGGCAGGGCGAGCTCGGCTTCCTTTTCGTCCATCCAGCGCAGGCGCTGTTCGATCGATTCGTTGGAGACGCCGGTGGATTGAAGCAGGCGCTGGATGCGCCTGCCGATGACGCCGGCGATGGTGGCCGGGGTCAGCTCGTTGGTGGACGGCAGGATCCAGCTGCCGGCCTCGTCGTACTTGCCCACGATCGACGGGCGCGGACCGGCACTGGCCGGCCAGTTGTAGAACTGTTCCTTCATCTGGCGCTCGATGAAGGCACGCTTCTCCTCCACCACCACGATGTCTTCCAGGCCCTGCGCAAAGCGCGCGATGCCCACCGGCTCCAGCGGCCAGGTCATGCCGACCTTGTACACGCGGATGCCGATGTCGGCGCAGGCCTGTTCGTCCAGGCCCAGGTATTCCAGCGCCTGCAGCACGTCCAGGTAGCTCTTGCCGGCGGTGACGATGCCCAGCCGCGCGCGCGGCGAATCCATCACCACCCGGTCGATGCCGTTGGCGCGGGCGAACGCCTGCGCGGCCTTGACCGCATAGCGGTGCAGGCGCATCTCCTGGTCCAGCGGCGGATCCGGCCAGCGGATGTTGAGGCCGCCGGCCGGCATCTCGAAGTCTTCGGGCAGGACGATCCTGCGCGCGAACGGGTCCACCTGGACCGAGGCCGAGGATTCCACGGTCTCGGCGATGGTCTTGAAGCCGATCCAGCGCCCGGTGTAACGGCTCATCGCCCAGCCGAGCAGGCCCATGTCCAAGATGTCCTGCACGCCGGCGGGGTTGAGCACCGGCATCATCGCGCTGACGAATTCATCTTCGCTGCCATGCGGCAGGGTCGAACTGCGGCAGGCATGGTCGTCGGCGGCCAGCGCCAGCACGCCGCCGTGCACCGAGGTGCCGGCCGCGTTGGCATGCTTGAACACGTCGCCGCAGCGGTCCACGCCGGGACCCTTGCCGTACCACATGCCATACACGCCCTGGACCTTGGCGCCCGGGAACAGGTTGGTCTGCTGGGTACCCCAGACCATGGTCGCGCCGAGGTCTTCGTTGAGGCCGGGGGTGAACTTCACCCGCGCCGCCTCCAGGTGCTGCCGGGCCCGCCACAGCTCCAGGTCGAAACCGCCCAGCGGGCTGCCGCGGTAGCCGCTGATGAAGCCGGCCGTGTCCAGCCCGGCCGCTTCGTCGCGCAGGCGCTGCATCAACGGCAGCCGTACCAGGGCCTGCACCCCGCTCAGGTAGATGCGGCCATCGGTACGGGTGTACTTGTGGTCCAGCGTATAGCTGGCGTCCAGGCCACCGGCGTCGGGCTGGTTGGCGGAGGAGGGCGAGGTGAGTTCGGCGGTACTGGTCATGGCTGGCCCGGCAAGTCGGCTGGCACGGCCGCAACGAACACGGCCGGAAAGGCGCGAATTGTAACAGTGGCGCCGAAATGGCCACGGGCACTCGCGCCGGGGCGCGTGCTGGGGTTAGGATCGGGACCGGGAGGTTGTTGTGACAACCCGGGGGAGTTTGCATGGCAGTGGCAAGACACAGGCTGGCCGGCGTGGTGCTGGCGGCTGGATTGATGGCGGGGTGGATCGCCGAAGGGGTGGCAGCGCAACCGCTGCCGGCAGTGCAGGAGTTCTACTTCGACCAGGACGCGGCCGCCGCGCCGGTGGTGGTGGTCCGCGGCGAAGGCGCCGACCTGATCGAACAACTGATGAAGCAGCGCGAGCGCGGCCGCAAATCGCTCGATGCCACCGTACAGCTGGCGGGCGTGGCGATCGCCCAGGGCCGGCCGGAGCTGGGCCGCAGCCTGTACGAGGAAGCCCTGGGCAGTGCTCCGGCCACCACGGTGACCGGTCGCACGGTGCGCTGGAACTATGGCTGGGACCTGTTCCGGCTGGGCGAGGTCGATGCGGCGCTGACCCAGTGGGGCAACGCCCAGGCCAGCGTGCGCGGCAATGCGTCCTGGGTGCCGGCCACCTATGCGCTGGCGCTGTGGACGCTGGGCCGCAAGGACGAGGCGGTGCGCTGGTATGCCGCCGCGGTGCGGACCGAGCCGCAGCAGTGGAGTGGCAGCAGCGCGTACGCCACGTTGCTGCCGACCTGGCGCGACAGCGAGCGCGCTACCCTGGCCGAGGTGCAGCAGGCCTGGGCGGCGCAGCCACCGGCCTGGCCCTGAGCGCCTGGCTGGCGGCCGCCGCGCGCGGTCGCCACCGGGTCCTGCGCGCGTTGCGATGCGGCTCGGCTTCGACCAAGGTCGGGGCCGGGGTCCGCGCCTGCATCGGCTAGGCTGCTGCGATGGCTTTCGATGCATTCGCCCTGATCCTGACCATGCTCGGCCTGGGCATGCTGTTCGCACGCCTGCGCGCGCTGCCTGACAACAGCGCCGAGGTGCTCAACCGCGTGGTGCTGTACGTATGCCTGCCGGCGGCGGTGCTCACCTACGTGCCGCGCCTGCGCCTGGACATGGGCCTGCTCGGGCTGATGGCCACGCCGTGGCTGCTGATGCTGGCCAGCGTGGCCCTGGTGTCGCTGGCCACGCGCCTGTTCGGGTTTGCCCGCGACGTGCACGCGGTGCTGCTGATCTGCGTGGCGCTGGCCAATTCCAGCTTCATCGGCTATCCGATGGTGCGCGCGCTGCTGGGCGATGGCGCCCTGCCGTATGCGGTGGTCTATGACCAGTTCGGCACGTTCGTGCTGCTGTCCACCTTCGGCCTGTACGTGATCGCCCGCTACAGTGGCGACCGCCCGCCCACCGCACGCCAGGTGCTGGCCCGCATCGCGCGGTTTCCGCCGTTGTGGGCGCTGGTGTTCGCCCTGGTGCTGATGCCCGCAGATCCCCCGCACTGGATCGGCACCGCGCTCGGCCAGCTGGCCGATGCGATGCTGCCGCTGGTGATGCTGGCGGTGGGCCTGTCGATCCGGCTGCGCTTGTCGCGCGCCGAACTCACGCCGCTGGGCATCGGGCTGCTGCTCAAGCTGCTGGTGATGCCGGCGCTGGCCCTGCCGCTGGCGTGGCTGTTCGGGCTGCACGGCACGCTGCTGAAGGTCAACGTGCTCGAGTCGGCCATGCCGACCATGATCACCGCTGCCGCGCTGGCGATCTCGCACCGGCTGGCCCCGCGACTGGCTGCGGCGATGGTCGGTTACGGCATCCTGCTGTCGCTGGTGACGCTGCCGGCGTGGGTCGCCGTGCTGCAGCGCCCCGGATGAGAACCGGCGCTACGTCGGCGCGGCGGCCAACGTTTACCCGTCGGCGCTGACGGTGCGGCCGCGCGCCCATTCGCGCAACGCGTTGACCTGTTCGGCCATCAACACCGACAACGGCCGGCTGTTGCGGATTTCGGTCATCAGCAGCTCGGTATCCAGCACCCGGGTTTCGGCGTGCGCGGCATACAGCCCGGCCACCACGGCCTGTTCGATCTCGGCGCCGGAGAAGCCATCGCTGGCCGCCGCCAGGGCCGGCAGCGCGAAGTCGTCGGCATTGAGCTGGCGCCGGCCCAGGTGCAGGCGCAGCAGCTCCACCCGGGTGTTGGCATCGGGCAGGTCGACGAAGAAGATCTCGTCGAAGCGGCCCTTGCGCAGCAGTTCGGCAGGCAGCTCGTGCACCTGGTTGGCGGTGGCCACGATGAACACCGTGCCCTTGCGCTCGGCCAGCCAGGTCAGCAGGTGGCCCAGGACGCGCCGCGACACCCCGCCATCCTCGCCACCGCTGGCCAGGCCCTTCTCGATCTCGTCGATCCACAGCACGCACGGGGCCAGCTGCTCGGCCGAGGCCAGCGCTTCGCGCAGGTTCTTCTCGGTCTCGCCGTGGTACTTGTCATACAGGCTGCCAAAGTCCAGCCGCAGCAGCGGCACCCCGAAGCCGGCCGCCGTGGCCTTGGCCAGCATCGACTTGCCGCAGCCCTGCACGCCCAGCAGCAGCATGCCCTTGGGCGGGTCCAGTCCGGCCGGGCCCTGGCCCCCCAGGAAGATCGTCCGGCGCTGGTTGACCCAGCGCTTGAGCCGGTTGGCCCCGGCCACGTCGGCAAAGCGGGTGGTGTCGTATTCGTAATGCAGGTGCCCGGCGCGGTTGAGCAGCTCGAACTTGAGCCGGGCCAGCTGCGGCAGGTCGTCCTGGCTGAGCGCGCCGTCGGCGAAGATCAGCTGGCGCGCGATCCGGCGTGCGTCGACCATGCTCAGCCCGCGCAGGTTGTGCAGGATCTTCTTGACCGCCTCGTTGTCCACCTCGACCCGACGCCCGCCGTTCTCGCGGGCATAGGCTTCGGCCTCCTCGCGCAGCATCTTCAGCAGCGCGTTGAGGTCGGGCAGGCGCGGGTTGAAGCGGGTGGCCAGTGCCTCCAGCTCGGCCGGCAGCTCCACCTTGGCCCCGATCAGCACCAGCACATGGGCCTGGCAATGACGGCGCTGGATCAGGTCGCGCAGGGCACGCTGGTGGCTGGCATAGCCCAGGTAGGGGTGGAAATCGAGCAGCAGGTAGATCCCGCGCTGTTCGGCCTGGCGGATCATCTGCAACGCCGAACTGGCATCGGGCGGGCCGACCGCGTCATCCTCGCGGTCCATGTCGATGCGGCGCAGGCCCTCGGTGATCGACCAGCGGTGCAGGGCACGCCAGACGTGCATCAGGGTCTGCCGGAACAGCTCCACGACACGACCCTCGTCCTGGGTCTCGATGACGATCAGCGGGGTGTTGGCGCGGATCAGTGCGCTCAGGTCCTGTAACTCGCTCATGCCGGCTTGCAATCCTTTGGATCGCGCACGATAGCAAAGCGTCGCCCGGTACAGGGGGTTCAGCGCCGCGACTATCTCCGTCACGGACGGCGGTGTACGCTGCGGTGACGTTCCCCGGAAGCGAGGCTGGCATGAAGACGATCCTGGTAGCCGGTTCCAAGGGTGGGGTGGGCAAGACCACCGTCGCCACCCACCTGGCGGCGCATGCCGCATTGGACGGCAAACGGACCGTACTGGCCGACGCCGACCCGCAGGGCTCCAGCACCCGCTGGGCGCAGCGCCGCGCGATGCTGGAAAGCGCCGTGCTGCCGATTGACGCGAGCCGCCGCAAAGGCTGGGAGAAGCTGATCCCCGAAGGCACCGACGAGGTCGTCATCGACGCCCCGGCCGGCGCATTGGCCGACGATCTTGGCCACTTCCTCGATGTTGCCGACGCCGTGGTCGTGCCGGTGCTGCCCTCGGCGCTGGATATCGAAGCCATCGTCGGCTTCCTCAACAGCCTGTCCAAGGTGCCCCGGGTGCACCGCCGCGCGCTGCCGGTGGGGCTGGTGCTCAACCGCACCAAGCCGTGGACCCAGACCTCCCAGCAGGCCATCCAGATGCTGGCCGAATGGCCGTATGACGTTGTCGCCCAGCTGCGCGACAGCCAGAGTTACGTGGTGATGGTCGGGCTGGGACGCAGCCTGTTCGATTACCGCTCCGCGCAGGTGCGCGAACACCAGAGTGACTGGGAGCCACTGTTGAAGTGGCTGAAGAAAGCCTGATCCGGAAGAGAGCCTTATGCGAGAACTGATCCTGCTGCGCCATGCCCACGCCGAAGCCGCCAGTACCGGCCAGGCCGACCTTGACCGTCCCCTGTCCCCGATCGGCCTGGCCGAAGCGGAAGCGGCCGGGCGCTGGTTGAAGGAGAACAACCTGCTGCCCGACTGCGTGCTGTGCTCGCCGTCGCGACGGACCCGCGAAACCCTGGAGGCCGTGCTGGGCATCACCGGCTTTGTCGAAAAGCGCCTGGAGGATGCCGTCTACGACGCGACCCCGGGCACCCTGATGGGGCTGATCGAGGCCCGCAGCGACGTCGACCGGCTGCTGGTGGTCGGGCACAACCCCGGCCTGGAGCAGTTGGTGGCGCTGCTGAGCGAAGGCACCAGCAGCGACTACCGCGGCATGCCGCCCGGTGGCATCGCGGTGCTGGCCTTCGACCGCGAGGCCAGCATCGAGCCCGGCGTGGCCAGCCTGACCGCCTTCTGGTGGCCGTAGCCCATGGCGGTAGTGCGCACGCTGCTGGGTTGCCTGCTGGCACTGGCGTCCCACGCGGCCTGCGCTGAGCTGCCCGCGCCGGCCCCGGCCCCGCGCCAGGTGCTGGAGTTCGATACCGCGCGCTCGCGCTTCGGTTTCGAGATCCGCACCCGGCTGGGCCAGCGCATCGAAGGGGTGTTCCCGCGGTTCGAGGGACGCATCGAGGTGCTGTCCGACGGGCGCCACCAGGTGCACCTGCGGATGTTCACCCGCTACGTGGAGATCCCCGGCAAACAGCGCTACACCGGCTGGATGCGCGGGGAGGAGTTCTTCGACTCGGCACGCTACCCGGTGGTCGAGTTCGACTCGGTGCCCTACTGGCCGGAGGTGGTGGACAAGGGCGGTGGCGTGCAGGGCCGGCTGATCCTGCGCGGGGTCAGCCATCCGGAGACGCTGCGGGTCGAACCGGCGGAGTGCCCCCGGGCCGGGTATGATTGCGACGTGGTCAGCCGCGGTACCGTGCAGCGTGGCCGGTATGGGATGGACAGCTGGCAGCTAGCATTGAGTGATCGAGTGACCTTTGTATTGCGAGCGCGTCTGAGCGAGGCGCCGAAACCGTGAATCCCTGGATGCGGGTAGTGTTGCTGGCAACGGTGTTGCTGGGCAGCGGTTGTGCGTCGCTGTCCAACGCGCAGCGTGACCGTGCCGCCGGCATCGCCGCGCAGGCACGCTCGAGCGTGGTCGAGTGCACCCAGGCCGACCGCTGCGCGCTGGAGTCGCCGCTGCGCGCGCTGGGCGGCAAGGCCTTCGCCGAATCCACCGAGGCCGCCCCGCGCCACTACGCCACCATCATCGACGAGGGCGAAGTCTCGCTGGTGGCCCGGCTCAACCTGATCCGCAGTGCCACCCGCAGCATCGACCTGCAGACCTACATCTTCGACAAGGACGACAGCGCCCGGCTGGTGCTGGACGAACTGCTGGCGGCCGCCCGCCGCGGGGTCAAGGTGCGGGTGCTGATCGACCAGCTTTCGGCCATCTCCGACCTGCAGATCCTCGGCGCGCTGGCCAGCAGCCACCAGAACTTCGAGCTGCGCGTCTACAACCCCACCTTCGGCAAGGCGCGGCTGAACTACTTCGACTACGCCGGCAGCGTGCTGTGCTGTTTCCGCCGCTTCAACCAGCGCATGCACAACAAGCTGCTGGTGATCGACGACGCGCTCGGCGTGGTCGGCGGGCGCAACTACCAGGACGACTATTACGACTGGGACAGCGAGTACAACTTCCGCGATCGCGACGTCCTGGTGGCCGGCCCGGAAGTGCGCGAGATGGCGACCAACTTCGATGCCTTCTGGCGGGCCCCGCGCAGCGTGCCGGCCGAGCGCCTCAACGATGTCGGCGCCACCCTGCTCAAGGACGGCGCGCCGCAGATGCCGCCGGCCGCCTACCGCCATCCCGAGCGCGTCCAGCGGGTCAGCGGCGAGGCCAGCGACCCGGCCTACGTCGCCCGTGCCTTCGTCGACACCGCGCTGCCGGTGGCCTCGGTGCGCTACGTGGCCGACCTGCCGCGCAAGCACCGCCGCGAGCGCGCCAGCCAGCCGGCCAACGGCCAGCACGTGACCGAGCCGCAGCTGGATGCGTTGATCGCCAGCGCCCAGCACGAAGTGCTGCTGCAGACGCCCTACCTGGTGCTCTCCAAGCCGGCGCGCACGCTGTTTGGCAACCTGCGCAAGCGCGAGCAACCGCCGCGCATCGTGGTCTCCACCAACAGCCTGGCCGCCACCGACAACCCGATCGTCTACGCGCTGTCCTACAAGTACAAGCGCCGCAACATGCGTGAGCTGGGCTTCAATCTGTACGAGTTCAAGCCGTTCCCGCTCGATGCCCCGGTGGACTACCGCAACCTGCTGCCGGCCCCGCTTGGCGAGGCGCCGCCGCCCAGCGGCAAGCGCAGCAGCCTGATCGGCGGCAGCGCGGCGGGCAGCAATGCCGGC
>DJBL01000086.1 GCA_002435595.1 Stenotrophomonas maltophilia
CGGTCGCCGGTGCTGGCGCGGGGACCGGGGCGGCCGGCGCGACGTAGCGCCGCGGCGCGCTGCGATCGGGGCGGTAGCTGCTGACCACGCTGCAGCTGGCCCCGGAAATGCGCTTGCTGACGTAGCTGGGCACCCCGTCGCCGCCGACGCACTTGTACAGCGTGCCCGCACTGGCCGGCATAGCGGTCAGCGCAGCCAAGGCCAGCGCAAAGATCCCCAAGATCCCCTTCATGGGCGCGAGTGTCCCAAGTTAAGGCTGCGTTGCCAAGTCTTTGACGCCCGGGACCGGCGGCGGCGGCCCTTGCGGGTACAATGGCCGGCTTCTCCGCAGCCTTTCCGGCTGCCTGCCCGCCCACCCGACTGGAATAAGCGCCATGACCGGGACGCCAGCTTCAACCGTGCCGACTTCGGCCGGCTCCGCCCTGCCTGCCTCCGCCTCACCCGATTCGCCCCGCCCCGACCTGGTCCCCCTGCCCGGCACCCGGCCGCAGGTGCAGGGCCCGGTGCGCGGCAAGCTCTACATCAAGACCCACGGTTGCCAGATGAACGAGTACGACTCGTCCAAGATGGCCGACGTGCTGGCCGCGGCCGAAGGCCTGGAGCTGACAGACGACCCGGCCGAGGCCGACGTGCTGCTGATGAACACCTGCTCGATCCGCGAGAAGGCGCAGGAGAAGGTGTTCAGCCAGCTGGGCTACTGGAAGGCGCTGAAGAACAACGGCCGCGGCGTGATCATCGGCGTGGGCGGCTGCGTGGCCTCCCAGGAAGGCGAGGCGATCATCAAGCGCGCCCCGCACGTGGACCTGGTGTTCGGCCCGCAGACCCTGCACCGGCTGCCCGAGCTGATCCGGCAGCGGCGCGAATCGGGCACGCCGCAGGTGGACATCAGCTTCCCGGAGATCGAGAAGTTCGACCGCCTGCCCGAGCCACGCGCCGAGGGCGGTTCGGCGTTCGTGTCGATCATGGAAGGCTGCTCCAAGTACTGCTCGTTCTGCGTGGTGCCCTACACCCGCGGCACCGAGGTCAGCCGCCCGTTCGAGGACGTGGTGGTGGAGGTGGCGCAACTGGCCGCCCAGGGCGTGCGTGAGATCAACCTGCTCGGCCAGAACGTCAACGCCTATCGCGGGCCCTATGGCGACGGTGAGTTCGCCGACCTGGGGCTGCTGATCCGCACGATCGCCGAGATCGACGGGGTCGGCCGGATCCGCTTCACCACCTCCCACCCGCTGGAGTTCAGCGACTCGCTGGTGGATGCCTACCGTGACGTGCCGCAGCTGGCCAACTTCCTGCACCTGCCGGTGCAGGCCGGCAGCGACCGCGTGTTGTCGGCGATGAAGCGCGGCTACACCGCGCTGGAGTTCAAGGCCAAGATCCGCAAGCTGCGCGCGGTACGCCCGGACATCTCGATCAGCTCGGACTTCATCGTGGGCTTCCCCGGTGAAACCGAGGCCGATTTCGAAAAGACCATGACGCTGATCGAGGAGATCGGTTTCGACCACAGTTTCTCCTTCATCTATTCGCGCCGCCCCGGCACCCCGGCCGCGGACCTGGAAGACACGATCAGCGATGCCGAAAAGCATGCGCGGCTGTCGCGCCTGCAGGCCCGGATCAACGAACATGCCGCCGGGATCTCGGCCAGGATGGTCGGCACCGTACAGACCGTGCTGGTGGAAGGCCCGTCCAGGCGCGATCCGAACGAGCTGACCGGCAAGACCGAGAACATGCGCTCGGTGAACTTCCCCGGGCACCCGCGCCTGATCGGCCAGTTCGTGGATGTGGTGATCACCGAGGCCTACAGCAACTCGCTGCGCGCGCGGATGGTGACGGCGTAACGGCATGGACACCGGCAGCGGCCGACCGCGGGTCGGCCGTGCCTAATCCAGCCGCTTGCGGAAGCGCAGGATCGCCAGGGTCATCATCACCGCGATGAAGGCCAGCAGCGCCAGCACTTCCGGCCACAGCTCCCACCAGCGCGCGCCGCGCAGCATGATGCCGCGCACCAGGCGCAGGAAATGCGTCAGCGGCAGCACCTCGGCCAGCCACTGCACGCCCCGGGGCATGCCGGCGAACGGGAACATGAAGCCGGACAGCAGGATCGAGGGCAGGAACACGAACATGGTCATCTGCATGGCCTGGAACTGCGACTGCGCCTTGGTCGAGATGAGCAGGCCCAGGGCCAGGTTGGCGGTGATCAGCAGCATCGCGGCCAGGTAGACATCCAGCACGCTGCCGCGCACCGGCACGTCGAACAGCCACATGCCCAGCACCAGCACCAGCGTGGTCTGGATGAGCCCGATCACCGCGTACGGCAGCACCTTGCCGATCATCAGCTCGCTGCTGCTCAGCGGCGTGGCGATCAGCAGCTCCATGTTGCCGCGCTCGCGTTCGCGCACGATCGCCACCGCGGTGAACATCACCATGGTCATGGTGAGGATGATGCCGATCAGGCCGGGCACGATGTTGATCGCCGAGCGCCGCTGCGGGTTGTAGAAGGCCACCACGCTGATCTGGCCGGCCGTGGCTGCCGCGCCGGCCTGCAGTGGCCGGGTGTTGGCCAGCGGCCGGGACTGCAGCGGCAGCTGGGCCAGCTGCACCGCCGCACTCTGCACCACGGTGTCACTGCCATCGACCAGCACCTGCACCGCCTCGCGGCCCTCATGGACGCGCCGTTCGAAATCCGGCGGCACCACCACCCCGACACTGATCCGGCCCTCGCGCAACGCATGCATCAACTGCTCGGGGGTGTCCACGCGCAGGATCGGGGTGACCACCCCGGTGGCCACCATGTCCATCAGCAGCGCGCGCGAAGCCGAGGTCCCGGCCTGGTCGGCGATGCCGGTGTCCAGGTGGCGCAGATTGAGGTTGATCGCATAACCGAACAGCACCAGCTGCATCACCGGAATGCCCACGATCATCGCCAGGGTGACGCGGTCCCGGCGCATCTGCCGCAGCTCCTTGAGCACGATCGCCCACAACCGGCGCAGGTTCATGGCGAGGCCGCCGTCGAAGCGTCCTCGCGGCCGCGGGTGGCCGAGACGAACACGTCTTCCAGGTTGGCCGGAACGTGCGCTACCTCGGCGCCCTGCCCGCCGCTGCGCAGCGCCTGGCCGATGCGCGCCTGGTCCGGGCCGTCGTGTGCCAGCAGCACGCGCAGCGCGTTACCGATCTGGGCCACGCTGAGCACGCCCGGCAGGCCGGCCAGCAATCGCTGCGCCTGCCGCGGCTGGCGGGCGATCACCTCCAGGGTGCGGCCCTGCAATGCGGCGGTGAGCTCGCCCGGGCTGCCATCGGCGACCAGCACGCCACGGTCGAGGATGGCCAGCCGGTGGCAGCGCTCGGCTTCGTCCATGTAGTGGGTGGAGACCAGCAGGGTGGTCCCGGCATCGGCCAGGTCGAAGAGCTTTTCCCAGAAATCGCGCCGCGATTCCGGATCCACCGCGCTGGTCGGCTCGTCCAGGAACAACAGCTCCGGCTGCTGGATCACCGCACCGGCCAGCGCCAGGCGCTGTTTCTGGCCCCCGCTCAGGGTGCCGGCCAGCTGCTTCTGGCGATCCTGGAAATGGTAATGCTCGACCAGGTCGTCGATGCGCTGGCGGGCGGCGGCACGCGGGATGTCCTGCACGGCGGCGAGAAACTCCAGGTTCTCGCGCACGCTCAGGTCATCGAACAACGAGAAGCGCTGGGTCATGTAGCCGATCCGCGGGCGCAGCGCCTCGGCCTGCTCGGGGATGCGCAGCCCGAGCACGTCGATGTCGCCCTCGGTGGGGGTGAGCAGGCCGCACAGCATGCGGATGGTGGTGGACTTGCCCGAGCCGTTCGGACCGAGGAAACCGTAGACGTTGGCGCGTGGCACGCTCAGGTCCACATGGTCGACCGCGAGCTGGTCGCCGAAGCGCTTGGTGAGCCCGCGCGCGCGGATCGCCGGCGCGGTCTCGCTGCCGGCCGCCGGCGCGGTGCTGGCGGCGGCACTGTTCAAAACTCGACCTGCAGCGGGACGCCCGCCGGCAGATCGGCCATGCGCGCAGCATCGTTGTCGGCACTGAGTTCGATCTCGGCCAGCCAGCTCAGGCGCGCCGCATCGCTGCCGCTCAGCGCGTAGTACGGGGTGAAACCGGGGTCGCTGCGGATGCTGCGCACGCGCCCGGCCAGGGTGCCGGCGCGGCCCTGCAGCTGGATCCGCGCCGCCTGGCCCAGGGTGACGCGCAGGCGCAGCGCCTCGGGCAGGTAGACCCGCGCATAGGGGCGCTCGCCCACCAGCATCACCACCAGCGGCGCGCCGACCGGGGGCTGGTCGCCCAGCTTGTAGGGCAACGCATCGATCCGGCCATCGCGCGGCGCCAGCAGGTCCAGCTTGCGCAGGGTGACCGCCTGCGCGGATGCCTGCGCCTGGGCCGCCTGCAACGCCGCCTCGCCCTGTGCCACCTGTTCCGCCCGGGTGCCGTGCTGCAGCGCCAGCAGCGCCTGCTCGGCCGCGCGCACCACGCCCTGCGCATTGCCGGCGGCGGCGCGGGCGCGATCGACATCGGCGGCAGCCACCAGCCGTTGCCGTCCCAATGGCTGCAGGCGCGCGTAATAGGCCGAGGCATCGGCGGCCTGCGCGCGCGCGGCGGCAAGGTTGGCCTGGGCCTGGGCGATGTCCTCGCGGCGCGGTCCGTTGCGCAGTTCAAGCAGCGCCTGCCCGGCCTGCTGCGACTGCGCCTGCAACGCCTGCAGCTGCGCCGCGGTACGGGTCGGTTCCAGTTGCAGCAGCGAGGTGCCCGCACGTACCCGCTGGCCTTCGCGTACCTGCACGGCAACGATGGTTTCGGCGGCCGGTGCGGGCACGCTGATGCGGTCCCATTCCAGCGTACCCAGGGCGGCTGGCTCGCGTTCGCCGCAGGCGGCCAGCAGCAGCGGCAGCACGGCCAGCGGCACGCAGCGACGCAACACGTACACGACGCGGGGCATCGAAATGGCCTCGGCAGGAGGGATACGTCGTCACCTTGCGCACACCTCCGTGAAGGCCGGGTCAGCGGTCGGGCACCGCTGCACGCCCGTGCCGCCGGGCGCTGTAGCGGCCAGGGTACCCGCGCGCTACCCTGTGCTTCCTTTCCCTATCCTGCGGCCGGGTCGTTGCAACGCCGGTCGCCCTCCTGCAATGACGGCACTGTCCCAACGCGATTTCACCCTGGTTCCTGAAGACACCGAGCGCCTGGCCAACCTGGCCGGCCCGTTCGACGAGCACCTGCGCCAGATCGAACTCAAGCTCGGCGTGGAGATCGCCAACCGTGGCGCGGTGTTCCGCGTGACCGGCCCGCGCCGCGTCGCCGAAGCGGCGCAGATCCTGATCGAGGCGCTGTACCAGGAGGCGGCCGAGGTGGTGTTCGACAACCATGCCATCCACCTGCGCCTGAACCAGGCCAACCTGGACCAGGTGGTCGAGCGAGCCTACGAAGCGCAGGACGTGACGATCAAGGTCAAGCGCGGCACGGTGCGTGGGCGGGGCGCCAACCAGGCCCGTTACCTGCACCAGATCACCACCCACGACATCAACTTCGGGATCGGCCCGGCCGGCACCGGCAAGACCTTCCTGGCCGTGGCCAGTGCGGTGGAGGCGTTGAACGAGGCGCGCGTGCAGCGGCTGATCCTGGTGCGCCCGGCGGTGGAAGCCGGCGAAAAGCTGGGCTTCCTGCCCGGCGACCTCAGCCAGAAGGTAGACCCGTACCTGCGCCCGCTGTACGACGCGCTGTATGAAATGCTGGGCGTGGAGAAGGTGATCAAGCTGCTGGAAAAGAACGTTATCGAGATCGCACCGCTGGCCTACATGCGCGGACGCACGCTCAACGATGCCTACGTGATCCTGGACGAGGCGCAGAACACCACGGTGGAACAGATGAAGATGTTCCTGACCCGGCTGGGCTTCGGCTCGACCGCGGTGGTCACCGGCGACCTGACCCAGACCGACCTGCCCAAGCATGTGAAGTCCGGCCTGCGCGATGCGATCGAGGTACTGCGCGATGTGGACGGGGTGAGCTTCACCTTCTTCGAGGCGCGCGACGTGGTCCGCCACCCGCTGGTGGCACGCATCGTCAGCGCCTACGACCGCCGTGACCTGCAGCAGGTGAAACCCGGCGCGGAGTAGCCGTAGACTGCCCACACCCGAACCGTGCAAAGGAAGTGCCATGGTCCAGAAGTCCCTGTGGTTGTCGCTGTGCCTGCTCGCCGCCATGCCGGTCACGGCGATCGCGCGGACCGCGCCGGCCGAGCCGGCCCGCGCCTACATCGAAACGAGCTACGTGATCGCGCCGCAGTCGGTGGACGACTTCACGCTTAAACGCAGCAGCTACGACCCGGCCAACAAGCTGGCCGGCGCCGGCTTCGGCTATCGCAGCAGCGACGCCCCGCAGGCGACCGCGAGCGTGTTTGTGTACCCGAGTGGCCGCATGGACGAGGCCACGGCGGTGGAAACGGGCATGCAGGCCCTGCACAGCGAGCTCAAGCAGGCCGAGGCCGCCGGCATCTACGCCCAGGTGCAGGAGCTGGATGAGGCGCCGTTTGCGCTTCGTGCCGACACCGCGCTGCGCAAGGGCGCCAACGACATCGATACGGCCGTGATCCTGGCCATCGCCAACGCCGAGCAGGTCCATGGAAGGCGCCTGCGCCTGTCCATGCAGCACGTCTCCAGCAACCAGCCCCTGCACTCCAGCGCCTATCTGTTCTACAAGCAGCTCTACTACGCAAAGCTGCGCATCTCGGCCGACCAGGCCAGCATGTCGCGCGAGGCGTTCGACACCCTGGCCGACCGTGCCGCGCGCAGCCTGATCGCGGCCGTGAAGGTGGCCAACGTCGGCGGCTGCGCATCGAGCACGATGTACGTCGACCCCAAGGCGAAGCCGGAACAGGGCGCGGTCCAGCTGGCCACCCAGATGGCGACGCAGCTGGGCTACAACTGCCACGGCACGGCGAAGGAGGCCGGGGTGGATCAGCGCGCATCGGGCGTCTCGGTCATCGAGATCCACTACGACGCCGACGACTGGAAGTCGCAGTGAAGCGCCGCACGCGCGATACTGTGCCCTCCTGATTGATCTGAACTGCCGGTATCGCCATGACCAAGGGCCCCGTCCGCCTCGATGTAGCCGTCAGCTACGCCCTGCCCCGCGCCGGGCTGCCCTCGGCGGTGAGTTTCCGCAAGTGGGTGGCCGCCGCACTGAAGGGGCGCATCCGTGAAGCCGACCTGGCCATCCGCCTGGTCGATGCCAAGGAAGGCCAGTCGCTGAACCGGCACTACCGCGGCAAGGACTACGCCACCAACGTGCTGAGCTTTCCGGCCGAAGTGCCCGAAGGCCTGCCCAAGGGCGTCAAGTTCCCGCTGCTGGGCGACCTGGTGATCTGCGCACCGGTGGTGGCCCGCGAAGCCGATGAACAGGCCAAGGCACTCAATGCCCACTATGCGCACCTCACCGTGCATGGCGTGCTGCACCTGCTGGGCTGGGACCACGAGGACGACAAGGAAGCCGAGGCGATGGAGCAGCTGGAGCGCGACATCCTGGCCGAGCTGGGCATCGACGACCCTTACGCCAACGAGCACTGAGCCGCCCCGAGCCACGGACCTGCGATGACTGCCTTGAAGACCCTCTGCCTGGGCCTGCTGGCCCTGCTGCCGGCCACCGGCTCGGCTGCCGCGCTGGACCTGGCCGCGCTGATCGAATGCCGCCAGGGCCTGGCCGACTACACCGCCGTGGCCCCGGTGGTGGCCGACCCGCTCAAGGCGGTGGCCGCCGGGCTGCAGCCGCTGCCGCAGTCCAACCAGTTCATGAGCGAGTTCCGCCTGGCCACCCCGCTGACCGTGTTCGGCCAGCGCACCGAGTACGTGGCGGTGGCCGGGGCCAGCATCATGGCCATCCTGGACCTGGCCGACCCGCGCCCGCTGGCCCGGTCGCTGGCGCTGGAGGACGGGGTGGACACCCCGGACAAGTTCATGGCCGGGCGCGAGCTGGTCAGCCGCGATGTCACCGACCCCCGCACCGGCGAGCCGATGATCGAATCGGTGATCCTGAGCCTGTCCACGGTCAAGACCCACCCCGGCAAGACCCTGGCCGGCTGTACCTACAGCCTGGACCTGCCGCCGGAGGAGGAACCCGCCCCGGCTGCCGCTCCGGCCGCCGCGGCCCCGCCGGCCCCGCCCCGGGCGTGAATACGGCCGTGGCCGGCAGGCGCTGACAGCGCCCCGCATCCTGCTAGACTCCAATCCAACGCCCGGCTAGCCGGGTGCCTTTTTTTCCAGAGATGTCTGAAGACGACAGTAGTGGCTCCAACCTGGAGCAAAATGAAAAGAAGCGCAGCTGGCTTGAACGCCTGACCTCTGCCTTCTCCGGCGAACCCCACACCCGCGACGAGCTGGTGGCGGTCCTGCACACCGCGCAGGAAGATGGGCTGATCGCCGCCGATACCCTGCGCATGATGGAAGGGGCCATCTCGGTGGCCGAGCTGACCGTGGGCGATGTGATGATCTCGCGCTCGCAGATGGTCTCGCTGCCGGTGGAGGCACCGTTCCTGGACCTGATGAAGCAGGTGGTCGAGTCCGGCCATTCGCGCTTCCCGGTGCATGGCGACAACAAGGACGATATCCTTGGCGTGCTGTTGGCCAAGGACCTGCTGCGCGGGGTGGTCGCCGACCACGGCCCGGCCAACGTCCGCGAACTGCTGCGCCCGGCGGTGCTGATCCCCGAAGCGAAGAAGCTCAACGTCCTGCTGAAGGAGTTCCGGCTGTCGCGCAACCACATGGCGATCGTGGTGGACGAGTACGGCGGCGTCGCCGGGCTGGTCACCATCGAAGACGTGCTGGAGCAGATCGTCGGCGAGATCGACGATGAGCATGACGAAGCCGAGGACCACACCGCGCAGATCGCGATCCAGGCTGACGGCCAGTATGTGGTGGATGCGTTGACCGCGATCGAGGATTTCAACGAGCGCTTTGGCGCCACCTTCCCCGACGACGACTACGACACCATCGGCGGCCTGGTCACCGAGGCGATCGGCCACCTGCCCGAAACCGGCGACGAACTCAGCCTGGACCGTTTCGTGTTCCGGGTGGCGCGTGCCGACGCACGCCGGGTACAGGCATTCCACGTGACCGTGCTGCCGGCGGACACGGACAACGAGGATTGATCCACGCCATGCGGCCCCTGCTGAATCGGTGGCCGTCGTGCCGCCTGTTGTTCCTGTCGTGGATGCTCAGCCTGGCCAGCCTGCCGTTCGCGGCGCTGGCCCAGGCACCGGCGGCCGCCCCGCCACCGCCGGCCGCTGCCGCGGCCAGCACCGAGGGCTCGTCGGCGCCGCAGATCGGGGTGCTCACCATGCAGCCCGGCGAGGTCTTTTTCGAGCGCTTCGGGCACGATGCGCTGGTGGTGATGGACCCGGCCAGCGGCACGGCCACGTCCTACAACTTCGGTTACTTCGATCCGGCTGAATCGGACTTCATCGGCCGCTTCGTGCGCGGGGAGATGATGTATTACCTGGTTGCCCTGCCGATCACCGAAGACCTGTCCTACTACCGCCAGGCCGGTCGCGGCGCCCGCATCCAGTGGCTGGACCTGGAACCGGCCCAGGCACGTGCGCTGGCGGCCGCGCTGGCCGAGCGGGCCAAGCCGGAAAATGCGCGCTACCGCTACGATTACTACACCGCCAACTGCGCCACGATGGTCCGAGACAGCATCGACCAGGCCATGGGCGGCAGCCTGCACTCGCAGTTGTCCGGACGCTCGCGCGGCAACACCTACCGCAGTGAATCGGTGCGACTGGCCTCGCCCTCGCCGTGGATGTGGCTGGCCTTCGACATCGGCCTGGGGCCCTTCGCCGACCAGCCGTTGTCGCGCTGGCAGGAAGCGTTCGTGCCGATGCGGCTGGCCGATGCGCTGCGCGAAGTGCGCAACAGCGAGGGCCGCCCGCTGGTGATGGCCGAGACCGTGATGCTGGAGCACCACATCGCCCCCGAACCCAGGGAGTCGGCGCGCCACTGGTGGCCGTGGCTGCTGTGTGGCCTGCTGGCCGCCGCCGGCGTGCTGGCCCTGGCGTTGCGCCGCCGCTGGCCCCTGCTCGGCGGCCTGGCCCTGGTGTTCTGGCTGTTCTGCGGCATCGCCGGTGCCCTGCTCACCTACCTGTGGGGCTTCAGTGCGCACCAGGCGGCATGGGCCAACCGCAATCTGCTGGTGCTCTCACCGCTGTGCCTGGCGCTGCTGCCGGGCGCGATCGCGCTGCTGCGCCGTCGCCGCCCGGGCCGCTGGTGCGGCGCAGTGGCGTGGGCAGTCGCCCTCCTTGCCGTGTTGGGTCTGGTGCTGCACTGGCTGACCCTGCAGGCGCAGGTCAACCTGCAGTGGATCGTACTGTTGCTGCCGGTGCACCTGGCCCTGGCCTGGGTGCTGTGGCGCCGTGACCTGCCCGTCACGGAGCACTGACGCACGATGCTGCCCATGGAACACGATATGCCCCCGGTCAATCCGCCCTGCGTCATCAACTGCGTGCACTACGATGACCAGGGCAAGCGCCACGACATCAGCCTGGATGCGATCAGCGATGTCATCGACAGTGGCAACGGCTTCGTCTGGGTGGGCCTGTACGAGCCGGCCGACAGCGTGCTGTTGAAGCTGCAGGAAGAGTTCTGCCTGCACTCGCTGGCAATCGAAGACGCGCGCAACGCCCACCAGCGGCCCAAGGTGGAGTCCTACGGCAACTCGCTGTTCGTGGTGGTGACCACGGCGCAGATGGTGGACGAGCGCATCCAGTACGGCGAAACCCACGCCTTCCTCGGCCCGCGCTTCCTGGTCACGGTCCGCCACGGTGCCTCGTTGTCCTATGCCGCGCCGCGGGCGCGGGTGGAACGCGAGCCGGAGCTGCTGCGCACCATGGGACCGTCGTACTGCCTGTATGCGGTGCTAGATTTCGTGGTGGACAACTACCTGCCGATCACCCAGCGGTATCGCGAAACACTGGAGCTGCTGGAGAAGGACATCTTCTCGGACAGCTACAAGCGCCAGACCGTGGTGCGTCTGTACGAGTTGAAGCGCGAACTCAACAAGATGCGCATGGCCGTGGCCCCGTTGCAGGACATGCTGGCGCAGATCAAGCGCTATCAGGGCGAGCTGGTACCCGAGGAGGTCAAGCTGTACCTGCGCGACGTGCACGACCACGCGGTGCGGATCAGCGACGTGATCGATACGCTGCGCGAGATGCTGGGCACGGCGTTGAGCGTGAACCTGTCACTGGTGACCCTGGCCCAGGGCGAGACGGTCAAACGCCTGGGCGCCTGGGCGGCGTTGCTGGCCGCCCCGACGTTGATCACCAGCTGGTACGGCATGAACTTCACCCACATGCCCGAGCTGGACCAGCCGTGGGCCTACCCGGCGATGATCATCGGCGTGGGCGCGATCTGCGTGGGCCTGTACCGGTTGTTCAAGCGGGTGCGCTGGCTCTGACAGCAGCCTGCGTGGGCCTGCCGGGATGAACGGAGCGCCGGCCAGGGGCCGGCACTCCCACACGCGGGCTGCGCCGCTTGCCGATCAGGCGACGTAGACGGTCTTGATGTTCATGAACTCGTGGATGCCGTGGTCGGCCAGCTCGCGGCCGAAGCCGGAGCGCTTGGTGCCACCGAACGGCAGCCGCGCATCGCTCTTGACGATGGCGTTGACGAAGGCCGCGCCGCACTCCAGCTGCTGGGCGATCTTTTCCGCCCGCACCGCATCGCCACTCCAGACGCTGCCGCCCAGGCCGAAGGTGGTGTCGTTGGCCACGCGCAGCGCCTCGGCATCGTCGCGCACGCGCAGGATGGCCGCGGCCGGGCCGAACAGTTCTTCCTCGTAGGCCGGCATGCCCGGGCGCACGTTGTCCAGGATGGTGGCCGGGTAGCCGGCGTGGCTGCCGGGCACCGGTTCGCCGCCGAGCAGCAGGGTGGCCCCCTTGGCGATGCTGTCCTGCACCTGCTTGTGCAGTTCTTCGCGCAGGTCGGCGCGGGCCATCGGGGCCAGCGTGGTGGTTTCGTCCTGGGGGTCGCCGTAGACGCGCTGGGCAGCGGCGGCGACGAACTTCTCCACGAACGCGTCGGCGATGGCATCGACCACGATGAAGCGCTTGGCGGCGATGCAGGTCTGGCCGCTGTTGTCGAAGCGCGATTTCACCGCCGCGGCGACGGTCTTGTCGAGGTCGGCGTCGTCGAGCACCACGAAGGCATCGCTGCCGCCGAGCTCCATCACGCACTTCTTGAGCTGGTCGCCGGCGTTGGCGGCGATCGAGCGGCCGGCGCGTTCGCTGCCGGTCAGGGTCACGGCCTTGACCCGCTTGTCGCGCAGGACCTCGGCGGCCTGGTCGTTGTCGATGTGGAGCACGTCGAAGACGCCGTCGGGCAAGCCCCCCTCGCGGCACACGGCGGCGATGAGGTCGGCGCACTGGGGGACGTTGCTGGCATGCTTGAGCAGGGCGACGTTGCCGGCCATGAAGGCCGGGGCAAGGAAGCGGAACACCTGCCAGATGGGGAAGTTCCACGGCATCACCGCGAACACGCAGCCGATCGGTTCGTAGCGCACGTAGCTGCGCTGGGCGTCGGTGTCGATCAGCTGTGGCTTGAGGTAGTCGGCGGTATGGTCGGCGTAGAACTCGCAGGCCTGGGCGCACTTCTCCACTTCGGCCAGGGCTTCGGCCTTGAGTTTGCCCATTTCGCTGGTCATGGCCTGCTGGAGATCGCCGTTGCGCGCACGCAACCGGGCGGCGATGCGCCGCAGGATGGTGCCGCGTGCCTGCAGGGTCTGCGCGGACCATGCCGGGAAGGCGGACGCGGCAGCGGCAAGGCGCTGTTCGATCTGCGCGGCATCGAGCAGTTCGTGGCGATAGGTGACCTGGCCGGTGGCGGGGTTGACGATCTCAACGGTCATCGTGGTACTCCGGAAGACAGACCACCATTCTGCGCCCGCGGTTGTGATCCGGATGTTGCCGGGGCTGGCGGGGAGCCGGGATTTGATTGCGACAGGGTGTCGCAGGTCAGGCCAACGCGTTGGCGGTCGCTTCTTCCTGACGGGCATGGGGCCGGTTGCCGCGCTGAAGGGCAAGAGCAGCCTGTCGCGTGGGCGGGGAGAGAAGAGCAGCCGGGCAGAGCCCGGCCCTACGCGGTGCGGAGTTGCCTCAGCCTTTGTCCTGCAACGCCATCTGCATGTCGCGCTGGCGGCGCTTTTCGCCGCGGGCGGTGATGAACCACCCCACCACGGCCGCGATCGACACCGCCAGCACCATCAGCGTGGCCAGCGCGTTGATCTCCGGCTTGATCCCCATCCGCACGGAGGCAAACACCTTCATGGGCAGCGTCGTGGAATTGGGGCCCGCCACGAAACTGGCGATCACCACATCGTCCAGCGACAGGGTGAACGCCAACAGCCAGCCGGCCACCAGTGCCGGGGCGATGATCGGCAGCGTGATCTGGAAGAACACCTTCAGCCGGCTCGCGCCCAGGTCCATCGCCGCTTCCTCCAGCGAACGGTCCAGCTCCTGCAGCCGCGAGGACACCACCACGGTCACGAACGACAGGGTGAAGGTCACGTGCGCGATCCAGATGCTGGTTACCCCGCGTGCCGGAAAGCCCGGAATCCCGCCCATCGCCACCAGCAGGGTCATCAGCGAAAAGCCCAGGATCACCTCCGGCATCACCAGCGGCGCGGTGATCAGCGCCCCGAACATCGTCTTGCCCGGGAATCGCTTGAACCGCGTCATCACCATTGCCGCCATCGTGCCCAGCACCGTCGCCGCACACGCTGTCCAGAACGCGACCTTCAGGCTGATCCACAGCGCCTCCAGGATCTGCCGGTTGTTGAACAGCTCCCCGTACCAGCGTGTCGAAAACCCCGACCACACCGTGGCCAGCTTGGATTCGTTGAACGAGTAGACCATCAACAACAGGATCGGCAGGTACAGGAACGCAAAGCCCAGCCCCAGCACCGACCACCCCATCCACCGGCTGCCGCGCACCATGCTCATGCCAGCTTCCCTTCCAGCTCACGCTGCTGGACCCGGTTGAACAGCAGGATCGGCACCAGCAGCAACAGCAGCATCACGATCGCCACCGCCGAGGCGGTCGGCCAGTCGCGGTTGTTGAAGAACTCGCCCCACAGCACCCGCCCGATCATCAGCGTATCCGGACCGCCGAGCATCTCCGGGATCACGAACTCGCCCACCGCCGGGATCATCACCAGCATGCAGCCGGCGATGATTCCCGTACGCGACAGCGGCAGGGTGATGCGCAGGAAGGCCTGCCAGGGCCGCGCGCCCAGGTCGTAGGCCGCCTCCAGCAGGCGGTTGTCGAGCTTGACCAGGTTGGCGTACAGCGGCAGCACCATGAACGGCAGATAGCAGTACACGATGCCGATGTAGGCCGCCGTCGGGGTGTACAGGATCTGCAGCGGCGCATCGATCAGGCCGAGCTTGAGCAGCAGCTGGTTGAGCAGCCCGTTGCGGTCCAGGATGCCGATCCAGGCATACACGCGGATCAGGAACGAGGTCCACGAGGGCAGCACCACCAGCATCATCGCCACGTTGCGCGCGGCCGGCGACATCCGCGAGATCACATAGGCCATCGGGTAGCCGATCAGCAGCGTCAGCAGCGTGGCGATCACCGCGATCTTGATCGAGCTCAGGTAGGCCAGTACGTACTGGTTGTCCTTGATCAGCGCCGCATAGTTGCCCAGGTTGAGCTTGAGCGAGAACGCGCCGTCCACGTACTCCAGCAGCCACGTATACGGCGGCGAGCCCACCTGCGTGCGCGCGAAGGAGATCATCAGGATGATCACGAACGGCACGGCGAAGAACAGCAGCAACCACAGGTACGGCGCGGCGATCACCGCACCGCGCGTGCCCGGGAGCCAGCGCTTGAAGCCGGTCGCGTTCATGCGGTGAGCACCACCCCGTCGTTGTCGCGCCAGCACACCCACACGCTGTCGCCCCAGGTCAGCCCGTCGCTGGCCCAGCGCTGGGAGTTGGCGAAGTTGGACAGCACCTTGGCCCCGCTGGGCAGGCGCACGTGGTAGACCGAGTGGCTGCCGAAGTAGGCGATCTCCTCGATCACCCCCTGCGCCTTGTTGGTATCCCCGGCCGGTTCGTCCTTGCCGATCATCACCTTCTCCGGGCGCAGCGCGAACGCCACCGGCTGGCCTTCGTAGCCGGTGATGCCGTGGGCCACGTAGATCGGCGCGGGGAACAGCGGCGTGCGCACGGTGACGTACTCGGGCAGGTCCTCGTCGATGACCCCGTCAAACAGGTTCACCGAACCGATGAACTCGGCCACGAAGCGGTTGGCCGGCTGCTCGTAGATTTCATCGGGCTTGCCCACCTGCTGGATCCAGCCGGCATCCATCACCGCGATGCGGGTGGCCATGGTCATGGCCTCTTCCTGGTCATGGGTGACCATCACGCAGGTCACCCCGGACGTCTCGATGATGTTGACCAGCTCCAGCTGCATCTGCGAGCGCAGCTTCTTGTCCAGCGCGCCCATCGGCTCGTCCAGCAGCAGCAGCTTGGGGCCCTTGGCCAGCGACCGCGCCAGCGCCACGCGCTGCTGCTGGCCGCCGGACAACTGGTGCGGCTTGCGCCTGGCCAGCTTGCCCAGCTGCACCAGTTCCAGCATCTCGCCCACCCGCGTGCGGATCGCATCGCGGGCCAGGCCATCCTGCTTCAGCCCGAAGGCGATGTTCTGTTCCACCGTCATGTGCGGGAACAGCGCGTAGGACTGGAACATCATGTTGATCGGCCGCTGGTACGGCGGCAGGTCGTTGATGCGCTGCCCGTCCAGCTCGATGCTGCCCTTGGTGGGGGTCTCGAACCCGCCCAGGCAGCGCAGCAGCGTGGACTTGCCGCTGCCCGAGCCGCCCAGCAGCGCGAAGATCTCGCCCTTGCGCACGTCCAGGCTGACATCGTCGAGGGCGACGAAGCCGTCAAATTCCTTGCGCAGCGCGCGGATGGACAGATAGCCCGGCTCGAGAACCGGCACGACCTCGCCTTCCGGCTTGGCATCAAATGGCATGGGGAGCGGCTCCAGGAGCGGCAGCGGACAGGGGGAGGATTCCATTTTAGCGGTGGTCGCAGCGTCATGGTGTGCCCGGACCGGCGGTCCGGCCCCTGCCCCGCCACCGTGCGGCGCCCCTGAAACGACAACGCCGGCCCTGCGGCCGGCGTCGTGGAAGCGGTCAGCGACCGGTCTTCACCTCGGTCCACAACCGGGTGTAGAGCTTGTCCACCTCCGGCGGGTTGATCGAGTAGGTGAACATCCTGGCGGACACCTCGGCCGGCGGGTAGATGGTGGGATCGTTGCGGATGGCCGCATCCACCAGCGGCGTGGCCGCGGTCACCGGGTTGGCGTAGTGGATGAAGTTGGTGTTGGCCGCGGCCACCTTGGGGTCCAGCAGGTGGTTGATGAAGGCATAGGCGGCCTCCGGATGCTTGGCATCCTTGGGGATGGCCAGCATGTCGAACCACTGCGGCGCGCCCTCGCGCGGGATCGAGTAGGCCACCGTCACCCCGTTGTTGGCCTCGGCGGCGCGGTCACGGGCCTGGATGATGTCGCCCGACCAGCCCACCACCAGACAGGTGCCGCCGTTGGCCAGCGAGCCCACGTACTGCGAGGAATGGAAGTTCTGCACGTACGGGCGGATGCTCTTGAGCAGCGCGGCGGCCTTTTCCAGCGTGGCCGGGTCCTTGCTGTGCGGGTCTTCGCCCAGGTAGTGCAGCGCGATCGGGATCATGTCCGACGGCGTGTCCAGGATGGTGATCCCGCAGTCCTTCATCTTGGCGATGTTTTCGGGCTTGAAGACCAGGTCCCAGCTGTTGGCGATCTCGGTGCTGCCGCCGAAGCGCTGCTTGAGCTGCTCCACGTTGTAGCCGATGCCGGTGGTGCCGATCATGTACGGCACGCCGTACTGGTTGCCCGGGTCCTGCTGGGCGATGCGCTTCATCACCTCCGGGTCCAGGTTGGCCAGGTTCGGGATCTTGCTCTTGTCCAGCGGCAGGAACACACCGGCCTGGATCTGGCGGCCGAAGAAGTTCAGCGTGGGCACCACCACGTCGTAGCCGCTGTTGCCGGCCAGCAGCTTGGTCTCGACCATCTCGTCGCTGTCGAATACGTCGTAGGTCACCTTGATGCCGGTGGCCTTCTCGAAGTTGGGGATGGTGTCTTCGGCGATGTAATCGCTGTAGTTGTAGACGTTCAGCACCTTGCTGTCGTCTTCCTGCTTGGCGCCGCCACAGGCGGTGAGCACGGATACGGCAATGCCGAGGGTGAGGATTCGCAGCTTCATCGGACTCTCCACAGGTCAGGTGCGAGGTGGGGGAACCGGCCAGACCGGCACAACGGGTGCCAGCCTAACGGGCATCCCCCCATTTTCCCAGCACATGGCCCTCACGGCCATGCCGGATCTGGCGGCGGGGCCGCTCAGACGTTGAGCAGCAGGAACTCGCGCTCCCACGAGCTGATCACGCGGAAGAAGGTCTCGTACTCCTTGCGCTTGACCGATACATAGGCCCGGCAGAAGCGCTCGCCGAGCATCTCGCGCAGCTCCGGGCAGCCTTCCAGCCCGTCCAGCGCCTCGCCCAGCGAGCGCGGCAGGTCGTAGCCCAGCTCCTTGGCGCTGCCGCTGATCGGGGCGGTCGGCGACCCCTGCTCGCGGATGCCCAGCAGGCCGGCGGCCAGGGTGGCGGCCATGGCCAGGTACGGGTTGGCGTCCGAGCCGGCAAAACGGCTTTCCACCCGCATGTTCTCCGGGGTATCCAGCGGTACGCGCAGCCCACAGGTGCGGTTGTCAAAGCCCCAGTGCACGTTGCTCGGGGATACCTCGCCGAACACCAGGCGGCGGTAGGAGTTCACGTTGGGCGCGAAGAAGGCCATCGCCATCGGCACGTACTTCTGCAGGCCCGCCAGGTAGTGGCCAAACAGCGGGCTGAAATCCTCGCCGCCGTGCTCGCCGCTGAACACGTTGTGGCCATCACTGATCCGCAACAGGCTCTGGTGGATGTGCATGGCGCTGCCAGGCTCGTTCTCCATCGGCTTGGCCAGGAACGTGGCATAGACCCCGTGGCGCATGGCCGACTCGCGCATGGTGCGCTTGAACAGGAATACCTGGTCGGCCAGGTCCATGGCGTTGGCATGGGTGAAGTTGACCTCCAGCTGCGCCGCGCCGGACTCGTGGATCAGCGTATCCACGTCCAGCTTCATCGCATCGCAGTAGTCGTACATCAAATCCAGGATCGGATCGAACTCGTTGACCGCGTCGATCGAGTAGGACTGACGGGCGGTTTCCGGGCGGCCGGAGCGGCCGGCCGGCGGCAGCAGCGGGAAGTCCGGGTCGGTGTTCTTCTGCACCAGGAAGAATTCCAGCTCCGGCGCCACCACCGGGCGCAGGCCGAGTTCGGCGTACGCATCGAGCACCCGCCGCAGCACGTTGCGCGGGGCCAGCTCATGCGGCTCGCCATGCTTGGTGTAGCAGTCGTGGATGACCTGCGCGGTGGGATCGGTGGCCCAGGGCACCATGCGCACGGTGTCCGGATCCGGGCGCAGGATCATGTCCGAGTCCGACGGCGAGGTGAGTTCGTAGTAGTCGTCGGGGAAATCACCGGTGACGGTGGTGGCGAAGATACCCTCGGGCAGGCGCGTGCCGTAATCGTGGGAAAACTTGTCGGCCGGAATGATCTTGCCGCGTGCATTGCCGGTGATGTCCGGCACCAGGCACTCCACCTCGGTGATGCGGCGCTCCTTGAGCCAGCGCAGCAGCGCGCTCTCCTCCGGCACGGGCGGCGCCGCGGCCTTGCGCGAGGTCGTGGCGGCTTTGCGCGATGGAGAAGGGGCTTTGCGCGAACGCGTTCGGGTGGTCATGACCGGTCTGCTTTGCGGGAGTAACGGCGACAAGCATCGCCGAAGGCTTGGAAAATGCGGTGATGGAAGGCGATCTCGGCCGCGCGCCATTCCGGATGCCACTGTACCCCGAGCACGAAGGCGTGCGCAGGACTGCGCGCGGCCTCCACCAGGCCATCGTCGGCCCGGGCCTCCACCTGCAGCCCGGTGGCCAGCCGGTCGATGCCCTGCCCGTGTACCGAATTGACCTCGACACTGTCGCCCCCCGCCCACGCGGCCAGCCAGCCGCCCGCCACCAGCCGCACCGGATGCGCCGGTCCATACTGCTGCTCCACCGGTGCGGCGGGATCTTCGCGATGGTCGGCCAGCCCCGGCACCGCGTGCACGCGCGCATGCAGGGTGCCGCCCAGGACCACGTTCAATTCCTGGAAGCCACGGCAGATCGCCAGCACGGGCATGTCGCGGTCCAGCGCGGCCTGCAGCAGCGCGAAGGCATTGGCATCGCGCGCAGGATCGTGCCGATTGCCCGGCCAGGTGGGGGCACCGTGGTAGTGGTGCGGCTCGATGTTGCTGACCGCACCGGTCAGCAGCAGGCCGTCGAGCCGGTCCAGCCAGGGCCCGGCCGGCAGCGGGGGCTGCAGGCTGGGCAGCAGCACCGGGGTGACCTCGGCGGCCTGGGCCAGCGCGCCGATGTATTTTTCGCCGGCGACTGCGAAGCGGTGGTGGCCCAGCAGCGTGCTGTCGGTGGGCAGGCCGACCCAGGGGGGCGAGACCATGCGTCATGCTCGGATGACCTGCAGCCACGTTACCGCCGTGCCCGGCGCGGACGCAACCGACGCCCTGCCCTCACCTGCGCCGCACACCGCTGCGACACTCTGGCCACTGATCCCCGGCCCGGTTGCTGGCATGCTGTGCGCATGAGTGCGGTTTCTTCGAGCCCTGCCGGGCAGGACCACGTGGCCAGCTGGTACGCCGACAGCGTGCCGGCACAGCCGCTGCGCGCGGCCCTGGGCGGCGACCAGCGCACCGACGTGTGCGTGCTGGGGGCCGGCTATACCGGACTGTCGGCCGCGTTGTCGCTGGCCGAGCGCGGTTTCCGGGTGACGGTGCTGGAAGCGCAGCGGGTCGGCTGGGGAGCGTCCGGGCGCAACGGTGGCCAGGCCATCGCCGGCTACGGTTGCGAGGTGGATACGCTGGAGCAGTTGGTGGGTATGGCCGATGCGCGCCATCTGTTCGACTTTTCACGCGACGGCATGGCGCTGCTGCGCCACCGCCTGCAGCACTACCGGATCGACTGCGACTGGCGCGATGGCCACGCCAGCGTGCCGATCCGAGCGCGCCAGGAGCGTGCGCTGCGCGCCGGGCTGGTCGCGTTGGCCGAACGCTATGACTACCCCCTGCAATGGTGGGACCGGCAGCAGCTGCGCACGCAGCTGGACAGCCCGCGCTACCGCGGGGCGATGTTCGATGCGGCCAGCGGGCACCTGCACCCGCTGGCCTACGCGCAGGGCCTGGCGCGCGCCGCCGAAAGCCTGGGCGTGGTGATCCACGAACAATCGCCGGTGCTGCAACTGGTGCGCGGCGCGCGGCCCGAACTGCGCACCGCACAGGGCACGGTCAGCGCCGAGCACGTGGTGATCGCCGGCAATGCCTGGCTGCAGGGCATCGCCCCGGAGCTGGAGGCGCGGATCATGCCGGTGGGCACCTACATCGGCGCCACCCCGGTACTGGGCGCCGCGCGGGCGCGGGCGCTGATCGGCAACGACATGGCCGTGGCCGACGTGAGCTGGGCCCTGGATTACTTCCGGCTCAGCGCCGACCACCGGCTGCTGTTCGGCGGCCGCGCCAGCTACTCGGCGCTGCCGCCACCGGGTTTGCGCGGGCTGATGACCCGGCGCATGCACCAGGTCTTCCCGCAACTGGCCGACGTGGGCCTGGAGCAGGTCTGGGGCGGCTATGTGGACATCACCCGCAACCGCGCGCCGGACTGGGGCCGGCTGACCCCCAACGTGTACTACGCACAGGGCTTCTCCGGCCACGGTGTGGCCGCCACCGGCCTGGCCGGGGCGGTGCTGGCCGAGGCCATCGCCGGGCAGGCACGACGCCTGGATGTGTTCGAGCGCATCGCGCACCGCCGTTTTCCCGGCGGCCGCCTGCTGCGCACCCCGCTGCTGGTGGCGGCCATGTCCTGGTACAAGCTGCGCGATGCGCTGTGGTGAAACCGGCCCTAAAGTTACAGTTGAAAGCGCCGCTAACTCTGCCGACCCACTCGAATCCGAGCGTACGCCCCATGCCGGCACTGTTGCAGGGCGCTTTTGACAGCGACCCCGGTGATGCCCTGCCCCAGCGGATCCTGCTGGTGGAAAACTCGCGCACGTTCACCAGCATGCTGGGCGAGGCGATCGAACAGCGGCTGGAGCTGCCGGTATCGGTAGCCACCAGCCTGGCCGAGGCCGGACGCCTGCTCGACCAGGAACAGGGCTGGTTCCTGGTGCTGACCGGGCTGGTGCTGGCCGACGGCGACCGCGACAACGTGGTGGAGTTCTTCGTCTCGCGCGGGCTGCCCACGGTGGTGGTCAGCGGCGTGTACGACGAGGACCTGCGCAAGCGCGTGCTGCAGCAGCAGATCATCGACTACGTGCTCAAGAACACACCCGGCAGCGTGGATTACCTGGTGTGGCTGGTGCAGCGACTGGAGCGCAACCGGCGCATCGCCGCGCTGGTGGTGGACGACTCGCTGTCGGCACGGATGTATGCCTCCTCGCTGCTGCGCATGTACGGCCATACCGTGTACGAGGCCGCCGACGGTGCCGAGGGCCTGAAGGCGATCGAGGCGCACCCGGCGATCCGGCTGGCGGTGGTGGACCAGGAGATGCCGGGCATGGAAGGGGTGGAATTCACCCGCCGCCTGCGCACGCTGCGTTCGCGCGACAAGGTGGCGGTGATCGGCATTTCCGGCAACACCGACCCGTCGCTGATCCCGCGCTTCCTCAAGAACGGCGCCAACGACTTCCTGCGCAAGCCCTTCTCGCGCGAGGAGTTTTTCTGCCGCGTCTCGCAGAACGTGGACCAGCTGGAGCTGATCGGTACGCTGCAGGACCTGGCCACGCGCGACTTCCTCACCGGCCTGCCCAACCGGCGCTGCTTCCTGGAGCAGAGCCAACGCCAGCTGCCGCAGCTGCAGCTCAATGACGAGCAGGTGGCGGTGGCGATGATCGACATCGACCACTTCAAGCACATCAACGACACCCACGGCCACGAGGCCGGCGATGACGCCCTGCGCGCGGTGGCCGCCGCGGTAGCTGCGCATGCGCGGGACCAGGACCTGATCGCACGTTTCGGCGGCGAGGAATTCTGCCTGCTGGTGCCGGGGCTGGAAGAGGACGAGGCGCGCGGCTATTTCGAACTGCTGCGCCAGCGCATCGCCGCGCTGGAAGTGGCCGTGGCCGGCACCACCCTGCGCATGACCGTGAGCATCGGGCTGTGCTGCCTGCGCCCGCAACGCGACTCGCTGCATCGGCTGATCTCCGAGGCTGACCGCCAGCTGTACCTGGCCAAGGCCGGCGGCCGCAACCAGGTCAGCTGCACCGGCATCGCCAGCGCCGCGCGCGAACCTGCCCTGGTGCCTTGATCGAGATCAACGCGGCGCTGTCGCGATCGACCTAGAGTCGCTCCCTGTTGAACACCACAGGGAACGCACATGGCACTTCTGGTCTGGCAGGACGACCTGAACATCGGCATCGACGTCATCGACCACCAGCACATGCGGATCGTGGAGATGCTCAACCACCTGCACGTGGCGCAGACCAGCCTGCAACGGCTGGCCGTGGCCGAGGTGATCGACGAACTGGTGGACTACACCATGTCGCACTTCGCCTTCGAGGAAGAGCTGATGGAGGAAGCCGGCTATCCGTTCTGCGCGGCGCACAAGCGCGTGCATGAGATTTTCATCAAGCGCGTGGCCGAGTACCGCTTGCGCTTCCAGGCCGGCGAAGACATCAGCGATGAGCTGCGCACGATGCTCTCGCGCTGGCTGTTCAATCACATCCGCGGCGACGACAAGGCCTACGCACCGCAGGTCAAGCAGCACCTGAACCAGTTTGCCCGCGAGCACCAGCAGGGCGGCTGGCTGGGCCGCACCCTCAAGCGCTTCTTCCGCTGACAGCCGTGCGCCGGCCCATCGCCAGCAGCGCCAGGATGGTGACCAGCGCGGTCAGGCACAGGTAATAGCCGACCGCCAGCAGGCCGAAGCGCTCGGCCAGCCAGGTGGCCACGTAGGGCGCCGGTGCCGCGCCGAGGATGCCGGCCAGGTTGAACGACAGCGACGCCCCGGTGTAGCGCACCTGCACCGGGTAGATTTCGGCCAGGAAGGTGCCGCAGGGGCCGTAGGTGAGTCCCATCAGGAACAGCCCCAGCGACAGGAAGCCCAGCACCATCCACGGGTTGCCGGCCTGGAACAGCGGCGCGAACACCACCCCGAAGGCCAGGATCAGGCCACTGGCCACGATCATGGTGCGACGCGTGCCCCAGCGGTCGCCGTACAGGGCGGACAACGGGATGCCGGCGGCGAAGAACAGGATCCCGACCATCTGCAGCAGCAGGAACTGCTCGCGGCTGTAGTGCAGCACGGTGGTGCCATGGCCCAGGGTGAACACGGTCATCAGGTAGAACAGCACGAAGGTGGCGAACGCGCCGAGCGTCCCCAGCACCAGGGTCAGCCCGTGCTCGCGCACCACCGTCAGCATGGGCAGCCTGACCCGCTCGTTGCGATCCAGCGCAGCCTGGAAGGCCGGCGTCTCGTGGATGTTCAAACGCACCCACAGGCCCACCGCCACCAGCAGCGAGCTGGCCAGGAACGGCACGCGCCAGCCCCAGTGCAGGAAGTCGGCCTCGCTCATGGCGCGGCCCAGCAACAGGAAGATGCCAGCCGACAGCAGGAAGCCCAGCGGCGCACCCAGCTGCGGGAACATGCCGTACCAGGCGCGCTTGCCCGGCGGTGCGTTCTCGGTGGCCAGCAGCACCGCCCCGCCCCACTCACCGCCCAGCCCCAGGCCCTGCCCGAACCGGCACAGCGCCAGCAGGGCCGGGGCGAGGATGCCGATGCTGGCGTGCGTAGGCAGCAGCCCGATCGCCACGGTGGACACGCCCATGGTGAGCAGCGCGGCCACCAGCGTGGCCTTGCGCCCGATCCGGTCACCGTAATGGCCGAACACCGCCGAGCCCACCGGGCGGGCGATGAAGGCCACCGCGAAGGTCGCCAGCGACTGCAGCAGCGCCGCGCCATCGCTGCTCTCGGGAAAGAACAGGTGCGGGAACACCAGCACGGCCGCGGTGGCGTAGATGTAGAAGTCGAAGAACTCGATGGTGGTGCCGATCAGGCTGGCCAGCAGGATGCGGCGGGGCGAATTGGCGGCAGGAACGGCTGGGGTCGACATCGGGCACACGAAAAGGGGCAGCTGCCGGATTCTGCCACGCCCACGCCGACCCGCGACCGATGGTTGCAGACGTGACGGTCGCGCCGGCGTTGAACTTCCCGTGGTGATCGCGGTCGCATGCCCGACCCTTGGCGCAAGGACGGACACGGATGCCACGCTCCCCGAAGGACCCGGGCCCGCCATGGACCCGATGCGCGGCGCTGGCCAGCGCGCTGGCGGTGCACGCGTTGCTGGCCTGGCTGCTGCTGACGCCGCCACGGCCCAGCCGGCCCGATGCTGCGCCCGGCATCGCGGTGCGCTGGTTGCCGCGCTGGCTGCCGAGATCGGAAGAGCTCGTG
>DJBL01000072.1:0-585 GCA_002435595.1 Stenotrophomonas maltophilia
AACCGCTCTTCCGAGCTCGGCGGCCAACCCCGGCGACTGGGCCTCGCCCCGGCGTGGCGATGACTGGGGCGCGGCCAACCATCCGCAGGACGCCGACCTCAACGGCCGTGCCGTGGCCGCCACCGGCACGCAGGGCGGCAGCCTGTTCAATGCCGACGGCAGCGTGCGCGTGGCCGGCCAGGACGGCAAGGGCGCTGCCGAGCGCGGCGCGCCCGGCGGGGACAAGGATGGCTGGACCAAGGAGCGCATCGCCCAATCGGGCACCTGGCTCAAGCGCCCGCCCTACGACTACACCCCGACGTCGTTCGACAAGTACTGGGCGCCCAACGAATCGCTGCTGGCCGAATGGGTCCGCAAGGGCATCAAGGCGGTGGAGATCCCGATCCCGGGCACCAGTTCGTCCATTTCCTGCGTGGTGTCGATCCTGCAGTTCGGCGGCGGCTGCGGCCTGAGCGACCCGAACATGCAGGACCAGCCGGCGGTGGCGCGGCCACCGCCGGACATTCCGTTCAAGAAAGAGCTGCAGGAAGACAACGGCAGCCGATGAGGCGCAGCCTCATCGGCGGGTAGAGCCACCCCACGGGT
>DJBL01000072.1:704-15530 GCA_002435595.1 Stenotrophomonas maltophilia
AGCCACCCCACGGGTGGCTGCCCCCGGGTCCGGCGTGACGGCGCGTCACCGCCACGCATGGCGTGGCTCTACCGGGTGGGTGGTGGGGGCCTGGCAGCCACGCATGGCGTGGCTCTACCTGGATGCGGGGTCATGGCGCCGCGGTGTCTTCGTCCGCGTCCACGTCGGCGTCCTGCAGCGCCACGAACGCCCAGAACGGCACGTTGCTCCCGCTCCAGAAGCCGCTGGCTTCGTCGAGGACGTCCAGCAATGTATCGAAGTCGGCGCCGGCCTGCGCGCGCAGCGCGTCGGCATCGTTGAAGAACAGGGCATAGCCGTTGGCCGGCAGCCAGGCCAGGTCGCGCAGGTTGTCGGTCAGCGCGTCCCAGTTGCCACCGAAGCCGGTCGGGAAGTCCAGCCGCGCGGCCAGCCGCATCAGCAGCGTGCGTTTGTCCTGGCAGCCGTCCAGGTCGATCTGCACCACGCGCAGGCCCGCGTCGCGCATCGCCGCCGACAGCGGGCGGACGTCGCCGTTGCCGATCGCGTACACGCCGGCATTGTTGATGTCGTGCAGGCCCATCTCGAATCCATCATGGTTCATTTCCAGCTCCCGGCCGGTGGTACGTCAAAACTGCGGAAGGTTTCGTAGTGGTCGTCGGTATAGAACCAGCCGGTGGGCGGGGTACCGCCGGTCACGATGCGGCGCGCGCCACGGTTGCCTGCGCCGGGCGTGTCCACGGTGTACTCGCGGTAGTAGCCGCGCGGACGCGGCGGCAGGCGTTGTTCGCGGTTGCCGAACACGCTGCCGTCCTGGCGGTGCGGGAACGGACCGCCGCGCTGGATCAAGGCGATGGTCTGGCGCGCCTGTTCGGGCAGGAACGGTGGCAGTGCCGGCCGGCCCGCACTGCCACCGCTGTCCGGCACGGGCGTGGGGGCTGGCGCGGCGCCGGTCAGCGACGGCGCGAACTGGGGCGGCGGCGGGCGCTGGGCGAGCTTGATCGCGGCCAGACCGCCGATCAGCAGCACGATGGCGACCAGCAACAGCAAGGGCTTGCGCATGGGCATGAGGGGCAGGGGAGATGCCCCTACTGTAGCGTCAACGGCGCATGCGGCGATGAGGCGCAGCCCAACAACGCCCGATGCACGGCAACGTGGCCGTCACCAACGGCTCACATCGCCTGCACGCGTGCATGGATGGGACGCGGTTTCCTTTACGCAGGGCTTGGTAAGCTTGTCGGCCATCCCCATCATCGTCAGCGCAACGCCCGGTCTTCGCCGGGTGAGTGAGCTACCAGGAGAACCACATGGCCTATACCCTCCCCAAGCTGTCCTACGCCTACGACGCCCTTGAGCCGCATATCGACGCGGCCACGATGGAAATCCATCACACCAAGCACCACCAGACCTACATCAACAACGTCAACGCTGCGCTGGAAGGCACCGAGTACGCCGACCTGCCGGTCGAGGAACTGGTCAAGAAGACCAAGTCGCTGCCGGAAAACCTGCAGGGCCCGGTGCGCAACAACGGTGGCGGCCACGCCAACCACAGCCTGTTCTGGACGGTGATGTCGCCCAACGGCGGCGGCGCCCCGGTCGGCGATGTCGGCAAGGCGATCGAATCGCAGCTGGGCGGCTTCGAGAAGTTCAAGGAAGCCTTCACCAAGGCCGCGCTGACCCGCTTCGGCAGCGGCTGGGCCTGGCTGAGCGTGACCCCGGACAAGAAGGTGGTGGTGGAAAGCAGCGCCAACCAGGATAGCCCGCTGATGGACGGCAACACCCCGATCCTGGCGCTGGACGTGTGGGAACACGCGTACTACCTGAAGTACCAGAACCGTCGCCCGGAATACATCGGCGCGTTCTTCAACGTGGTCGACTGGAACGAAGTCGAGCGTCGCTACCAGGCCGCGATCGCCTGAGCGATCCCACCGGGTAGAGTGACCGACGGCCAGGCAGCGATGCCTGGCCGTCGTCGTTTCGCGGGCCCGGGTGGTGAGGCGTGGCGGCGATCAGGGCGCGCTGGCCGGCGTCGGTGACTGCAGCCGCAGGGTCGCCATCACCCCCAACCGCAGCGCGCCCTTGTCCGCTTCGCCGTTCTCGGCGGCCGGCAGCTTCAGCGCCTGCTGGCCGATGCCATCGAAATGCTTGACCTGGAACAGCACGTCCAGCCCGTGTCCACGTGCACTGCCGGCCACCGACGGCGGGTCCACGCGCTCGCCCGGGTTGCGCCGCGCCGGCTGGAAGCCGGGCGCGCTGCTCACCAGTTCGGCGGTATCGGCCGAAAAGTCGCCGGCGATCAACGAAGGCAGGCCTTCGGCCGTGGCACCAATCCAGGTCATCAGGTCGCCGGTCTGGTGGCGGCGTACCGCCGGCTCATCCGGTTCCGGGCGCAGACGCGCCACGTAGATGTTGACCAGTTCCTCCTGCAGCTTCACCCGCAGCATGCCGGCGGCGCTGAACTGGCCGGGCGGATGCAGCAGGGTCACCCCGTCCTCGCTCACCGGCAGCCGGGTCAGCATGGCACTGCCGTGGCGCAGGGCCTGGCTGGGCGGGTCGGCGGTGACGAAATCACAGCTGTAGCGCATTCGCGTGGCCAGCCAGCAGGCCGGGTTGCGGCCCTGCGCCTGCAGCACTCGCTGCACCGCGATCACATCCGGCTGCAGCGCCTCCAGCATCTGCAGCACCTGGTCGCGGCGCTGTTCCCACTGGCCCTCGTCCAGGGTCGGCAGTTCCAGCGTGGCCACCTTGAGCAGGCGCGGCCCGGCCTCGGCCTGACGCGCATGGACCGGGGCCACCGTGGTGGCCAGCAGCAACAGCAGCAGCCAGCCGGGGCAACGTCCTGTAACAGCAGTGGAGATCATGCGCATAACGATAAGTTTACGCTTTGTCCGTCGACGCTCCGTGACTTCCGCTGCGATCTGCCGCGATCGCCTGCCATGTTCGCCGTCTGCTGTCACGTAGGGCCGCAGCGTGCGCTGGTGGGGGGCTTCCGGTAAGCTCGCGCCCTTTCGTATTCGCAGGACAGCCCCATAGGATGAGCACGATCGCAGCCGCCAGCGCAGGCAAGGGAAAGATGCCGCGCCAGATTCCGTACATCATTGGCAACGAGGCCTGCGAGCGGTTCAGCTTCTATGGGATGCGCAACATCCTGGTGCAGTTCCTGATCACCTCGCTGCTGCTGCAGGAGATCACCGCCGAAGGCCGCGCGGGCGAGGCCAAGGACATCATGCACAGCTTCATGATCGGCGTGTATTTCTTCCCGCTGCTCGGCGGCTGGCTGGCCGACAAGTTCTTCGGCAAGTACCACACCATTCTGTGGTTCAGCCTGATCTACTGCGCCGGCCACGCCTGCCTGGCGGTGTTCGAGAACAGCCGCGAGGGCTTCTTCCTCGGCCTGGGCCTGATCGCCCTGGGTGCCGGCGGGATCAAGCCGCTGGTGGCCTCGTTCATGGGCGACCAGTTCGACCAGAGCAACAAGCACCTGGCCAAGGTGGTATTCGACGCCTTCTACTGGATCATCAACTTCGGCTCGCTGTTCGCCTCCCTGCTGATTCCGCTGGCGCTGAAGAACCTGGGCCCGCAGTGGGCGTTCGGCATCCCCGGCATCCTGATGTTCGTGGCCACCTTCGTGTTCTGGCTGGGCCGCAAGCGCTACGTGCTGGTGCCGCTGCCGCCGAAGGACCCGCATTCGTTCGGCAACGTGGTGCGCACCGCGCTCACCGCACAGGTGCCGGGCAAGGGGCGCCCCGGCCGCACCCTGGCCATCCTCGGCGCGGTGCTGGCGGTGGCCTCGATGGGGCTGGTCGGCAGTCTGGGCATCGTGATCTGCCTGTGCATTGCCCTGGTCCTGCTGCTGGCCGGCATTGGCGGCGGCACCTGGCTCCAGCTCGACCGCGCCCGTGCGGTGCACCCGGCCGAGGCCGTGGAGGGCGTGCGTTCGGTGCTGCGCGTGCTGGTGATCTTCGCCCTGACCACGCCGTTCTTCTCGCTGTTTGACCAGAAGGCCTCCACTTGGGTGCTGCAGGGCCAGCAGATGGCCATGCCGTCGTGGTTCACCGCCTCGCAGATGCAGGCACTGAACCCGCTGCTGGTGATGATCCTGATCCCGTTCAACAACCTGGTGCTGTACCCGGCGCTGCGCCGTTTCGGCTTCGAGCCGACCGCGCTGCGCCGCATGACCGCCGGCATCGCCTTCAGTGGCCTGGCCTGGATCGTGGTCGGCAGCATCCAGGTGATGATGGATGGCGGCAATGTCATGTCCATCTTCTGGCAGATGCTGCCGTATGCGCTGCTGACCTTCGGCGAGGTGCTGGTTTCGGCCACCGGGCTGGAATTCGCCTACAGCCAGGCCCCGCAGGCCATGAAGGGGGTGGTGATGAGCTTCTGGAACCTGACCACCACCATCGGCAACCTGTGGGTGCTGCTGTCCAATGCGGCCGTGCGCAATGAGACGGTGACCCACAAGATCGCCAGCACCGGCCTGAGCGAGGCGGCGTTCCTGATGTTCTTCTTTGCCGGGTTCGCCTTCGTGGCGGCGTTGGCCTTTGGTTGGTATGCCAGGCGCTATCGTATGGTCGACAACTACCGTACGGCCTGAGCCCTGACATGACCCCCGTCAACCTGCTGCTGATCGCCATCACCGTCATCGTGTCGTGGATGGCGTTCAAGAACCGCAAACTCGGCGACCGCCTGATCCTGTGGCCGCCGGCGGTGGACCGCCATCGCCAATACGACCGCCTGGTGACCTACGGGTTCATCCACGCCGACCTGGCGCACCTGGCGTTCAACATGATCACGCTGTTCTTCTTCGGCGGCCAGATCGAATCGGTGATGGTCAATCTGACCGGCAGCTACCTCACCTATCCGGCGTTCTATCTCGCCGCGTTGGTGGTGTCGATCCTGCCCAGCTACCTGAAGAACCAGAAAAACCCCAATTACCTCAGCCTGGGTGCGTCCGGTGCGGTGTCGGCGGTGCTGTTCGCCTTCATCCTGCTCAGCCCGTGGAGCGTGATTTTCGTGTTCTTCATCCCGGCGCCGGCGATTGTCTATGCCGCGTTCTACGTCGGCTACAGCATCTGGATGGACCGCCGCGGTGGCGACCGCATCAACCACAGCGCGCACCTGGCCGGTGCTGCGTTCGGGGTGATCTTCATGCTGGCGATGCGCCCGGCGATTTTCGATCACTTCCTGCGCGAGCTGAGCAACCCCAGCTTCCGCCCGTTGGGCTGAGTGGCAGCGTCGGGTACCGACCAACGGTCGGTACCTGCCGGGACCGGGGTCACCGGCAGCCGACGGCAGGTCACGGCCGTTGGTCCGCACGCCTGTGCCGGGGGAATGCCGCCCCGGTGTGGTCACGATCGTTGATCGTGACCTGCAGGCCGCTTACGCGGCCTGCTTGCCGTCCGCGCCGTAGGCGCTGAGCAGGCGGGCATACACCTCATTGTCGATCTGGTCGAACTCCCAGCCGTTGGTCTGGCCGTTCACGGCCAGCTGGAACAGGCCTTCGAGCAGGGAGCTGTCGGCATCGGCCGGGGCCGGGGAGGCGGGTGCGTTGTCCATGTGGACCTCCTTGTAGAACGGATTCGGGCAGGCAGGTGTCGCAAAACTCGTGCCAGCTTTCACGCCCTGTCCGTTACCGATATCGGCTTGAACGCGCGCGACTTTAGCGGCGCGCCCACCGATGCCCCGTGCCGATCCGGTGCTGGCCCGGCGCGGCGGCGACCCGTTGGGCAAAGGTCCGGGCGGTCGGGGGGGCGAGGTCCGAAAGTGACGCCCAGCGTCGCTGCTTGCCCCTGTTCAGGCTTCACGCGATCATGGCGCTACGCTGCGCACTATCGCGTCAGTCGCCGCAGGAGACATCGCCCATGGCATCGGTCACCCCGCCCGGATTGGCGTACGAGGTGGAGCACGATGTGGCCAACCACCGCTTCCAGGCCCGGGTCCAGGGCTACCTGGCGCTGCTGGATTACCAGATCAAGCGCAGGCGCATGGTCATCACCCACACCGAAGTGCCCGACCCCATCGCTGGCCGGGGCATTGCAGGGGAGCTGACCAAGGTGGCGCTGCGCTACGCGCGCGAGCACAAATACAAGGTGGTGCCGGCCTGCGCCTACGCCGAGGCGTTCATGCAGCGGCACCAGGAATACGATGACCTGCTCGCCGGTTGAATGTGGCGGGTGCTGTTTCAGGGACGAACGATCATGATGAGCGGTTTCAACAAGGGGATTGCAATGAACAGCGTAGTAAACCGTCGCGCGCTGCGCGCCAGCGCGTTGGCTTTGGCCGTGGGCGTGGTGGTGCTGGCCGGCTGCAAGCGCGACGCCGATGACAGCGCGGCGGCACCGGCCACCGGGACGACCGCGCAGCCGACCAACATCGAGGCCCCGGCGGCCAGCACGGCGCCGGTGGAATTGCGCGATGTGATCGAGAACACCCCGCAGGCGGTAGTCGGCATCAGCTACCCGGCCGACCTGGCGCGTTACCCGGGCCTGGCCAAGGCGCTGTCGGCGTACGCCACCGCGGCCCGCAGCGAGTTGCAGCAGGCCGTCGACGGCCTCGGCAACGACAAGCCGAGCATGCCCTACGAGCTGTCGCTGAGCTTTGAGAAGGTGCTGGAGACCCCGCAGCTGGTGGTGGTCAGCGCCGATGGCAGCCGCTATACCGGCGGCGCCCACGGCGAGCCGCTGGTGGCCCGTTTCGTCTGGCTGCCCGAACAGCAGCAGATGCTGACCGCCGACAAGCTGGTGGCCGACGCCAAGGGCTGGAAGGCGATCAGCGACTACATCGGCGACCAGCTTCGCGAGCGCGTGGCCACCCGTCTGAGCAGTGAAGACATGGACCCGGGCCAGTTGCAGGAGTCGCTGCGCAGTGCCAGCCGGATGATCGCCGACGGCACCGAGCCCAGCGCCGACAACTTCACCCAGTTCCAGCCGCTGACCGGTACCGACGGCAAGATCAGCGCGGTACGCTTCGTGTTCCCGCCGTACCAGGTCGGGCCGTATTCGGATGGCACGCAGACCGTGGATGTGCCGGCCAGCGTGCTGGCACCGCATGTCGGCGCGGCCTACGCGGGGTTGTTCGCCCAGGGCTGATCGACGGAGGCGGTGTGGACGCGGGACTGCAACGACGAGTGACGCTGTTGCTGCACGAGGCGGGCATCACCGTCGACGGTGAACAGCCCCACGACCTCCACGTGCATGACCCGCAGTTCTATACGCGGGTCATGGCCCACGGCTCGCTCGGCCTGGGCGAGAGCTACATGGACGGCCAGTGGGACGCCGCTTCGCTGGATGGCTTCCTGCACCAGCTGATGCAGGCCCACCTCGACGAGCGCGTGCACGGCTGGCGCGAACTGGCCGACGCGCTTAAGGCGCGCCTGTTTAACCTGCAGGCCGGCAGCGGCAGCCTGGAGGTGGGGCGGCGCCATTACGACCTGGGCAACGACCTGTACCAGGCCATGCTCGGCCAGCGCCTGGTCTACAGTTGTGGCTACTGGCGCGACGCGTTGGACCTGGACGCGGCGCAGGAGGCCAAGCTCGACCTGATCTGCCGCAAGCTCGGCTTGCGCCCCGGTCAGCACGTACTGGATATCGGCTGCGGCTGGGGCGAGGCGCTGAAGTTCGCGGCCGAGCGCTATGGCGTGTCCGGGGTGGGCATCACCATCTCGCAGGAGCAGGCCGACTACGCACGCCAGTTGTGCGCTGGCCTGCCCATCGAGATCCGCCTGCAGGATTACCACGACGTCGACGAGACCTTCGATGCGATCTTCTCGGTGGGCATGTTCGAACACGTCGGCGACAAGAACTACCGCGGCTACTTCGACATGGCGCGGCGCTGCCTGCATCCGCATGGGCTGTTCCTGTTGCATTCGATCGGCAGCAATATCTCCCGGCACCGCACCGACCCGTGGATCGCGCGCTACATCTTCCCCAATTCGATGTTGCCCTCGGCCGCGCAGATCACCGCCGCGTACGAAGGCCTGTTCGTGCTGGAGGACTGGCACAGCTTCGGCCCGGACTACGACCGCACCCTGCAGGCGTGGCGGTTGAACGTGGAAAACGCGTGGCCGCAGCTGGACCCGCAGCGCTACGACGAACGCTTCAAGCGCATGTGGCGTTTCTACCTGGCCGCCTCGATGGCCAGCTTCCGCTGCCGCCACGCGCAGCTGTGGCAGCTGGTGCTGTCGCCCAACGGCGTACCCGGCGGGTATATCGCACCGCGCTGAGGCAACAGCCACCGGTCCGCCTCCCGGGCGTCTCCGCGTAGCGCCACGCCATGCGTGGCGGAGCGCAGCCAACCCACATGCGCGGCAATGACCTGCGGCAGCGAGCGCCAGCGCGTCTCCCTGCATTCGCCGCAGACAGCGATCAGATCCCTGCGCTCGGCGCAGCTGAGGCCGCACACCGAAGCGTGCAGGCTGACCATCGAACAGGCCTGGGCCGAGCCGGGCTCGAGCCACTACGCTGAAAATTCACGCGCGCCCACGGGCAGGGAAGGCATGCCTTGCAGCCCGCCTGCCACCCACTCAACCGCCCGCTGCCATCGCTTGCTGGCAGTAGGCCCGCAGTTCCTGCGTCATCGGCATCGTCTTGCCCCCTTCCAGGGCCTCGGTATAGACCACGTCCAGATCCACTTTGGACATGTCCGGGTCCTGCTCCAGCAGGTGACTTTCCAGCGAGTCCAGCGCTTCGCGCACCACCTGGTCCCAGTCGTTGCCAAACTCACCGCGGCAGGCCACGGCCTTGGCGACCGATTCCTGCAGCATCGCGGTGGTGTCGCGCGTCTGTGCCGACGCCATGGGGGTGAGGGCCAATGCAAGCAGGCTGCTGGCAAGAAGCACCTTGATGCGCTGAAGGTTCATATCCGTTCCCTGGGGTTGAAGAAGCTGGCCTCATCATGCCTTTCCAGCGGCGCTCGCGCCAGATACGGGCGGCAGTGTCGAACGGTCGATGCGCGGCCACAAAAAAGGCCGCCCGGTTTCCCGGGCGGCCTCCATGGAACAGCGCATCGCTGCACCGGATGCTTACTTCTTGCTGTCACCGGAGGTCAGGCCACGCTTCTCCAGCAGCGGCTCGATCTGCGGCTCATGACCGGCGAAGGTGCGGAACAGTTCCATCGCATCCACGCTGCCGCCCTTGGACAGCAGGGTCTGGCGGAAATGGTCGCCGTTCTTGCGGCTCAGGCCGCCGTTCTCGCGGAACCACTTCTGGGTGTTGGCATCCAGCACCTCCGACCAGATGTAGGCGTAGTAGCCGGCCGAGTAGCCGCCCATGATGTGGCTGAAGTACGGGGTCTTGTAGCGCGGCGGGACCGGCGCGTAGTAGATGCCGTCCTTCTCCAGCGCGGCGCGTTCGAAGGCCATCACATCCTTGGCGGCCGGGACCTGGTCCGGACCGATCTGGTGCCAGCGCTGGTCCAGCATGGCCGCACCGAGGTACTCGGTGGTGGCAAAGCCCTGGTTGAACTTGGCCGCGGCGATCACCTTGTCCAGCAGTGCCTGGGGCATGGCGGTGCCGTTCTGGTAGTGCTTGGCGTAGTTCTTCAGGATGGCCGGGTTGTCCGACCACATTTCATTGACCTGCGAAGGGAACTCGACGAAGTCGCGCGGCACGGCGGTGCCGGAGAAGTACGGGTACTTCACGTTGGAGAACATGCCGTGCAGGGCGTGGCCGAACTCGTGGAAGGTGGTGGTCACTTCATCCCAGGTCAGCAGCGAGGGCTGGCCGGCCGGCGGCTTGGGGATGTTGAGGTGGTTGGCCACCACCGGCTTGAAGCCGGTCAGCGCGGACTGCGACACGTACGCGTTCATCCACGCACCGCCGCGCTTGGAGGCGCGTGCGTAGGGGTCGAAGATGAAGATCGCCAGCTGGCTGCCGTCGGCGTCGAACACGTCATAGACGGTGACGTCCTCGTGGTAGACCGGCAGGTCGGTGCGCTGCTTGAAGGTCAGGCCGTATTCCTGGTTGGCGGCGAAGAACACGCCGTTTTCCAGTACGTTCTTCAGCTCGAAATACGGCTTGAGCTGGGATTCGTCGAAGTTGTACTTGGCCTGGCGCACCTTCTCGCTGTAGAAGGCCCAGTCCCACGCTTCCAGCTGGAAGGTCGGCTTGCCGGCGGCCTTCTGTTCCTTGTCGATCATCGCCTGCAGGTCGGCGGCTTCGCGCTTGGCGTTGGCGACGGCGGCCGGGGCGAGCTGGCCGAGCATGGCGTTGACCGCTTCGGGGGTCTTGGCGGTCTGGTTGGTCAGGTTGTAGGCGGCGAAGTTGGCAAAGCCCATCAGCTTGGCCTTGTCGGCGCGCAGCTGCATGATGCGCGAGACCAGCGCGGTGTTGTCGAACTCACCGCCGCGGCTGCCGCGGGTGATCGAGGCTTCGTAGATCTTCTGGCGCAGCGCGCGGTTGCGCAGGTTGGTCAGCGGCGGCTGGCCGGTGGTGTTGAGCAGCGCGATGACGTACTTGCCGTCCAGCTTGCGGGCCTTGGCCGCTTCGGCGGCAGCGGCGATCTGCTCCTCGGACAGTCCGTCGAGCTGCTTGACGTCGTCCACGACCACGGCCGAGGCGTTCACTTCGTTCTGCACGTTCTGGCTGAACTTGGTGCCCAGGTTGGCCAGCTCGGCGTTCATCGCCTTGAGCTTGGTCTTGTCCGCCTCGTTGAGCTTGGCGCCCGCGCGGACGTAGCTGTCGTAGTACTTCTCGACCAGGCGCACGCCTTCGGCGTCGAGGCCGAGCTGGGTGCGGGTGTCGTACAGGGCCTGGATGCGGGCGAACAGCTTGCCGTTGAGGGCGATGGCGTCGCTGTGCGCGGCGAACCTGGCCGAGTAGTCGGCCTGCAGCTTCTTGCGCGCGTCGTTGGTGTCGGCACCGACCAGGCTGAAGAACACAGTGGTGGCGCGGTCCAGGGTGTCACCGCTCTTTTCCAGGGCGATGAGGGTGTTGTCGAAGGTCGGCTTGGCCTTGTTGTTGGCGATCGCGTCCACTTCCTTCAGCTGCTGCGCCATGCCGGCGTCGAAGGCCGGGGCGAAGTCGCTGTCCTTGATCTTGTCGAACTGCGGGTAGTGCAGCGGCAGCGGGCTGTCGGCGAAGAACGGGTTGGCCTGCTGGGCGGCGGCGGCGGGGGCGGCGGCAACAGCGGAATAAGCGGGCAGGGCAAGGCCGAGGGTCACGGCGACGGCAAGGGCAAGACGGGTGGTCAAGGGGAATTCTCCGGTCAGACAAGTGCCCGAGGGTAACCTGCGGTGATGGCGCCGGGCTTGTGTCGAAAGGCATGTTGCCCGCGCGCTGGCGTATCGCCGAGACCCCTTGACCCGGTCTGCCGGGCCTCGGCGCTAAGATGCGCCTCTACCGCCGGAGCCCTCGCCATGACCACTGCCTTCGATTTTTCCTACGTCGACCTCGCCGGCGAGCCCCAGGCCCTGGAGCAGTACCACGACCAGGTCCTGCTGCTGGTCAACGTGGCGAGCAAGTGCGGGTTCACCCCGCAGTACGAGGGGCTGGAGGCACTGTGGCGCGAGTTCGGGCCGCAGGGGCTGGTGGTGATCGGCTTCCCCTGCGACCAGTTCGGCCACCAGGAGCCGGGCGACGCCGAGGAGATCCGCGCGTTCTGTTCGCTGACCTACGCGGTGGATTTCCCGCTGTCGGAGAAGATCGAGGTCAACGGCGAGGGTGCCCACCCGCTGTGGCAGTGGCTCAAGGCGGAAAAGTCCGGGCTGCTGGGCACGCGTGGGATCAAGTGGAACTTCAGCAAGTTCCTGATCGGCCGCGACGGCCAGGTACTGCAGCGCTACGCGCCCACCGACAAGCCCGCATCGCTGCGCGGTGACATCCAGGCCGCACTGGCCCGGTAGCGCCGGCCACGGGCCGGCTCCCTGAACGCCATGGATGGGGACGCGGCCACGCATGGCGTGGCGCTGCGGGACGTACGCGCCGGCGGTGGCCGGGTTACTTCTCGACGAAGGCGCGCTCGAACACGTAATGGCCCGGGGTGCCGATGCGCGGCGAGGTCTGGAAGCCACGGCTGTCCAGCACGGTGCGCAGGTCGGCCAGCATCTGCGGGCTGCCGCAGATCATGGCGCGGTCGTTCTCCGGGTCCAGCGGCGGCAGGCCCAGGGTCTTCTGCATTTCGCCGCTTTCCATCAGCGAGGTCAGCCGGCCCTGGTTGGGGAACGCCTCACGGGTGACGGCCGGGTAATACAGCAGCTTGTCGCCGATCATCTCGCCGAGGAATTCGTGCTCGCGCAGTTCCTTCTCGAACAGCTCGCGGTAGGCCAGGTCCTTTTCGTAACGCACGCCGTGGGTGAGGATCACCTTGTCGAAGCGTTCGTAGGTTTCCGGGTCCTTGATCACCGACAGCCACGGCGCCAGGCCGGTGCCGGTGCCCAGCAGGTACAGGTGCTTGCCCGGGTGCAGGTCGCTGATCAGCAGGGTACCGGTGGGCTTCTTGCCGACCAGCACCTTGTCGCCCGGCTGGATGTGCTGCAGGCGCGAGGTCAGCGGGCCGTCCTGGACCTTGATGCTGAAGAACTCCAGGTTCTCTTCCCAGTTGGCACTGGCAATGGAGTACGCGCGCAGCAGCGGGCGCGTCTCGGTCTCCAGGCCGATCATCACGAACTGGCCGTTCTCGAAGCGGAAGCCGCTGTCGCGGGTCGTGGTGAAGCTGAAGTAGGCGTCGGTCCAGTGACGGACCTCAAGCACCGTTTCGGCGCCGAAAGCGGAAGACATGGGGGTGGGGGTCTGATCTGAGTTGTCCCGCCCAGTTTATCTCAAATGAGATAAATTCTCATTGACTGGCCGGGAAGCCTTGTGGATCGGGGGGTTCAGCGGTACCCGGCGGCCTGCAGCTCGAACAATTCGGCATAGCGGCCGCCTTGTGCGATCAGTTCGCCGTGGGTGCCGCTGGCCTCGATCCGGCCGTCGGCCAGGACCAGGATACGGTCGGCCATGCGCACCGAGGAGAAGCGGTGGGAGATCAACACCGCAGTGCGGTTGTCGGACAGCTCCTTGAAGCGCTGGAACACCTCGAACTCGCTGCGCGCATCCAGCGCGGCGGTGGGCTCGTCCAGGATCATGACCTGCGCATCGCGCATGTAGGCCCGGGCAATGGCGATCTTCTGCCACTGCCCGCCGGACAGGTCCACGCCCTGCTTGAAGCGGCGCCCGATCAGCTGCTCATAGCCATTGGGCAGGGCGTTGATGACCTCGTCGGCCATGCCGCGCCGTGCCGCGTCGCGGATACGCGCGTCATCGGTCATCGCCTCGACCAGGCCGACCCCGATGTTTTCGCCGGCGCTCAGGTTGTAGCGCACGAAGTCCTGGAAGATCACCCCCATGTTGGCGCGCAGGTCGTCCAGGTCGTAGTCGCGCAGGTCGCGCCCATCGAGCAGGATGCGGCCCTCGTCGGGGTCGTACAGGCGTGCCAGCAGCTTGACCAGGGTGGTCTTGCCGGCGCCGTTTTCGCCGACCAGCGCCAGCACCTCGCCGGCACGCAGTTCGAAATCCAGGTGGCGGACCGCCCAGCGCTCGGCATCGGGATAGCGGAAGCCGACGTTGTCGAACACAAAGCCCTGGCGGATCGGCTGCGGGATCGCCACCGCGTCGGTACGCGAATGGATCTCCGGCTGGATCTGGAAGAACGAGAACAGGTCGTCCAGGTACAACGCCTGCCCGGCCACCTGCGAGAAGCCGATCAGCAGGCCTTCCAGCAATTGGCGCAGGCGCAGGAAGCTGCCGGCCAGGAAGGTGAGATCACCGATCGAGAAATCGCCGCGCACGGTGCGCCAGGCGATGTACGCATAGGCGGTGTAGTAGCCCAGCGTGCCGAGCGCGGCCAGCAGCGTGCCCCAGAATGCCCGCTTGCGCGCCAGCGCGCGGTTGGCGTGGAAGAACTTGTCGGCCAGGAACTTGTAGCGCTCGATCAGGAACCGATGGAGGTTGAAGATCTTCACCTCCTTGGCGGTTTCCACGCTGGCCCCGATCTGGCGCAGGTAGTCCAGCTGGCGGCGCTCGGGCGTCCACTGGAAGTTGAGCGAGTAACCGGCCGCGTTGAAATGCGATTCGCCGATGAAGGCCGGCACCAGCGCCACTGCCAACAGCAGGATCAGCCAGGGCGCGTACACCAGCAGGCCCACCGCCAGGCTGGCCACGGTGATGGCGTCCTGCACCTGGCCGAACAACTGGCTCATCAGGTTCATCCGGCCCATGGTCTGGCGCCGCGCGCGGTCCAGCTTGTCCTGCAGGTCCGGATCTTCGAAGTCCTCCAGGTCCAGCTCGGCGGCGTGTTCCATCAGCCGCACGCTGGTGACGTTGGTGAACAGCTCGGAGAGCAGGCTGTCGGCATAGTTCACCGCGCGGCCCAGCAGGTCCGAGACGATCGCCAGGCCGAACTCCAGGGCCAGCAGGCCCAGCAGGGGATTGAGCAGGCCGCTGGAGAGGGCCTGGCCAAACGGCGGGAAGCCGGCCTCGTGCTGGCTCAGGTGCAGTGCCGCATCGATGATCAGCTTGCCCACGTAGAGCATGGCCACCGGCAGCAGTGCGCGGATCAGGCGCAGCCCGAGGCTGGCACTGGCCAGGGCGGGGCTGGTCTGCCAGACCTGGCGCAGGAAGGGGGGCAGGTTGCGCATCGCCTGGAAGCGTTCGCGCAGGCTGGGGTTCTTCTGGCCGGGCGCACCGGCAGCGGGGGAAGCAGGCATGGCCGCCATTGTGCGCGCCGTGACCGTGGTTGGTGCATGAATTCAGCGCATGCGCATAGTGCCGACGCGTACGCCCCGCAGCACGGTAGGGCCGATGCACCGCAGCCCGGTAGTGCCGGCCGCTGGCCGGCTCCAGGTTGCCTCCAGCATCGTGCGGAGCCGGCCAG
>DJBL01000072.1:15717-28276 GCA_002435595.1 Stenotrophomonas maltophilia
GCATCGTGCGGAGCCGGCCAGCGGCCGGCACTACCCGACCTTTACGGCAGCGGCGGCAACAACCCCGCGCCCAGCCGGTTCCAGGCATTGATCACCGCCACGCCGACGCTCAGGTCGCTGATGCCTTTTTCATCGAAATGCGGTGCCAATGCATCGAAGGCCGCGTCGGAGGGGGCGCCGTCGGGCAGCCGGGTCAGTGCTTCGGCCCAGCCCAGTGCGGCGCGTTCGCGGGCGTCGAAGAAACGGCTTTCGTGCCAGGCCGGCAGCGTGTCCAGCTTGCGCGGTTCGATGCCGCCCTTGCGCAATGCGGTGCCGTGCATGTCCATGCAGTAGCCGCAGCCATTGATCTGCGACACGCGCAGGAACACCAGCTCCATCAACGTGGGATCGATCGAACTGTCATGCACGGCCTTGCTGGTGGCCAGCAGGCCCTTGATGGCCTCGTTGGCCAGGCGGAAATAGGGAACGCGGGGAGATGCGGACATGGTGGACTCCATGACGGCCCCGTTGGCCGTCTTCACCAGGAGGACGCACCGGCGTCGCGCGCTGTGACAAGGGCGGAGAGTTTTTCCGGATTGAGCACGCTCAGGACCCGCGCGATGCGGTCGCCATCGACGCTGACCAGGGTGACCGAGTGCAGCTGGTCGCCCTGGAAGCGCAGGATCGCCGGCTCGCCGTTGACGGCGCCGATCCGGGCCGGGTGCGCCCCGTTGCGCCGCGCGATCGCCCAGTACAGCTGGGCAATGCGTTCGGCGCCGAGCAGGGGCCGGATCGCGGCGGTGACCCGGCCGCCGCCATCGGACACCATCTCCGCATTGGCATGCAGCAAGGACAGGATGGCCGCCTGGTCGCCGCGCTGGGAGGCGTCCATGAAACGGGTCAGCAGGTCGCGGTGCTGCCCGGCGCTGACCTGGAAGCGCGGCTTGCCGGCCTGCAGGCGCTGCCGCGCGCGATGGACCAGCTGGCGGCAGTTGGCCTGGCTGTGGTCGAGCAGCGGGGCGATTTCGGGGTAGTCGTAATCGAACACCTCCTTGAGCAGGAAGGCGGCGCGTTCGTCCGGCCCGAGCTGCTCGAGCAGGGCCAGGAACGCCAGCGAAACCTCATCGGCGCGCGCATGGCGCTGCGCCGGGTCGTGCAGCGGATCCGGATCCAGGGCGATCTCCAGCGGTTCAGGCAGCCACGGCCCCACATACGCGATGGGGGCGTTGCGCCGGGCGCGAAGGCGGTCCAGTCCGAGCCGGGTGGTGGCGGTCACCAGCCAGCCCTCCGGATCGCGGATGCTGGCGATGTCCGCGCCTTGCCAGCGCAGCCACGCGTCCTGGACAACGTCCTCGGCGTCGCTGCGGCTGCCCAGCAGGCGGTAGGCCAGGGCGAACAGGCGGGGGCGGTGGGTCTGGAAGGTGTCGGTGGTGTCCATGCCGGGAGGACGCCGCCAGGGCGGCGGCTGTGACAGAAGGGGCGGGAGCCCACTGTGCCAGTATTCGACCCGCCCCGGCACGGGGCCACGCCGGGGGCCGAAGGGGGGTAAAATGATGGGCTGAACCCCCGCCAGCCTCCAGCAAGCGAGCACTACGTGACATCGATCAAGCAGGAAGACCTCATCCAGTCCATCGCCGACGCGCTGCAGTACATCTCGTACTACCACCCGGTCGATTACATCAAGAGCCTTGCCGCCGCCTACGAGCGGGAGGAATCGCCGGCCGCCAAGGAGGCGATGGCCCAGATCCTGATCAATTCGCGGATGTGCGCCGAAGGCCACCGCCCGATCTGCCAGGACACCGGCATCGTCACCGTGTTCCTGGAAATCGGCATGAACGTCCGCTGGGACGATGCCACCATGGGCGTGGAAGACATGGCCAACGAAGGCGTGCGCCGCGCCTACAATTACCCGGACAACAAGCTGCGCGCCTCGGTGCTGGCCGACCCGGCCGGCAAGCGCATCAACACCAGGGACAACACGCCGGGCGTGGTCAACGTCAAGGTCGTCCCGGGTGACACCGTGGAGGTGATCGTCGCGGCCAAGGGAGGCGGTTCGGAAGCCAAGAGCAAGTTCGCCATGCTCAACCCGTCCGACTCCATCGTGGACTGGGTGCTCAAGACCGTGCCGACCATGGGCGCCGGCTGGTGCCCGCCGGGCATGCTCGGCATCGGCATCGGTGGCACCGCCGAGAAGGCGATGCTGCTGGCCAAGGAATCGCTGATGGAGCCGATCGACATCAACGAGCTCAAGGCGCGCGGCGCCTCCAACCGTGCCGAAGAGCTGCGCCTGGAGCTGTTCGACAAGGTCAACGCGCTGGGCATCGGCGCGCAGGGCCTGGGCGGGCTGACCACGGTGCTGGACATCAAGGTCAAGGACTTCCCGACCCACGCGGCCAACCTGCCGGTGGCGATGATCCCCAACTGCGCGGCCACCCGCCATGCGCACTTCACCCTGGACGGCAGCGGCCCGGTGATGCTCGATCCGCCGTCGCTGGAAGACTGGCCGCAGATCACCTATGACGCCTCCAAGGGCACCCGCGTCGACCTCGACACGATCACCCCCGAAGACGTGGCCAGCTGGAAGCCGGGCCAGACCCTGCTGCTCAACGGCAAGCTGCTGACCGGCCGCGATGCCGCGCACAAGCGCATGGTGGACATGCTCAACAAGGGCGAGCCGCTGCCGGTGGACCTCAAGGGCCGCTTCATCTACTACGTCGGCCCGGTCGATCCGGTGCGCGATGAAGTGGTGGGCCCGGCCGGCCCGACCACCGCCACCCGCATGGACAAGTTCACCCGCCAGGTGCTCGAGCAGACCGGCCTGTTGGGCATGGTCGGCAAGGCCGAGCGCGGTCCGGCGGCGATCGAGGCGATCCGCGACAACAAATCGGCCTACCTGATGGCGGTCGGCGGTTCGGCCTACCTGGTGTCCAAGGCGATCAAGGCGGCCAAGGTGGTCGGCTTCGCCGACCTGGGCATGGAAGCGATCTACGAATTCACCGTGCAGGACATGCCGGTGACCGTGGCAGTGGATTCCACCGGCGAATCGGTGCACACCACCGGCCCGCGCGAGTGGCAGGCCCGGATCGGCAAGATTCCGGTGGTGGTGGCCTGACCGCTGCCGATGCCGGCCCCGGGCCGGCGCGCAGACAGGAAAAACGGCGCCGGAAGGCGCCGTTTTTCGTCGCCGCCTGCGCTGTGCCGCGGCGGCCTGGCCGGTGCCGGTCCACGCGCCCTCACCGACGCACGTCCACCAGCATCCGCACCGCAAGCGCACCCAGCACCGTGCCCATCAACGCGCGCTGCAGCGCCTGCCAGCGCGGGCGCCGCGCCAGGAAGGCCGCAATGCCGCCAGCGCCGAGCACGATCAACGCATTCACGCTCAGGCTGGTGGCAATCTGCACCAGCCCCAGCGCCACCGACTGCGCCATGACGCTGCCATGCCCGTGCGGCTGGATGAACTGTGGCAGCAGCGACAGGTACATCACTGCGATCTTCGGGTTGAGCAGGGCGGTGAACAGGCCCATCGCGAACAGGCGGCGCGGGCTGTCGGCCGGCAGATCGCGCAGCTGGAACGGTGAGCGCCCGCCCGGGCGCAGGGCCTGCCAGGCCAGCAGCAACAGGTACAGCGCACCGGCGATGCGCAGTGCGTCGTAGGCGTGCGGCACGGCCATCAGCAGGGCGGTGATGCCCAGCGCCGCGCACAGCAGGTACACCAGGAAGCCGAGCGCGATGCCGCACAACGACAGCAGCCCGGCCGCGCGCCCCTGGCAGATCGAGCGCGATACCAGGTAGATCATGTTGGGGCCCGGCGTCAGTACCATGCCGAGCGAAATCAGGGCAAAGGCCAGCAGATGGGATGGATCGGGCATGCCGCGCTCCAGGCGGAGAAGATGCCGCGCATGCTAGGCCTGCAGCCGTGCGGCCAACAGCCACAGTGGCGCACGCCGGGGCCGCGCATCTGTAACCATCGCCGGTGGCCCTCGTCGGCGCATAATCAGGCGCTTCCCCTGACCGGTGACCCGCATGCCCACGACCCTGTATGGCTCCTCCAGTACCGCATCGCTGGTGGTGCACTGGCTGTTGATCGAACTGGGCATCGAACACGCGTTGATCCTGCTCGATTTTGAGACCCGGCAGCAGAAATCGGCCGACTACCTTGCGCTCAATCCGGCCGGCGTGGTGCCCACGCTGGTGATCGACGGCCAGGTGTTGACTGAAGCGGCGGCGATCGCGCTGCATCTGGCCGACCTGCATCCGCACGCGGGCCTGTTGCCCGCCGTGGGCAGTGCGGCGCGCGCCGACGCCTACCGGTGGATGTTCTGGTGCGCCAACACCGTGCAGCCGGCTTACCGCGCCTGGTTCTACGCGCATGAAATGGCCGGGCCGGACCACGTCGAGGCCACCCGGCAGCACGCGCGCGAACGCCTCGAAGGCGCCTGGCAGCGGCTGGCCGATCACCTGCAGGCCGGTGGCCCGTACCTGCTGGGGGAGCAGCTGAGCGTGGTCGATTTCATGCTGGTGATGCTGCTGCGCTGGTCGCGCAACATGCCCACCCCGGGCGATACCTGGCCGGTGCTCAAGGCCTATGCCGATCGCCTCAAGGCCCGCCCGGCCTTCATCGAGGTATATCGCCGCGAGGGCATCACCGACTGGCGTTGAGCCCGGGGCGCTGCCTGCGGCAGCGACGGCGACACTAACTGAAACGTCGGTCAGGCCGGCAGGATTTCCAGCACCGCCTCCGGCGGCCGGCACAGGCGCACGCCCAGCGGCGTGCGCACGATCGGGCGATTGATCAGCGCCGGATGCTCGAGCATGGCCTGGATCAATGCGGCATCCTGCAGCGTCGCATCGTCCAGGCCCAGCGCGGCATAGGCCGCTTCCTTCTCACGCAGCAGGGCGCGCGCGCCGCTGCCCATCGCCGCCACCAGCGCCTGCAGCGTGGCGCGGTCGGGCGGGTCCTTGAGGTACTCGATCACGGTCGGCTCGATGCCGCGTCCGCGCAGCAGTTCCAGGGCCCCGCGCGAGTTGCTGCAGCGCGGGTTGTGCCAGATCGTCACCGTCATCAGTACCACTCCAGCAGCGACACGCCCAGGCCGATGTAGGTCGCCTTGTGGTTGTAGTCGATCATGCTCTCGCCGTAGCCATCGAAGACCTGTACGTGCCCGCGCAGCAGGTTGCTGATCGGGAAGCCGTAGTCCAGCTGCAGCGCGCCGTGCGAGCGGTCGCCACCACGCAGCGAATGGCGCGCCATCAGCGAGACCTCATGCCCGTTGCGGTTCCAGGTGAGGGTGGCATCGCCACGGCCCATGTAATCCTCGATGTCCGGGTTGTTGTCGTCCTTGCGGTCTTCGGGCAGGCGGTACCACGGGCGCAACACCAACGCCCAGTTCTCGCGGTCCAGGCCGATGGTGGCGATCACCCGGTTCCAGCTGCGCGACAACGGATCGGCGCGGCCATTGGACATGTGGTTGACGCCGATCCCGCTCATCCGCCCGCGCCAGCCGCCGATCGAATAGCCGTTGCGGAACAGCAGCATCATTTCGGGTTCGTAGTTGGTCTCGCGGAACGGGCGCGAGTTGTCCGCGTTGTAGGCCTGCCACCGCGAGCTCTGGGTGTAACCGGCCCAGATGTCGCCGTTGTCGCCGAACAGGTTCTCCACCACCTTGGTCTTGAAGCTGAGCTGGAACTTCAGCTCGTTGCTGTCCAGCTGCTGCGGGGTGGTGACATTGTTGGCGGGGTTGGGCGACTGCGGGGTCTGGTTCTTGTCGCTGGTCCAGAACGCGGGCAGCAGGTACACCGGCTTGTAGGCACGCAACTGGAAGGCGCCCAGCTTGGAGTCCTGGGCCAGCTCCCAGCGGCTGTCCAGCAGCGAGCCCTTGCCGGCGTTGGCCAGTGCGACCTCGTGGCCGTCGCTCTTGAACAGTTCGCCCAGGCGCTGTCTGGCGCGCTGGGTTGCCGGGGCATCGGCCTCGGCCGTGCGCGCGGCCTGGCGTTCCTCGCGGCGCGCCTGCTGGGCGGCGGTGGCGGCGGCATCGGCGGCCACGGTGACCCCGCGGGTATGGCCGAACAGCTTGTCATAGCAGGCCAGCCGCGCCGCGTCGGTATCGACCAGTGCGCAGGCTTCCGGCGAGGCCGGCGTCGGGTCGGCTTCCTGTGCCGCCAGCGGCAGGCTGGGGCTGGCCAGGGCCAGGGCGGTGAACAATGCGGAGCGGGGGCGCAGGAGGGTCATGAAATCAGGCCAGGTGGCAAGAATGAATGGGGGGGGCGTGACAGTGTGGCCGCTGCGCCTGGATCGTGCCAGCCGACCATGTGCGGCTCCCCCCGGCGTTTATGCCGGGCAGGGCCGTGCGCAGGGCGTGAAAAGCACGGGCTCAGATCAGCCAGGCAAAGGCGAACAGCCCCAGCATGGCGACCACCAGTGCCATCTTCAGCGCGACCCCGAGCAGGATGCCCAGCCAGGTGGCCAGGCCGACCTTGGTTGACCGCCCCAGTTCGCGGGTGTGCCAGTACTCCCCGGCCAGTGCCCCCAGCAGCGGACCAGCCAGCAGCCCGATCGGCATGAAGAACAGCCCGGCGATGCTGCCCACGAAAGTCCCCCAGAGCGCCTTGCGGCTGGCCCCGACCCGCTGCGCGCCGACCACCGTGGCCAGGATGTCCACCGCAAAGGAGAGCAGGGTGATCAGGCCCAGCAGGGTCAGTGGCAGCCAGCCCACATGGACGAAGCCATCGGCCCACGCGGCCACCAGCAGACCGGCGAACACCAGCGGGATCCCGGGCAGGGCCGGCAGCACCACGCCGGCGATGCCGATCAGCACCAGCATGAGGGCTAGCAGATAGAAGATGAATGAATAGTCCATGCTGTACCGTATGGTATAGGAAACAGGGTTGACATCCGTAAGTATTTGCCAGTTGATTTTTCGTTTTGCCCGGGTTAAGTTGCAGACGCTGAGCTTGGCAAGGTCACCGTGGATCGTGGCCTGATGATGGTAGATCTTCCGGATCCGCTGCATCGTTGCACCTCGCTTCCCCCTTGCTGTCAGCCGCCTGTACCGGCGTATCCAACAACAAGACAGTTAGGGAGTAGCTAAGATGGCTGAGAAGGGCACCGTCAAGTGGTTCAACGACGCGAAGGGTTTTGGGTTCATCAGCCGTGAAAGCGGCGAAGATGTGTTCGTGCACTTCCGTGCGATCGAATCCCAGGGCTTCAAGAGCCTCAAGGAAGGTCAAGCGGTCGAGTTCGAAGTGGTCACCGGCCAGAAGGGCCTGCAGGCCGACAAGGTGAAGCCGCTCTAAGCGCACACCGCATGCCTGCATGCACGCAACACGAAAAGGGCCCGCGCAAGCGGGCCCTTTTTTCATGTGGCGCTGGTGCCAGGCGCGATCAGCGCAGGATCACCTTGCCGTTGACCACGCGCACGTAGGTGTTCTCGCGGATGCCGCCGAGGTCGCGCTGGTTGACCACCACGGTGCGGCCATCGTCCATGCGCACGGTGATGTCGAAGGTGTCGCTGGTCACGTTCTTCTGGATCTGGTTGCCGGCCAGCGCACCACCCACCGCGCCTGCGGCTGCGGCGATGTTCTGGTTGCCCTTGCTGCCGCCGGTGTGGTCGGAGATTTCATGGCCGGCCACGGCACCGACGATGCCGCCGAGGATGGCACCGGTGGCCGACGGTGCGGTGCGCCCGGAGGCGACCTGGTTGATGCGGGTGACGATGCCGCAATCGGCGCAGCGACCGTTGTTGTAACCGCTGTTGTTGCCATAGCCGTTGTTGTAACCGCTGCTGCCGTAGCCGGGCGAGGTGGTCGCGCAGCCGGCCAGCGCGACGGTGGCGACGGCGGCGGCGGCGATGAGCTGGATCTTCATGGTGGTTCTCCTGGCCAGAGGGGTGGTCGGTCGAATGCGTCTGGGGCGCATGCCGCAGATCCTGTCCTCTGTTACGTGAACAGCGCGCCAATCTGTCGCCTCCAGCGTGGCTGGCAGATGAATCAGCGGAAGTCCTGGTGGCAGGCCTGGCAGTCCTGCTGGATCTTCTGTACCAGCTCGCCCATGCCGGTGCAGTCGGTCGGGGGCGCGGCCAGCGCTTGGTTGAGGGTGGCGCGCAGGGCGCTGGCATGCTGCTGGAAGCCTTGGCTGTCCTTCAGGCCAGGGAAGGCCAGGTTCACATCGTTGGACAACGAGCGCAGGGTCTGCAGCCGCGGCACGCTGTCGGCCAGGCTGCAGCGGTTCTGGGCCTGGGCATCGTGCAGCAACTGCACCTGGCGGTTCATCACCTGCATGAGGGCATCCGGGAACGGGTCCTGGCGCGCCTGGATCGCACGCGCCACCATCACCGTGGCGATCAGCCCGACCAGCAGGCCCAGTACCCCGACCAGCAGGTAGCGGTGGGCGCTCGAATGGCGACGGGGCGGGGTAGGCATGTTCATGCGCTGGCGTCCTGGAAGGTGGCTGCGCTCGATCTTACGGTGCGTCCCGTGGGTGGTGCGTACCGGCTGCGCAGCCGGAGGGTAAAATCGGCCGATGAACGACGTCTTGCGCGAACGATTTGCCGGCATCGACCGGCTGTATGGGGTGGGTACCGTGGACCAGCTGTCGCGCCGCCGGGTGGCGGTGGTCGGCATGGGCGGGGTCGGCTCGTGGGTGGTCGAGGCACTGGCACGCACGGCGGTGGGGCATCTGACCCTGATCGATGCCGACGACATCTGCGTGTCCAACACCAACCGCCAGTTGCCGGCGCTGGCCGGGCAGTACGGACGCAACAAGGCCGAGGCGATGGCCGAGCGCTGCCGTGCGATCAACCCGGATATCCAGGTCGAGGCGATCGCCTCGTTCCTGACCGTGTCCAACATGGTGGAGCTGCTGGACCGCGATTTCGATCTGGTGATCGATGCCTGCGACAGCTTCCGGGTGAAGGTGGAGACCATCGCCTGGTGCCGGCGGCGCAAGTTGCCGATCCTCACGGTCGGTGCGGCCGGCGGGCGCACCGATCCTACGCTGGTCCGCATCCGCGATGTGTCGCGCACCGAGCACGATGCGATGCTCGCGCTGATCCGCAAGAAGCTGCGCAGCGACTTCAACTTCCCCAAGAACGCCTCGCGCTATTTCGGGGTGCCGGCGGTGTATTCGCTGGAAAACGTGAAGTACCCGCAGGCCGACGGCAGCGTGTGCGGCATCCGCCCGAACCTGGGTGCCGACGCGGCACTCAAGCTGGACTGTGGCGCCGGCCTCGGCGCGGCGACCCACATCACCGGCGCCTTCGCCTTCGCCGCCGTCGGCAAGGCGCTGGACATGCTCATGAAGCCCAAAAAGAGCGCCACCCCCGCGTAGCGCTGAGCATTGGTCAGCTGCCGGGACACCCGGCGCTGCCCACCCACCTCACCGATCGCCTTGCAGCCCAGCATTGGGTTGCCGGGTTTGAGGGGCCGGTTTTCCGGGAGCCGGCCAGCGGCCGGCACTACCTGACGCAGCCGACCAACGGTCGGCTCTACCGGGTGGGGAGGGTCGGTGTGCGTGTGTCGTTGTGCGGCGCTGTCATGGCAGGCCGAACAGCCGCGTCGCATTCGCCGTCGTCTGCGCTGCGATGTCCTCGGCCGGCTGGCCGCGGAGCCGCGCCACGGTGTCCAGGATCACCGGCAGCCTTGAGGGTTCGTTGCGCTCGCCGCGGATCCCCGCGTCGGGCTGGTCGGGCGCGTCGGTCTCCAGCAGCAGCTGCTCCAGCGGCATTGTTGCCACCAGCCGCTGCAGGCGCTGGGCGCGGTCGTAAGTCAGCGGGCCGCCCAGCCCCAGCAGGAACCCGAGCTTGTGCAGCTGCGCGCCCTGCTCGGGGCTGCCCGGGAAGCTGTGCACCACGCCGCGCAGGCCGCCGACCTGTCTGATCGCGGCAATCACCGCATCCACCGCACGACGTGCATGCACGATCACCGGCAGCTCGAATTCACGCGCAATCCGCAGCTGCCCCATGAAGTACTGCTGCTGCAGCTCTGCATCCAGCCCCGCCACGAAGAAATCCAGACCGCATTCGCCCACCGCGCACGGGCGTTCGCGCTCGATCCAGCCGCGCAGTTCGTCCAGATGTTCAGGCCGGTGCGCTTCCAGGAACATCGGGTGCAGCCCGTAGGCCGGGTACAGGCCCTCGGCGCTCCGGCAGGTCTGGCGCAGCGTGGGCCAGCTGGCCGCAGTCACCGCAGGCACCACCTGCACCTGCACGCCCGCCGCGCGGGCGCGCGCGATCACGTCGGAACGATCGGCATCGAACTCGCTCGCATCCAGGTGGCAGTGGCTGTCGACCAGGGTCACGCGCGGCGCTTGCCGGGCAGGGCCGGCGGCAGCGCGGCGCTGCGGTTCTTCCAGTTGGCCAGCAGCAGCGTGCCCAGGCCGAGCAGGATTTCATCCACGAACGGCACCGGATCGGGGATGAACAGGGTCAACGCGAACAGGCCCGCGGTGAGCTTGAACAGGGTGGGGTAGCGCAACCGGCGCGCCCATTCCAGCACCGGCAGCAGCAGGGGATTGGCCATGACGCTCTCCTCGACAGATGCTGTAAACGCTACCACGGGCCCTGCCGCCACAGAACCTGAATGGGTAAGCGCAGCGTGCACGCACTGTGGAGATTCCGTTCAGGCGGCGCATGCTGGAATTCGCTCAAGAACGTTGCGGATGGTCCGCAGGGAGCCGGTTATGAAAAGTACCACCACCACTGCCTTGGTCGCCGCTGGCGCGCTGCTCGTCGGCGGCATCGCCACCGCTGCTTTCATGAAGAGTGGCTCGCCCGCACCGGATACGGTGGGCGCGACGCAGACCCGGCCGACCCTGGACACCACCCCGCTGGCCGACGACGGTGCGCGCACCGACGCACTGGCCCTGCAGGACAAGGCCGGCAAGCTGGAATACGCCGACATCGTCAAGGTCGATCCGCTGACCCGCAAGGAAAAGGCCTACGCCACCGTGATCGGCACCGAGCCGGTGCGCGAAACCGCCACCACCCAGACCCCGCATGAAGTCTGCCAGGACGTGGTCGTGCAGGAACGCCTGCCCGAGCGCGACGGCAACGTCGGCGGCACCGTGGCCGGCGCGGTCATCGGTGGGCTGCTGGGCAACCAGGTCGGCGGCGGCAACGGCCGCAAGGCCGCGACCGCGGCCGGTGCCGTGGCCGGTGGCCTGATCGGCAACCAGGTGGACAAGCGCCATGTCGGCGGCCGCGTGGTCAACCGCACCGAGCGCCAGTGCCACACCGAAACGGCCACCTCCGAGTCGACCAAGGTGACCGGCTACAACGTCACCTACCGCAACGAAGACGGCACCACCGGCACCATGCGTATGGCCAGCAAGCCCGGCAACCGCATTGCGATGGGCACCAGCAACGCGGTCACCGGGTACAACGTGACCTACCGCTACGATGGCGTGGAAAAGACCGTCAAGATGGACAACAAGCCGAGCAGCGACCGCCTGCCGGTGGTGGACGGCCAGCTGGTGACCCAGACCGCCGCGCTGGATTCGAACAAGCAGTAACTCCGCGCGGATCGATCGTGCGAGCAGCAGGCCGGCATGCCCGGCCTGCTGCGTTTTGCGGGGCGCCCACAGCGCGCTGCCCCGACTTCTGGGATGATCCGGGCCTGTGTCTTATACGGCCATTCCCATGGACATCTTCGACCTGCAACTGGAAACCGACCGCCTGATCCTGCGCCCGCCACGGGTGGAGGATTTCGAGCCGTTCCTGCGCTTCTGCACCGACCCGGAGGTCATGCAGCACCTGGGCGGGGTGCAGGCGCCGTCACAGGCCTGGCGCAGCTTCAGCTGCCTGGTCGGCAGCTGGCATCTGTATGGCTTTTCGATGTTCTCGGTGATCGAGAAAAGCAGCGGCGCGTGGGTCGGTCGGATGGGCCCGTGGCAGCCGTTGGACTGGCCCGGCACCGAGGTGGGGTGGAGCATCCGCCGCGAAAGCTGGGGCCGGGGCTATGCGACCGAGGCGGCGGTGGCCAGCATGGACTGGGCCTTCGACACACTGGGCTGGGACGAGGTCATCCACTCCATCGATGCGGCCAACACCGGCTCCAAGGCAGTGGCGCGCAAACTCGGCAGCACGCTGCTGCGGATGGGCGAACTGCCGCCTCCGCACGACGGCAAACCGCTGGAGATCTGGGGCCAGTCGCGCGCGCAGTGGCGCGCCCGCCGCGCCGGCTAGGGCATGCTGCACCCGCGCTTGGCAACCGGCGCAGGTTGCAGCCAGACTCCGGGCGTGGTCGCTTTGGCCGCGCGTCACGGAGGCTGATGGATGTTTGCCGTGGTTCCCGATCCGATTCCCGCACGCATGAAAGGCCTGAACCGGGCCGAGATCTGCGACGCCAATTTCATCGCGTTCGTGCAGCAGTGGCAGGGGGAGGCAGCGCCTTGCCCCGCACCCGATGCGCCCATCCTCCCGGGCAGCACGCTGGACGCGCAGGGCTTTGACGCACTGTTTCAATCGCAGCTGGTCAGCCGCCACCTGGACCTGATGGCGCGCGTGCTGCGTGTGCAGAACAAGGTCTTCTACACCATTGGTTCGTCCGGCCACGAGGGCAATGCGCTGGTGGCGCGGCTGGCCCG
>DJBL01000149.1 GCA_002435595.1 Stenotrophomonas maltophilia
TCCGATCTGCCGTGGCCGGCCCGCCCGCTTCGCCGTCGCCGCTCAGGCGCAGGTTCGGCGGGATCCGGATCGCCGCGCCCGGCCGCAGCAGCAGGACGTCGCGGCCACGGTCCAGCTGGGCGGCCGGCTTGAGCTCGCCCACCAGGAAGGCATGGGTGTCATCGGGGCGCAGCGCGGTGATCTTGCCGACCGGGAAGCCGGCCGGGAAGCGACCGCCAAGGCCGGAGGTGACGATCTCATCGCCCACCTCCACCCCGGCGCTGAGCGGAATGTCGCGCAGTTCCAGGGTATCGCCGCGGCCGTACACGATCAGGCGCACGCCATTGCGCGCCACCGTCACCGGCACCGCATGGTCCGGGTCGGTCAGCAGCAGCACGGTGGCATTGCTGCCGGTGGTGGCGATCACCTGCCCCATCAGGCCACCGGCATCGATCACCGCCTGGCCCAGGTGCACGCCGTCGCGGCTGCCGGCGGCCAGCACCAGGCGCTGCCGGACCGGGTCCAGGTCGATGTCCAGGATCGGCGCCAGCTGCACGTCCAGGCCACTGCGCTCGGCCACGTTGAGCAGCTCGCGCAGCTGCGCGTTGTCCAGTGCGGCGGTCTGCAGGCGGGTCAGGCGGGCGTTGGCGATCAGCAGCTGGTTGCGCAGCTGGCGGTTCTCATCGACCAGCTGGCCGTGGCTGGCCGCGTTGTCCTTGACCTGGGTGCCGAGCTTGCCGGGCAGCCCGGCCAGGGCCCAGACCGGCTGCACCAGCACGTTGGCCTGGGCGCGCAGGCGCGCCAGCCAGCCGGCCTGGTCGTCGAGCACGATCAGGGTGATGGCCAGGGCCAGGTAAGCGAGCAGCCGCAGTGGACTGGCGGCATCGCCCTGACGGGAGGCTACGGGAGGACCGGCGTAGGGCGGCACGACTGGCTTCGACTGGAGACAAACGGAAAGGGGATGCGACAACGCCCCGGCGCTGCGATGCCCGGCGTGGCGGGCACGCAGCGGGCATCACGCCGCAGGGGCGCGTGCATGGAACACCGCCGGAACGGCTTACTCCGGCGCAAAGAACTCGTTGCCGTGCATGTCCACCAGCTCCAGCGCACGACCACCACCGCGGGCCACGCAGGTCAGCGGATCATCGGCCACCTGCACGTGCAGGCCGGTTTCTTCGGAGATCAGGCGGTCCAGGTCGCGCAGCAGCGCGCCACCGCCGGTGAGCACGATGCCGCGCTCGGCCACGTCGGCACACAGTTCCGGCGGGGTCTGCTCCAGCGCCAGCTTGACCGCGCTGACGATGCCCGACAGCGGCTCGTGCAGGGCCTCGAGCACCTCGTTGGAGTTGATCTTGATCATCTTCGGCACGCCCTCGGCGAGGTTGCGGCCGGAGATTTCCATCTCGATCACTTCCGCCTGCGGGTAGGCGCAACCCAGCTCCACCTTGATCCGCTCGGCGGTGGCTTCACCGATCAGCATGCCGTGGTTGCGGCGCACGTAGTTGGTGATCGACTCGTCGAAGCGGTCGCCACCGATGCGCACCGAGGCCGAGTAGACGATGCCGTTCAGGGAGATCACCGCCACTTCGGTGGTGCCGCCGCCGATGTCGATGACCATCGAGCCACGGGCTTCGGTGACCGGCATGCCGGCGCCGATCGCCGCGGCCATCGGTTCTTCGATCAGGAACACGTCACGCGCACCGGCCTCCTCGGCCGATTCCTTGATGGCGCGGCGCTCGACCTGGGTCGAGCCGGCCGGCACGCAGACCAGCACGCGCGGGCTCGGGCGCAGGAAGCGCGACTTGTGGACCTTCTTGATGAAGTGCTTGAGCATCGCCTCGGTGTAGGTGAAGTCGGCGATGACGCCGTCCTTCATCGGGCGGATGGTGGTGATATGGCCCGGGGTACGGCCGAGCATCTGCTTGGCTTCGGCGCCGACGGCAGCCACGGAACGGGTGCCACCGATGGCACGGTCCTGGCGCACGGCCACGACGGACGGCTCGTTCAGGACGATTCCCTGCCCGCGCACATAGATGAGGGTGTTGGCCGTGCCCAGGTCGATGGACAGGTCATTGGAGAACATGCCGCGCAGTTTCTTGAACATCTGGGAGTTGATCCTGAGGGGTGTCGCGCCCAACGCGGGATGGCGAAAAAATGGGCAGAATTCGAGGGCGACAAGCCTAGCAATCCCCCTGTGCGCGAGCAAGGACAAATCTGGTGCAAACCAAGCCTTCCCGGCCATTCAGCCGAATTTTGATGCCGCCCGATGGCCCCGGTTCTGGCCCAAAGCCGCCTCACCCGTTAACCTTTGCGCCGCAGGGCGCCCGAGGGCGCCGTTTCGTTGCCCGCCCGGCGGGCCTCAAACTCCTTTCCGCATAGGCCTTAATCGATGTCCGCTTTGATCTGTGGTTCTCTTGCCTTCGACACCATCATGGTGTTCCCGGACCAGTTCAAGAATCACATCCTGCCGGACAAGGTGCATATCCTGAACGTGTCGTTCCTGGTCCCGCGGATGCGCCGGGAGTTCGGTGGTTGCGCAGGCAACATCGCCTACAACCTGCACCTGCTGGGCGGCGATCCGATCCCGATGGGCACGGTGGGCTCGGACTTCGGCCCGTACCGGGAGTACTTCCAGGGCCTGGGCATCGACCTGTCCCGGGTCAAGGTGATCGACGAGCTGTTCACCCCGCAGGCGTTCATCACCACCGATCACGACAACAACCAGATCACCGCCTTCCACCCGGGCGCGATGATGCGCTCCTACGAGAACCACGTGAAGGACGTGCCGGGCGTGACCCTGGGCCTGGTCGGCCCGGACGGGCGCGAGGGCATGATCCAGAACTCGCAGGAGTTCTTCGAGGGCGGCGTCCCGTTCATCTTCGACCCGGGCCAGGCCATGCCGCTGTTCAACGGCCCGGAACTGCGCACCTTCATCGAACAGGCCGACTACGTGGTCGTCAACGACTACGAGTCCAACCTGCTGCAGGAGCGCACCGGCTGGGATGAAAAGGCGATCGTGAGCCGGGTCAAGGCCTACATCACCACCCGCGGCCCCAAGGGCGCGGTGATCCACACCCCGGAAAAGACCTACGACATCCCGCCGGCGCACGAACGCCGCGTGGTCGATCCGACCGGCTGTGGCGATGCGTTCCGCGCCGGCCTGATCTACGGCATCGAGAAGGGCTACGACTGGCTGACCATCGGCCGCATGGGCAACCTGATGGGCGCCCTCAAGGTCGAGCACCCGGGCACGCAGAACCAGCGCTTCACCTTTGACGAGTTCAACGAGCAGTTCAAGCAGCAGTTCGGGTACGCGCTGAACGTCTGAGTCGTAGGGGATCGCACTGCGATCACCGGCGGTCGGGCGTGAACCCGACCCGGCCGCGGCCGCGGCCCGGCCTGTGCCCCCGCCGGCGCCGGCGTC
>DJBL01000100.1:0-7903 GCA_002435595.1 Stenotrophomonas maltophilia
GTTCTCCAGCTCGCGCACGTTGCCGGGCCAGTCGTGCTCGCGCAGCGCCTGCAGCGCGGCGGCGGTAAGCCGTTTGGGCGGGGTGTCGAGCTTGCGCGCGGCGGCGGCCAGGAAGGTGTCGGTGAGCTGGGCGATGTCGTCGCGACGCTCGCGCAGCGGCGGCAGCCGCAGCCGCACCACGTCCAGGCGGTGCAGCAGGTCGGCGCGGAAACGGCCCTGCGCCACCAGCGATTCCAGGTCCTGGTGGGTGGCGGCAATCACCCGCACATCCACGCGGATCAGCTCACGACCCCCGACCCGGAAGAACTCGCCCTCGGCCAGCACGCGCAGCAGGCGGGTCTGCAGCGGCAGCGGCATGTCGCCGATTTCATCCAGGAACAACGTGCCGCCATCGGCCTGCTCGAAGCGCCCCACATGCCGCCGCTGCGCCCCGGTGAACGCGCCGGCCTCGTGGCCGAACAGTTCACTTTCCAGCAGTTCGGAAGGAATGGCCGCAGTGTTGAGCGCGACGAACGGTCCCTGCACGCGCGGTGATTCGTGGTGCAGCGCATGCGCGACCAGTTCCTTGCCGGTGCCGGTTTCGCCGTTGATCAGGACCGACAACGGTGCCTGCGCCAACCGCCCGATCGCACGGAACAGCGCGCGCATGGCCGGGGTGTCCCCCACCAGCTGTGGGCGCTGGTCCGGCGTGGGTTCCACGGCCGCGGGCACCGGTGCATCCACCAGCGCGTCCTGCTCGGGCAATACGCGCTGGGCCAGTGCCACCGCATCGTCAAGATCGAACGGTTTGGACAGAAATTCCTGCGCACCGCCACGGAACGCGCCGGCGGTGCTGGCCACGTCGGTATAGGCCGACATCACGATCACCGGCAACTGCGGGTGCGCCGCCTTGAGCTTGTCCAGCAACACCAGGCCATCGTCGCCGGGCATGCGCACGTCGGTGAACAGCAGGTCCGGCGGCGGCTGGGTGCCAAGCATGGCCAGGGCCGCGGCGGCGCCGTCGAAGCCTTCCACGCGGTAACCGGCATCGCGCAGCGCGGTGCACAGCACGAAGCGCACGGCGCGGTCGTCATCGACCACCCAGACGCGCTGGGCGGTGCTGTCGGTGTCATCCGCCATGGGCGGCCTCCTCGGCGGGCGTACCGTGGCCGATCGGCAACAGCACGGTGAAGACGGTATGCCCGGGACGCGAGCGGTAGGTCAGCGTGCCGCGGTGTTCGCGTGCCACCTGCTGGGCCAGCGCCAGGCCCAGCCCGGTCCCTTCGGCGCGGCCGCTCACCAACGGCAGGAACAGATGCTCGGCCAACTGCTCGGGCACGCCGCGGCCGTCGTCGGCGATTTCCAGGCGCAGCGCCAGCGGGTGCAGCGGGTCGCCGATGCGCACGCCGTGCTCCACCCGGGTCCGCAGGGTCACGCTGCCGGCACCGGCCTGGATGGCGTTGCGCACCAGGTTCCACACCGCCTGGGTGAGGCGGTCGGCATCGCCGTCGAATTCGGGAATGCTGGGGTCGTAATCGCGCTGCAGGCGCACCGCCCAGCCACCTTCGCTCTCGGCCAGGCGCAGCACGCGCTCCAGCGAGGCGTGGATGTTGAGCGGGGCATGCGGCGCGGCCGGGGCCGGCGACAGCAGTTGTTCGAGCAGGCCGTTGAGGCGCTCGATCTCCGAGCCGATCAGCTCGATCAGCTCGCGCTCGTCCGGATCACGCTGGGCATTGCGCCGGGCCAGCAGCTGCGCCGCCCCCTTGAGGCCGGCCAACGGGTTGCGCAGCTCGTGGGCCAGGCCCTTGAGCGCGGCACTGAGCGCGCTGGGCAGGGCCTGGGTGGGGTCCAGGCCGGGGAACTCGTCCACCGGATGCGCTTCGAGCAGCCACCCGCCTTCGTCCCACCGGCTCAGCCAGCCTTCGGCAAAACGCGGGGCGTCGCCCGGCAGGGCCAGGGCCAGCCGATGCAGGCGCAGGGTGTCGCGCTCGTCACGGGCCAGGAAGTGGGCCAGCGCCTCGCCCTGCACTTCAAGCGAGGCCAGCGGCTGGCCGATCAGGCGGCGCACGCTGACACCCAGCCAGCGGGCAAAGGCAGGATTGCAGCCGACCACGCGGCCGCTGGCATCGGCCCAGGCAACCGGAGTGCCGAGGACGTCGAGGGCGGGCGGGAGCAACGCGGCAGTCATTGCACCAATGTAGTGCAAAACGGGGGGATTGAGCGGGCGACGACGGTGAACGCAGGCCATCGTCAAGAGCGTCGGGCCCTGTCAAACGGTGCCGGCGTGCTGCTTCAGCGCGTCCACCCGTGCCTGATCGATCCCGGCCTATCGCGTGCCTGGATCCTGGCGTACGTCCATTCCCTGCCGGCATCCACGTGCACCAGGCCCAGCCGCAGCACAGCCCGGAAGAACGCGCAGGCCGTGGCGTCATCGGCGATGTCCAGGCTCGTCGGATACGTCGCGTCCATGAGCGCCTACGCGTGCTGCAGGATATTGACCAGCCGCCCCAACGGGTCGCGCACGTAGAACCGTCGCACGCCCCAGGGTTCGCTGGCCGGCCCATACACCAGTGCGATGCCAGCGGCCTGCACCCTGCGCAGCGCCTCCTCCAGGTCGTCCACCTCCACCGACAGGTCGGGCACATCGGTACCCGAGCCCCCCTCCTGCGCCACGCTGACCTGCACGGTCATGGCATTCGGGCTTGCATAGGTGCGGATCCAGCCATGGTCCATCACCAGCTCCAGACCGAGGATGTCCCGATAGAACCGATCGGCTAGCACGGGGTCTTCGGTGCGGAGGTTGGCGATGATGCGTTTGACCTGCATGGAGATTCCTTTCCATTCGCGGGGGGTGGGCCAGCGCGGCTTTGCGCGGCTGCCTGCGCGAATGTAATGCACAACCGCGGACGGCGGGCAGGGGCGCGCAGCCAGGCGCCTGGCCTGCCGACCGGGTGCCGCCAGGCCGCGTGGCAATCGATAGCGACCGCTTGACTACAAATGTAGTCAAGGCTACAACAGCATCCGACTCCGCTGTGTAGCCGGTCCTATGCGCCTTGTTGCCCGTGTGTGCGGTGTTGCAGTGCTTCTGTGCAGTTTCCTGGCCGGGGCCAAGGCCGCCGATACCGCAGGGCAGCTGCGCGACCTGGTCGACAGCTATGCCGATCGCCGCGGTTTCAACGGCACCGTGCTCGTCGCCAGGGAAGGCAAGGTGCTGGTGCTTGCCGCGCATGGCAAGGCCAATGCGGAGTGGGCGGTGCCCAACCAGACCGACTCACGCTTTCGCATCGGCTCGTTGACCAAGCCGCTGGTGGCCACGTTGACGATGCAACTGGTGCAGGACGGCAAGCTTCGGCTGGACGGAACGCTGGGTGACTATCTTCCCGATCTCTATGCCAACACCCCGGCCGCATCGGTAACGGTGGCCCAGTTGCTCAGCCATACCTCCGGCCTGGCCGATCTGCCGGCGCGCTATACCGATGACTGGTGGCAGACGGCCGCGCGACGCCACTATGCGCCGCTGGACTTCGCACGCGAGTGGATCCCGCCGACGCTGCAGGAAGCGCCAGGGCAACACTGGCGGTACAACAACAATGGCTTCTTCCTGCTTGGGTTGCTGATCGAACGCGTCACCGGCGACTCGCTTGCACACACCCTGCAGGCGCGGATCTTCGGGCCGGCCGGCATGACCTCCAGCGGGCTGTTCACCGACGACGCCGTGGTCGGCCACCTTGCCCAGGGCTATGCACGCACCCCGGCGGGCCAATGGATGCCGCCGCAGTGGATCGACCCCACCGTTTCCTATGCAGCGGCGGGCATCTACACCACGGCCGAGGATCTCTACCGCTTCGACCAGGCGCTCTACGGCCCGTCCCTGCTGCGCGAGGACATGCGCAGCACGATGCTGCAGGTCCACGCGGCCGGGTACGGATTTGGCTGGAACGTGGAACGCTGGACACTGCCCGATGGCAGCACGTTGCCCGTGGCATCCCACACCGGCAGCGTGCCGGGTTATCAAAGCTACTACCTGCGCTCGGAACCGCACCGCGATGCGGTGATCATCCTGGACAACCTCTGGCAGGGCGCGCTGGTGGTGGCGATGGGGCGGGATCTGATGGAAGTGCTCAACGGCAAGCCGATGCAGCCGGCCCGGCGCAGCCTCGATGACCTGCTGACCCCCATCGCCTACGGTCAGGGCGTGGACGCCATGGTCCGGGCCTATACCGGCCTTGGCGAGCGCGGCAGTGACTACGATCGGAGCGAGCGTGCCTTCAACACGCTCGGCTACAAGTTCCTGCGTGCGGACAGGAAGGAGGCGGCGGTGCGCGTGCTGGAATGGGGGGCGGCGGCCTATCCGGCGTCTGCCAATGCGCACGACAGCCTCGGCGAGGCCTACCGGGCAGCGGGGCGACTCGACGAGGCCCGTCGCAGCTACCAGGCCGCATTGCGGCTGGATCCAACAAGCAGCAGTGCCCTGGCCGCCCTGGCCGACATGCCGGCCGACGCCTCGCCGCACTGAGTGCGCCCCACGCCCTGCGCCCGGCTGCGCAGGTGCGATCTCTCTACGGCCACCGTACCCAAGGAGCGTCACGTGTCTGTCCAGCATCGCAGCCTCGCCCTGTTCACCGCCGCACTGCTGTCTACCCCGCTGCTTTGCACCGCCGCCAGCACGATGGAGGCGTCCAATGCGATGACCCGGCACTTGATACAGCAGACGATGACGGAGGCGCGCATCCCCGGCCTGCAGATTGCCGTGGTCAAGGACGGCCAGGTTGTGCTGTCCGAGCACTATGGGCTGGCCAACGTGGAGAACCGCACCCCGGTGACCGCGGACACGGTATTCCCGATCAATTCGGCGACCAAATCGTTCACCGGGGTGGCGCTGATGCAGCTGGCCGAGGCCGGGAAAGTCGAACTCGATGCGCCGATCTCGCGCTACCTCGACGGCCTCCCCGACACGTGGCGGGGCATCCGCGTTCGCCAGCTGCTCGCCCATACCTCGGGGCTGCCCAACATTGTCGACCGGCAGGGCCTGATCGGCGGCGGCACCGAGCAGCAGGCGTGGGCCGCGGTGGCGGCGCTGCCGATGGATGCGCCCGTCGGCGAAACATTCGCCTACAACCAGACCAATTACGGGCTGTTGGCCAGGCTCGTCACGCATCAGGCCGGCATGCCCTACACGCAGTATGTCGCCGAACACCAGTTCAAGTTGGCGGGCATGCGCACGGCGGTGTTCGGCGACAGCTACGACCTGGTGCCGAATGCGGCAAGCATTTACAGCTACTCACGCCGCAGGCCGCTGGTGGAGGGCGACGATGATCGCCTCGCCCACTGGATCGACGATCTGCCGCCGGGGCTGCGCGCGGGCGGCGGAATCCAGACCAGCGCCGGGCAACTGGCTCACTGGATCATCGCCCTCACCGATGGCCGCTTGATGGCACCTGCCAGTGTCCAGGCGATGTGGACACCGGAGAAGCTCAACAGCGGGGCCGATGGGCGTTGGGCAGCGGGATGGCCGGTGCTCAGTGCGGCGCCGGACGACCCGCAGGTGGGCGGCATCGGCGGGGGTCGCGCTGCGTTCGTGGTCTACCCGAAGGAGCACCTGGCGGTGATCGTGCTGACCAACCTCGTGGGCGCCAGCCCGGAAGGCTTCATTCCGAAGATCGCCGCGCTTTACCGGTCCGCACCGGTGGTGCCGGAGTAACCTGCGCACGGCGCAGACTGGCGTCGTGCGGGCGCCCTCAGTCGAGCAGGCCCACCAGTGAATGATGCACGGCCACGCCGGCCAGCGCGCCCTCGCCGACCGACAGCGCGATGTTGCCGGCCATGCGCGCCGCGTCGCCGCAGGCGAACACGCCTTCCACGGTGGTCTGCTTGGCCGAATCGGCGGTGATGCAGCCGGCGTCCTGCAGCTCGCACCCCAACTGTTGGGCCAGGTCGCAGGACAGGCGCGACACCGGGGCGACGAACAGCGCATCGGTGACCATGCGGCGGCCGTCGGTGAGCACGACGGTGGCCTGCTCATCCACGCGCAGCACGGGCGTGGTTTCGATCACCACGCCACAGGCGTCCAGGCGCGCCTTCTGTGCCGGATCGATGCGCGCGGCATCGCTGCAGAACAGGGTGACGTTGCCCCAGTCGCACAGCAGCAGCGCCTGCCCGGCCCCGCCGTCGTCGGAGCAGCCCACTACCCCGATGCGCCCTTCCTGCAATTCATAGCCGTGGCAGTAGGGGCAGTGCAGCACGCTCCGGCCCCACCGCTCGGCCAGGCCATCGATGGCCGGCAACGTATCGGTGACGCCGTAGGCAAGAATCAGCCGGTGGGCTGAAAAGTGCTGGCCGCCTTCGCAGTGGATGTCAAAGCGCTTGCCGCCCTCGTGGGCCTGGGCACGTACCGCGCGCCCGGTGAGCCAGGCCAGGGTGGGATAACGCATCAGTTCGTCGCGCGACTGCGCGGCCAGGTCGGCCGGGGCAATGCCCTCCCGCCCCAGGAAACCATGGGCGGCCAGCGCGTTGCGGTTGCGCGGGGTGCCACTATCGATGACCAGCACGCTGCGCCGGGCCCGCACCAGCTGCAGGGCCGCGGACATGCCGGCATAGCTGCCGCCCACGATGATGACGTCGAAACGGTCGGGGAATGCGCTCACGGAGCCGGGTCACCTTGCCAGGAGCATCCCGGGCGGGATGCGAACGGCGAGCATAGGACGGCCACGTGAAGCAGGCCTCACGCCGTGGGGCTACGGCGCCGACGGCAACGCCGCCCCCCTGGGCCACAACATCCAGAGGTAGCCCTTCTGCTTCATGTCCCCGGCCAGCTTGCCGGCCGCATCGCCGGTGCCCCAGAACAGGTCGGCGCGCACTTCCCCGGCGATCGCGCCGCCGGTGTCCTGCGCGGCCACCGGGCGCACCACCGCGCTGCCGTCCGGGCGGGTGGTGGACAGCCACAGCAGGCTGCCCAGCGGTACCACGGTGCGGTCCACCGCCACGCTGTAGCCGGCGGTGAGCGGCACGTTCAACGAACCGCGCGGCCCTTCGTCGCCGTCCGGGCCCTTGGTGAAGAACACGTAGCTGGGGTTGCTGGCCAGCAGTTCGGGCACGCGCGCCGGATGGGCGACGGCCCAGGCGCGGATGGCGTCCATGGTGACGTCTTCTTTCTTCAGCTCGCCCTGCTCCACCAGCCAGCGCCCGATCGGGCGGTACGGGTGGCCGTTCTGGTCGGCGTAGGCGATGCGCAGGTGGCGGCCATCGGGCAGCACGATCCGCCCCGAGCCCTGGATCTGCAGGAACTGCAGGTCCATCGGGTGGGTAAGCCAGGCCAGCACCGGCGCCTTGGCGCCGTGGCTGGCAATGGCTGCGGCATCGTCATAGGGCTTGAGTACGCGCCCCTCGACGCGACCGCGCAGGCGCTTGCCCTTGAGCTCGGGATACACGCTCTCCAACTGCACGCTGACCATGTCCGCGGGCACGCCGTAAACCGGCACGCTGGCCTGGGCGGTGCGGGTCAGGCTGCCGGGGTAGATGGGTTCGTAGTAGCCGGTGATCAGCCCGTCGGCACGGTTGCCGGCAGCGCGCAGGGCGTAGACGTCCAGGCGTTCCTGCAGGAACTGGCGGATCGCCGCGGGGGTGGAGGCGACGCTGGCCGCTGCGGCGCAGGTGGCCGCCCAGGTGGTGTCGCTCTTCAGGCGCGGGCAACTGCTGCGCCACGCCGCGAACCCGGCCTGCAGGTCGGCATCGGAAACGGCGGGCAACGCGGTCCAGGCGGCCTTGACGTAGGTGCTGCCGGGCGCGCTGGGGCGCTGCGGCGACACGGCGCAGCTGGTCAGCAGGGCCAGGCCCATGAGCAGTGCCGCCGGACGTCGGCAGGCGGCGGTGAAGCGTGTGATCGGCATCGGCGAAGGTCCTGAAATGGTAGCGCCGACCGTTGGTC
>DJBL01000100.1:8155-20031 GCA_002435595.1 Stenotrophomonas maltophilia
ACCGTTGGTCGGCTGACGGGCTGGAAGCGTAGCGCCGACGATTGGTCGGCTGACGGGCCGGAATCGTAGCGCCGACCGTTGGTCGGCTGACGCGGCCGGAAGCGTAGCGCCGACCGTTGGTCGGCTGACGGGCCGGAATCGTAGCGCCGACCGTTGGTCGGCTGACGGGCCGGAATCGTAGCGCCGACCGTTGGTCGGCTGGCGCTGCGGGCGCGGTGTGTGTGTGAGGGAGAGCAGCCGACCAACGGGCGGCGCTACCGGGTCGCATGCGTGCGCGCCCGCGCGAGGGCCGGGCCCATGCGCGGTGCCGCCGGACGTCGGCCGGCGGCGATGAGACGTGTGATCGGCATCGGCGATGGTCCCGGGGTCGCGGCGGTCAACGCGTCTGTTGCAGCAGCGAATGCAGGATGCGGGCGTCGTCTGCATCCAGTGTCGCCGGCAGGTCGTCACGACCGCGGAAGCGGCGATGGAACGCGCCCACGGCGGCATCGCGGTTGTCCAGCGGATAGCCGAAGGCCTGCAATGCCAGCCACGGATCGAAGCCGGCCGGTGCCGCGCCGTCGCTGGCGCGCGGCCATACCCCGAACCCGGCCTCGGCCAGTTGCTGCCACGGGAAGAAGCGGCTGGGGTCCTGCTTGCGCGCGGGGGCGAGATCGGCGTGGCCGATGATCTGCGTGCGCGGAATGCGCAGGCGCGTGCACAGGTCCTCGAGCAGGCGGATCAGCGCCTGGATCTGGGCCGGGGCGAACGGGCTGTCGCCGTCGTTGTCGATCTCGATGCCGATCGAGGCCGAGTTGAGGTCGGTGATGGCGCCCCAGCGGCCGGGGCCGGCGTGCCAGGCGCGCCGGTCGTCGCCCACCAGCTGGTAGATGTGGCCATCGGCACCGACCAGGTAATGCGAGCTGACCTTGCCGCCACTGTTGGCGCTGCGCAGGGTGTCCAGACTCTGCTGCACCGAGTGCTGGTCGGTGTGGTGCAGCACGATGATCACCGGATCGCGCGCGTTGTAGTTGGGCGAGGCCACCCAGGTGGCCAGTGGGCTGCGCACGCCGGTACTGGTGCAGGCGGCGAGCAGCAGGCAGGCGAGCAGCGGAGGCAGGAGGCGGATCGGTCGCATGCCCGCATTGTGCTTGATTCAGCCCGGCGATGCCGGGCGTGGCGTGGCTCGGCCGTGGATGCGGGCAGTAAAAAGCCGGCGACCCGAAGGTCGCCGGCGAAGGTACAGCCTCTCTCTCTTTTCTTGTCTCTGTCCGTGCCGGGCCGCGCCCGGCACTATGCGGTGGCCGCGATCAGGCCTCGTAGGCCGACTCGCCGTGCGAGGTGACGTCCAGGCCGGTGCGCTCGGCCTCTTCGGTGACGCGCAGGCCAAACACCAGCCGCACCACCAGCAGGATCGCCACGGTGACCACCGCGCACCAGGCGATGGTGAAGCCCACGCTGACCAGCTGCACCCAGACCTGGTGGCCGATGTCCAGATCGGCCTTGGTGCCGCCCAGCGACTGCGCACTGAACACACCGGTGAGCAGCGCACCGACGATGCCGCCGATACCGTGCACGCCGAACACGTCGGCGGTGTCGTCCACGCGCAGCAGGCGCTTGAGACCGGTGACGCCCCACACGCAGACCACGCCGGCGACCAGGCCGATCACGATCGCGCCCAGCGGGCCGACGGTGCCGCAGGCCGGGGTGATGCCGACCAGGCCGGCGACCGCGCCGGATGCGGCGCCGAGTGCCGACGGCTTGCCCTTGGTGACCGCTTCCACCAGCGTCCAGCCGAGTACCGCAGCGCCGGTGGCCAGCAGGGTGTTGAGGAAGGCCAGCGAGGCCACCGTATCGGCGGCGGCCGCCGAACCGGCGTTGAAGCCGAACCAGCCCACCCACAGCAGCATCGCGCCGATGTAGGTGAACGGCACGTTGTGCGGCTTCAGCGCGGTCTGGCCGTAGCCGATGCGCTTGCCCACGAAGTACGCCCCGACCAGACCGGCGACGCCGGCGTTGATGTGCACCACGGTGCCGCCGGCGAAGTCGATCGCGCCCATCGCGCCGAGGAACCCGCCGCCCCAGACGATGTGCGCCATCGGGATGTAGCTCAGGGTGAACCACAGCGCCGAGAACAGCAGCACCGCCTTGAACTTGATGCGCTCGGCGAAGGCGCCGACGATCAGCGCGGTGGTGATGCCGGCGAAGGTGGACTGGAAGGCCACGAACAGGTAATCGGGCAGGCCCTTGATCGGCGTGTTGCCGACCGAATCGGGGCTGAAGCCCTTGAGGAAGGCAAACTCGGTGAACGAGCCGAAGAACGCGTTGCCTTCGCTGAACACCGCGCTGTAGCCATAGGCCACCCACAGCACCAGGACCAGCGAGAACACCACCAGGATCTGGCTGAGGATGGAGAGCACGTTCTTGGAGCGCACCAGGCCGCCGTAGAACAGGGCCAGGCCGGGCACCACCATCAGCAGCACCAGCAGGGTGGAGGTGAGCATCCAGGCCACGTCGCCGTGGTCGAACGCCGGTGCTGCCGCGGCGGCCGCCTCAACGGCCGGTGCCGGGGCGGCGGCGGGCAGTGGCTCGACGGCGACGGTTTCCGACGGTGCCGGGGACACCTGGGCCTGGGCATGGGCCCTGCTGGAGAAGGCACCAACGGCCAGCGCGCTGACCAGCATCATCAGGCACACGGCATGGAACCGGGCTTGCCACCCGGTGAACAAAGAGGTCTTCATTGTGGGCTCCGAGTGGGGTTAGAGCGCGTCAGCGCCGATTTCGCCGGTGCGGATGCGGACGACCTGCTCGACCGCGGTGACGAAGATCTTGCCGTCGCCGATCTTGCCGGTGCCGGCCGCGTTCTGGATCGCTTCGACCACCGCGTCCAGGCGGTCGTCGGTAACCACGGTTTCGATCTTGATCTTCGGCAGGAAATCCACGACGTACTCCGCGCCGCGATACAACTCGGTGTGGCCCTTCTGGCGACCGAAGCCTTTGACTTCAGTCACGGTGATGCCCGACACGCCCGCATCGGAGAGGGCCTCGCGGACCTCGTCGAGCTTGAACGGCCGGATGATGGCGGAGATCAATTTCATGCGCATGTCCCGATGGTGGATGGAACCGGCGTGGTGTTGCCGGCCGGTGTCAGGTCAGCGGGCGGCCACTTGCACATGGCCGCCCACTGGTGCGCCGAACGCTGCATGGGCCTCGCCACTGCCGTGCCCCTGTGGGCCACGGTAGCGGTGACGCGGGAGGGAGGAAGGGCCCATGGCGCGCGTCCGGTCTCTCTTGCCCCTGGTGGTGCAGCGGACCAACGGTCCGCTCTACCTTTTTGCAGCGGACCAACGGTCCGCTCTACGGCATGCTTTGCCGGCTCCCCAGCCGGTAAAGCGGTGACGATGACGAAGGTGGGAGGGAGGTCCTTCGTCATCGTCACCCATTGCTCAGTTGGCGTAGTACATCTGGTACTCGAGCGGGTGGGTGGCGGCGCGGAAGCGGGTCACTTCCTGCATCTTCAGCGCGATGTAGCCATCGATGAAGTCGTCGCTCATCACGCCACCGGCCTTGAGGAACTCGCGGTCCTTGTCCAGCGCTTCCAGGGCCTGGTCCAGCGAGGAGCAGACCTGCGGGATCAGCTTCTCTTCTTCCGGCGGCAGGTCGTACAGATCCTTGTCGCTCGGTGCGCCCGGGTCGATCTGGTTCTTGATGCCGTCCAGGCCGGCCATCATCAGCACGGTGAAGGTCAGGTAGCCGGACTGGATCGGATCGGGGAAGCGCATCTCGATGCGGCGCGCCTTCGGGTTGGACACCCACGGAATGCGGCACGAGGCCGAACGGTTGCGGGCCGAGTAGGCCAGCATGACCGGGGCTTCGAAGCCCGGGACCAGGCGCTTGTAGCTGTTGGTGCCGGAGTTGGCGAAGGCGTTGATGGCCTTGGCGTGCTTGAAGATGCCGCCGATGTACCACAGCGCCAGCTGGCTCAGGCCGCCGTAGCCGTCACCGGAGAACAGGTTGGTGCCGCCCTTGGACAGCGACTGGTGCACGTGCATGCCGCTGCCGTTGTCACCGACGATCGGCTTGGGCATGAAGGTGGCGGTCTTGCCGTTGCGGTGGGCCACGTTCTTGATGACGTGCTTCATGCGCAGCAGTTCGTCGGCCTTCTGCACCAGGGTGCTGAACTTGGTGCCGATTTCGCACTGGCCGGCGGTGGCCACTTCGTGGTGCTGCACTTCCACTTCGATGCCGACCTGTTCCAGGGTCTTGCACATTTCAGCGCGCAGGTCGTGCAGCGAATCGGTCGGCGGGACCGGGAAGTAACCGCCCTTCACCGCCGGACGGTAGCCGCTGTTGGCGCCGTCGAACTTGTCACCGGTGCTCCAGGCCGCCTCTTCCGAATCGATCTTGAAGAAGGTGTTGCCCATGTCGTTGGCGAAGCGGACCGAGTCGAAGATGAAGAACTCCGGCTCCGGGCCGAAGAAGGCTTGCTCGGCGATGCCGGAGGACTTCAGGTAGGCCTCGGCGCGCTTGGCGATGCCGCGCGGGCAGCGGCCGTACGGCTGCATGGTGGCCGGGTCGAGGATGTCACAGCTGATGACCAGGGTCGGATCGGCGTAGAACGGGTCGATGTAGGCGCTGGCCGGGTCCGGGAGCAGGACCATGTCCGATTCGTTGATGCCCTTCCAGCCAGCGATCGAGCTGCCGTCGAACATCTTGCCTTCTTCGAACAGGGACGGCTCGACGATGCTCACCGGGAAGGTGACGTGCTGTTCGATACCGCGCATGTCGACGAAACGCAGGTCGACGAACTCGATCTGGTTGTCCTTGATCAGCTTCTCAACGTTTTCCACGGACATCGGTGAAACCCTCGGATGGATGATTGCGTAGATGGATAGAGCAATCGCCGTGCCAACTTTTCCGGCTTCACAAGTCCTTGATTTCACTGCCCGTGCACCCGACCGGGTGCTGAACGGCGCGCACCACGATGGTGCAACGGCCGCACCACGCACACATTTGGTGCGGCATCTGATGTTTTATGCTCTACGCCGATTTCACCCATTCCGAGCCCCAGCCCCCGATGTCCGATCTGTTCTCCGCCCTCCTGCTGGGCATCCTCGAAGGCCTTACCGAATTCCTGCCGATCTCCAGTACCGGGCACCTGCTGATCGCCCAGCATTGGCTGGGCGCCCGCTCGGACTTCTTCAACATCGTCATCCAGGCCGGCGCGATCCTGGCCATCACCCTGGTGTTCCGCCAGCGTCTGTGGTCGCTGGCCACCGGCCTGCACGAGCGCGCCAACCGCGACTACGTGATGAAGCTCGGCACCGCCTTCCTGGTCACCGCGATCGTCGGCCTGCCGGTGCGCCTGGCCGGCTGGGAGCTGCCGGAAACGGTCACGCCGGTGGCATGGGCGCTGATCATCGGCGGCATCTGGATGATCCTGGTGGAAAGCTACAGCGCGCGCCTGCCCGACCGCGACGAGGTGACCTGGAAGGTGGCCATCCTGGTCGGCCTGGCCCAGGTAGTGGCCGGCGTGTTTCCCGGCACCTCGCGTTCGGCGGCGGCGATCTTCATCGCGATGCTGTTCGGGCTGAGCCGGCGCGCGGCGGCCACCGAGTTCGTGTTCCTGGTGGGCATCCCGACCATGTTCGCCGCCAGCGGCTATGCGTTCCTGGAACTGGCCAAGGACGGCAGGCTGGCCAGCGAAAACTGGACGGACGTGGGCGTGGCCTTCGTTGCCGCGGTCATCACCGGGTTCGTCGTAGTGAAGTGGCTGCTGGGCTACATCAAGTCGCACAGATTCACCGCGTTTGCGTTCTATCGCATCGCGCTCGGCGCGGCCCTGCTGCTGTGGTTGCCTGCTGGCAACTGAACACGACCGCCCGCGGTCGACCCCGTTGTCCACGCCGCACCGTTTTTCCCCGGGTTCCCAAGGAGATGTCCATGAACCGCACCCGCACCCTGATGCTGATCCTGCCGCTGGCCCTGATGGCCGCCTGCAGCAACCCGTCCACCAACGCACCGGCCGGCACCGGCAGCGACGACCTCGCCCCCGCGCCGACCGCCGCCGCCGACGCCCAGGCCGCCGCCAAGCTCGACGTGCAGCGCCTGCAGGGCAACCACTGGCTGCTCGACAGCGCCACCGACGCCAGCGGCAAGCGCGTGGACGCGTTGTTTGCGCGCGCCGACAAGCCGGTCACGCTGGACTTCAAGGATGGCCGCCTGACGGTGGGCAACACCTGCAACCGCATGGGCGGCAGCTACACGCTGGAGGGCGGCACGCTGAGCGTCTCGCCGATGGCCTCGACCATGATGGCCTGCACCGACAAGGCGCTGATGGCGCTGGACCAGGCGGTGGGTTCGCGCCTGGAAGGCGCACTCAAGGCCGAGCTGGCCGGCCAGGGCCAGCTGACCCTGCACACCGCCGCCGGCGACGTGCTGGTGTTCAACCCCGAGCCGACCGCCGAGACCCGCTATGGCGGTGAAGGCGAGACGGTGTTCATCGAAGTGGCCGCGCAGACCAAGCCGTGTTCGCACCCGATGATCCCGAACATGCAGTGCCTGCAGACCCGCGAAGTGAAGTTCGATGACAAGGGCCTCAAGCAGGGCACCCCGGGCGCGTTCGAGAATTTCTACGGCACCATCGAGGGGTACACCCACGAAGATGGCGTGCGCAACGTGGTGCGCGTGAAGCGCTACAAGATCGCCAACCCGCCGGCCGACGGGTCCTCGCTGGCCTACGTGCTGGACATGGTGGTCGAGTCGGAAACGGTCCGGTAAGTTTCGACCGTGGGTCGGTACACGGGGCGCGGGAACGCGCCCACAATGAAGAAGGGCGGCCATGGGCCGCCCTTCTGCCTTCTACCGCCGCTTCGCCCGACGCTTCATCAGGCGCCGGCCAGTGGCCGGCACCACCGCATCGTGGCGGGGTCGATCAGGCCAACGCCGGGTTGAGCGTGTAGGTGCCATGCAGCGCCGCTTCGGCCAGCACGTGGCCGTGCATGGCGCGGTGCATGTCCGCGGCGGTGAACGGGGTGGGCAGGTCCAGCTGCGCCACGTCCAGGGCAAACACGCGGAAGAAATAGCGGTGTACGCGTTGGTCGTTGAACGGCGGGTACGGGCCGTCGTAGCCCAGGTACTGGCCGGCCATGTCCGGGTTGCCGGCAAACCAGCCGGTGAAATCGTTCAGGCCCTGGCGCGCGCCGGCCGGGCCGGCCGGGGCGGTCTTGCCCTTGACCGTGAACCCCTCGCTGCAACTGCCGGCGGCAATCGCCTGGACGCTGGCCGGAATGTCGGCCAGGGCCCAGTGCACGAAGTCGGCGCGCGGCTGGTCGCGCGGCACGCTGCGGTCGTGGCGGCCGACCGTGTCCGGCACGGTCGGCACGTCCGGATCCACGCACAGCAGTGCGAACGAACGGGTGCCCTCGGGCACCTCGCTCCAGGCCAGCTGCGGGTTGCGGTTGCCGGCAAAGCCATCGGCGTCGCCGGCGGCGAATTCGGCCGCGATCGGCTGGCCGTTGTGGAGGCTGGTACTGCTCAGACGCATGCGGGTGTCCTCACTGTTCGGGGTAGCCAAGGCGGACGGCGACGGGCGTCAGCAGCGCGAACGCCGGTGCCATCAGCTCGCGGTACTGGCGCCACTCTCCGCTGGGCATGCGCGCCGGGCCCAGCGTCGGTGCCGGCGGGAAGCGCGTGCCGAACAACCGGCCCAGGTGCTCGGCCATGACCGTCGGGTCGTTGCCGATGTCGTCGATGCGCACCAGCGCGTGCGGGTACAGGTCCTGCTCGTGCAGCGTGGCCACCTGCGCCAGCGAACGGGCCAGCCATTCGGCCGCCTCCTCGATGGAGGTCACCGCCAGCGGCGCCGGTGCGCCATTGGCCAGCCAGTGCAGCAGCATGTCGCGCGGGTCGCGCAGCACCACCAGCAGGCGCGCTTCGGGCAGCTGCGGGCGCAGTGCCCACAGCAGCGCGTTGTCCCACCACAGCAGCCAGTCGATCAGGTTGGCATCGGCCAGGCCGCGCGCCGGCAACTGCTCGCGCCACTGCTGGACCAGGCGCTCGGGGCTGAGCTTGCCGGTCGAGAGGTCCTGCAGGGTGTGGTAGCTCTGGAAGGCGTCATCGGGCGGGTTGGGGCCGAAACGGTCGCCGCGCAGGACCGGGCTGGCCGCGGCGATGGCCGCGATCACCCGCTCCACGCCCGAGCCGGGCGCGCCCCAGACGAACATCGGGCGGGCGGTGGTGGCCGGGTCGATGCTGCCCATCTCCGGCCAGCTCAACGGGGCCTTGGCCTGCGGCGGCAGCGGCAGGCGCTGCGAGGCCTCGGCCACGTGCAGGCCCACCCAGGTACGCAGGGCGTCCTGGTACTGCCCCGCCTCGTGCTGCACCGAGCCCAGCCACGCGCGCAGGGTCGACCTGGCATCGTCCCCGGCGCGGTCGTGGATGGCCTGCACGTGTGCCACCGCGGCGGCGGGGTCGCGCGCCATCAGGGCCTCCACGATGCGGGTCTCGCCGCTCGCACGGCCCGGCTCGATCGCCACGATGCGCCGCGCCATGGCTTCGGCAGCGTCGCTTTCGCCAGCCATGTCGTGCAGGCGCAGGCGGGTTTCCATCGCCGGCAGGTGCGCGGGCATGGCCTGCAGCCAGCGCTCGGCCACGGCGGCGGCATCGACGCTGCCGACCGTTTCGATGGACAGGCGCGCCAGCCACAGGTCGTGCAGCTGCGGATGGGTCTCCAGCAGCGCATCGAGGGTGTCGCGGGCCTGCTGCTCGCGGCCCAGGCGCTGCCAGGCCATCAGCAGCAGCTGCAGGGTCTGGCGATCGGCCGGCCAGTGTTCCAGCACCGGCAGCAGCTGTTCCAGCGCCTGCAGCGGCTGGCCGGACTGCAGCTCCAGCTCGCCGGCGAGGCGGCGCATGGCCGGGGTATCGCCCTCGGGCAGGGCCAGGATCTGGCGCATGGTGGCCGCCGCGCCCTCGGTGTTGCCTTGGCGTACCGCCAGCTGCACCAGCAGCGCGTGCAGCGAGGTCACCGCCGGATTGAGGTCGAGCACGCGCCGGAACGCCTGCTCGGCGAAGGCCAGCATGTCCTTGCCCAGGTAGGCAAAGCCGAGCGCGTACAGCACCCGCGCGTCATTGGGCAGCGCCTGCGCGGCGGCCGAGAGCAGCGCCACGGCGCGGTCGCCCTCGCCCCGGCGCAGCGCGATCATGCCGTTCAGCGCCGCCAGTTCGGGGTGGTCTTCCTCTACGCGGCTGGCGGTGCGGGTGATCCGCTCGGCTTCGTCCACGTCGTTGCGGGCCAGCGCCATGTGCGCCTGCATCAGGTAGGCGGCCAGCTCGTTGGGGTTGAGCGTGGCGGTGCGGTCCAGCGCCGAGTTGGCGGCCTCGAACTGGCGCAGCGCCAGCAGCAGCCCGGCGTGCTGCAGGTGCAGGTCCGGGTTGTCCGGGGCCAGCGCCAGGGCCTGCTGCAGGCTGTCCAGGGCAGCATCGAACTGGCCCTGCTGTTGCAGCGAAAGGGCCAGCCAGCGGTGCGCCTGCGGCTGCTCCGGCTCGGCCTGGATCCACTCGCGGGCCAGCTGCGCGGCGTCCTCGGCCGCGTTGCGGCGCAGGGCTTGGAGAATCTTGTCTTGCATGACGGTCCAGCGTGGGCTCAAACCCCGATTGTAGAGCACCGCATGGGGTGCGCCGCAGCGGTGGCGGGCCGCGGTGCGGACTCAGCGCAGGGCTTCGATGCGCAGGCGCTGGGCCACCCAGCGCTCGGAGAAGCCATCACCGCGCCAGTTCTCCAGGAAGCCGCAGTGGCCGCCCCAGGGCGCGATTTCCAGGTGCGCATGCGCCGGCAGGCGCCAGCCGTTGAAGGTGGCGAAGGGGATCACCGGGTCGTCCTGGGCCATCAGGATGTCGGCCGGCACGGCCAGATCGGCCAGCCGGTCGCCGGCGATGGAGTAGCCGTCGAAGTAGGCCTGCAGCGAACCGAAATCGGTGTGGTGCTCGACCAGCCAGGCGGTCAGCGCGCGGATGTCCAGCTTGAGCACGCGGTCGTCCCAGTCGCTCAGCTCGGGGAACAGGTCGCGCTTGCGGCGCAGCGAGCCGGCCCACTTGCGGCGGAAGTACCAGTCGTACATCGCCGGGCCGTTCTCGATGCTCTCCATGGTGATGGCCGGGTCCAGCACCGGGCACACCGAGGCCACCCGTCGCAGCGGAACGCCGGCCGAGGGCGCACGCAGCGCCAGGCGCAGCACGAAGTTGCCACCCAGCGAGTAACCGGCCGCCACCAGCGGCAGGTGCGGCCAGCGCCGGGCGATGTCGCCGGCGGCATGCACCACTTCGTCGATGCGGTTGGAGTGGAAGATGCCGGGGTTGAGGTGATGGGTATTGCCGTGGTCGCGGAAGTTCAGCCGCACCACGTCATAGCCTTCCTCGAGCATGCGCGCGGCGGTCATGCGCATGTAACTGGACTCGGCACTGCCTTCCCAGCCGTGCAGCAGCAGTGCCATGCCGATGGGTTGGCGGCCTTCCACGTGGCTGTGCCAGCCCTGCAGGCGCACGCCCTGGCCACCGTCGAGGATCAGCTCCTCGGTGACCGCGCCGGTGGCGGCAAGCAGCGTCAGGCCGCGCTGCATGCGCATGCGGCTGGAGCTGAGCATCGACTGCAGGTGCGGATTGCGCAGCCAACGCGGCGGGCGGTAATCGGCAGCGGTCAACATGGGCGGCAGCCTGCTCCCGATAGCGACGCTGGCGCGTGAAGGGCCGCCATCCACTACTCGGCGGACATCGCCGCCAGGATGCGCGCGCGCGAGGTCTCTGCGATGCGGCGACGGCCTTCCAGGTCGTGGGTGGCGATGGGAGCCAGGAAATGCACCTCGGCGCGGCGCGCCGGCTCTCCCAGCAATCGCAGGAAGTTGGCGAAGAAGCTTTCCTTCGGCCCGAACGCGACGATGGTCTGGGCATCACCGCGCCAGCCGTAGCGCAGCGCCACCGGCTGCACCGGGACCTGGGCTTCGACCGCGGCCTGGAAGATGCGCGCGTGGAACGGGCCCACTTCGTGGCCGCCGCGGGTGCGGCCTTCGGGGAACACGCCCACCGCCTTGCCCTCGCGCAGGCGAACGACCATCTCCTGCATGACCCCGCCGAGCGACTCGGTGCTGCCACGCTGGTGGAAAATGGTCTGGCCACGCGCGGCCAGCCAACCCACCACCGGCCAGCCGGCGATCTCGCGCTTGGCGACGAAGCCCATCATGCGCTGGCTGTGCAGCACCGAAATATCGACCCAGCTCACGTGGTTGGCCACGAACAGCACCGCCCCCGGCAGCGGCGTGCCGATGCGCTGCAGGCGGAAGCCGAAGATCCACATCAACCCACCGGACCAGGCATTGACCGCGGCATGTTCGAACAGGCGGCTGCCCACGCGCATGCGTCCCCATGGCGGCAGCATGGCGATCAGCAGCATCGGCAGGAACAGCAACAGGTGGACCAGCAGCAGCGGTACGCGGTACAGATAACGGCACACACGCGCCACGCCGCCACGTGAGGCCGGGGTGGGGGAATTCATCCGCGCACGATACCCGAGCATGACGGGGTCTGCCAGCCGGAAACGGTCAAATCGATGGCAAGCCAGGGCCACCGGTCACGGGCCGTGCCGTCGCTGCCGGTCCACGCCACGGCGGACTGGCGGTCAGTGCGGCGGCGCACTGTGGCGGCCGACGCAACACAGCATCCACGCGGTAGCGCGATCAGCCCGGGGCGACCGCCGGCACCACGGCCAGGGTCAGCCGCGAGGTGCAGACCAGGCGGCCGGCATCGTCTTCGATGCGGATGTCCCAGACGTGGGTACTGCGCCCGACGTGGATCGCGCGCGCGGTGCCGGTGACCACGCCGCCACGCATGGCGCGGATGTGGTTGGC
>DJBL01000100.1:20245-20476 GCA_002435595.1 Stenotrophomonas maltophilia
TGATCTCCAGGCCCACGCAGACCTGCTGGGTGGTATCCACGCACAGGTTGCCGGCACTGCTGCCGAGGGTCTCGGCCAGCACCACCGAGGCGCCGCCATGCAGGATGCCGTAGGGCTGGCGGGTGCGCTCATCGACCGGCATGGTCGCGCTGACCCAGTCCTCGCCCGCGCCGGTGAAGGTGATGCCGAGGTGTTCGATCAGGGTGTTGCGGCTGAGTGCGTTGAGTGCCT
>DJBL01000100.1:20682-20952 GCA_002435595.1 Stenotrophomonas maltophilia
CTCGATCGACACGGCTTCGCGGAATACCTGGGCCATGCAGCGTCTCCGTGCGGGGATGGGAATCAGAGGATGGGCACCAGGCCGGCACCGAAGGCCGTCAGCATGCGTACCAGCAGCCATTTGGGACCGACGTTTACTTCGGGGAAGTCGCCGACGGACACGTAGCAGGCGTGGAAGTTCTTGTCCTGCCGGCGCAACGGTTCGGGACAGTCCGGCCCAGGCTGGAATTCGTAATCGGTGGCATAGCGCCAGGGCCAGAAATCCAGCACC
>DJBL01000100.1:21120-21549 GCA_002435595.1 Stenotrophomonas maltophilia
CAGGGCCAGAAATCCAGCACCGGCAGTGCCTCGGAGGCCTTGCCCACGCTGTAGTTCAGGCCCGACAACACCGGTGGCTTGGTCCGCGGCGCCACCGTCCAGGAGTTCTGGGGATGGATGTCGCGCAGGATGCTCTGGGCCAGCGCCTCGGCAAAGACAGGGTCTTCGATGATGACCGCGCCTTCGGTGTTGTAGTTCTCGCTGCGCGGATCGAAGTTGTGGGTGCCGATCACCCCGATGCGGCGATCGACCACCATCGACTTGGCATGCAGGCCCATGCGCGCGCCGGTGCGGGTGACCGGCAGCGGCTTGTTGACCGCCTTGGTGCCCAGGAACGAGGGGCGGGTTTCGGCGCGCAGCACGCGCCGTTCGACCACGCTGCCGTCGGTGCGGCGGCGGGCGGCCGGGCCGGGGGTGGGCTGGCGCCGG
>DJBL01000103.1 GCA_002435595.1 Stenotrophomonas maltophilia
CGGCGGAGCGGCCGCCGCGGCAGGCGCGGCCGACGCCGATGCGTCCGACAGGGCCGGGCCGGTTACGCTGGCAGGCGGTTCGGCGACGGCGGCAACCGGTTCGCGTGCCGGGGAGGGCGGGTCGGCCCAATGCACCGAACGCACCTCGGGCGCCTCGGCGCGGGCCGGGTCAGCGACATTGGCCGGGCGACCGTCCAACGCACGCAGTTCCAGGGCGGCAACCCGCCGGCGCAGGCCGGCGATCATCACCAGCGCCACGATCAGCAACACCGGGATCAGCAGCAGCACCACCGCCACCAAGGCAATCAGAGCTTCCATTCCACGCCATCCTCAAAAGGGAGCCCCGGCGGCATCCTGCCGACGCCGTGCCGGTGGCACGCGGCCATGCTAATGGATCGGCGCCGGCTGCGGGCGGGCAGCCGGGGCACCCTGCCCCTGCAAACGACGAACCCCGGCACGGGGCCGGGGTTCGCAGGCATTGCCGAGGCGGCGCCAGACTTACTTGGCGGCGACGACCTTGGCCATTTCCAGGCACTTGTTGGAGTAGCCCCATTCGTTGTCGTACCAGGACACCAGCTTGACGAAGGTGCCATCCAGCGCGATGCCGGCATCGGCGTCGAACACCGAGGTGTGGGTCTCGCCGCGGAAGTCGGTGGCCACCACCTTGTCTTCGGTGTAGCCCAGGATGCCCTTCAGCGCGCCTTCGCTCTGTGCCTTCACTTCGGCGCAGATCTCGGCGTAGGTGGCTTCCTTTTCCAGCTCGACGGTCAGGTCGACCACCGACACGTCCGAGGTCGGCACGCGGAAGCTCATACCGGTCAGCTTCTTGTTCAATTCCGGGATCACCACGCCGACGGCCTTGGCCGCGCCGGTGGAGGACGGAATGATGTTTTCCAGGATGCCGCGGCCACCGCGCCAGTCCTTGTTGGACGGGCCATCGACGGTCTTCTGGGTGGCGGTGGCCGCATGCACGGTGGTCATCAGGCCGCGCTTGATGCCCCACTTGTCGTTGATGACCTTGGCCAGCGGGGCCAGGCAGTTGGTGGTGCACGAGGCATTGGAGACGATCGCCTGGCCGGCGTAGGTCTTGTCGTTCACGCCGAACACGAACATCGGGGTGTCGTCCTTGGACGGTGCCGACAGGATGACCTTCCTGGCGCCGGCATCGATATGCTTCTGCGCGGTGTCCTTGGTCAGGAACAGGCCGGTGGATTCGATCACCACGTCCACGCCCACTTCATCCCACTTCAGGTTGGCCGGATCACGTTCCTGGGTCAGGCGGATCTTCTTGCCATTGACCAGCAGGTCGCTGCCGGACACGTCGACGTCGGCCTTGAAGCGACCGTGCACCGAGTCGTACTTCAGCATGTAGGCCAGGTAATCGGGCTCCAGCAGATCGTTGATGGCGACGATTTCGATGTCATTGCCGAAATTCAGCACGGCCGAGCGCAGCACGTTGCGACCGATGCGACCGAAACCGTTGATGCCAACCTTGATTGCCATGTTCACAAGCTCCTGCAGCCGCGACGGTGCGGCGCCGATGGAAAGGGGCGCTCATTCTAGCAGGGCCAAACCGGACCCGGCCTGCGCAAGGCAAATGGGAACCGGTTACATGTGGAATTGGCTGGATTGATCCGAATCAAGGCGCAGCGGGGCCCGGGCGGGAAAACTGGCCCCATTCCACCCGCAACGAGACCGCCTCATGCGCAACACCTCCCCCCTCCTGCTGGCCAGCCTGGCCGCCGCGCTCGCCCTGGCCGCCGCACCGGCCATGGCCCAGTCCAAGGGCGACTGGACCCTCGCCGCCGGCGTGCACCAGGTCGCCCCGAAGTCCAACAACGGCGCGCTGGCCGGCGGCACCCTCAAGGTGGACGTCGACAACGACATCAAGCCGACCATCACCGGCGAGTACTTCATCGCCGAGAATCTGGGCATCGAGCTGCTGGCCGCGCTGCCGTTCAAGCACGACATCAACATCGATGGCCTCGGCCGCGTTGGCAGCACCAAGCACCTGCCGCCGGTGGTCTCGCTGCAGTACCACTTCAACAGCAAGGGCAAGGTCTCCCCGTTTGTCGGTGCGGGCCTGAACTACACCACCTTCTTCAGCGAAGAAACCGGCGGCGCGCTGGCCGGCAGCAAGCTCAAGCTGGAAGACTCCTGGGGCCTGGCCGCGCATGCCGGCCTGGACTTCGCGATCAGCGACAAGGGCGCCCTGCGCGTGGATGTGCGTTGGATCGACATCGACAGCAAGGTCAAGCTCAACGGCGAGAAGATCGGCACCGTCAACATCGACCCGCTGGCCTACGGCGTGTCCTACGTATTCAAGTTCTGATCAACCGAGCAGGACTGAAACAGAGCAACACCCCTCGCAGCACGCATTTGTCCCCGGCTTCGGCCGGGGATTTTTTTGGTTTGAACGGCAGCCCCCCATGGGCTGGCTCTAGCGCGGTGTCAGCAGGTGGCGGGCTGCGGCCTGCGCATGCAGCGCCGCCGTGTCGAACAGCGGCACGGTCGCATCCCCGTCGCCCACCAGCAGCATGATCTCGGTGCAGCCCAGGATGATCGCCTGCGCACCGCGGTCCACCAGCCGCTGCATCACGCCCTGGTACACCGCGCGGGACGCTTCCAGCACCTGTCCCTGCACCAGTTCCTCGTAGATGATCCGGTGCACCTGCGCACGGTCATCGGCCCCGGGCACCAGCACCTCCAGCCCGTGCCGCTGGGCCAGGCGCCCCCGGTAGAAATCCTGCTCCATGGTGAATGCGGTGCCCAGCAGCCCTACCCGGGTCGCGCCCAGCGCCGTGATCGCCTCGCCCACCGGATCGGCGATATGCAGCAACGGCACCGCCACCGCCGCCTGCACCTGCTCGGCCATCAGGTGCATGGTATTGGTGCAGATCACCAGCGCGGTGGCGCCACCGCCCTCCAGTTTCTGCGCCGCCTCCACCATCGCCCGGGTGGCCGCGCCCCAGTCGCCGGCGCGTTGCATCGCCTCGATGTCGGCAAAGTCGAAGGACCACAGCAACAGCCGCGCCGAGTGCATCCCGCCCAGCGCATCACGTACCTGCTCGTTGATCATCCGGTAGTAGTGCGCCGAACTTTCCCAGCTCATCCCGCCGATCAGACCCAAGACCTTCTGCACCGCGCCACTCCCCTGCCGGACCTGCCGCCAGCGTACCGCCCCCGGCACCGGCCAGCCAGATCCGGGCAAGCCACCCTGCGGACGGCCCGTTAGAATGCTGCCGATGAAAATTGCTTCCCTGCTTCCGGCCACTGCCCTGGCGCTGGCCCTCACCCTCGTCTCCACCGATGCCCTGGCCTGGGGCGCACAAGGCCATCGGCTGGTCGCACGCATCGCCGAAACCCGACTCACGCCGCAGGCCCAGGCCGAGGTCGACCGCCTGCTGGCCGGCGAACCGGACCCGACCCTGCATGCCATCGCCCCGTGGGCCGACCAGCTGCGCGCCAAGGATCCCGGCCTGGGCCGTCAGTCGGCCGGCTGGCACTACGTCAACATCGGCGAGGACGACTGCCATTACCAGATGCAGAAGCACTGCAAGGGTGGCAACTGCGTGGTCGAAGCGCTCAAGGCGCAGACCGCCATCCTCGGCGACCGCAGCCGCACCGACGCCGAGCGTGCCCAGGCACTCAAATTCGTGGTCCACTTCGCCGGCGACATCCACCAGCCCATGCATGCCGGCTACGGCCAGGACAAGGGCGGCAACGACTTCCAGGTGCAGTTCAACAACCGCGGCACCAACCTGCATTCGTTGTGGGACAGCGGCATGCTCAACGAGCTCAAGCTGGACGATGACCAGTACCTCAAGCGCCTGCTCGCCCTGCCCGCGCCCGCGCTGGGCAAGCGCTCCAGCATCGGTACCGACGCGGTGGAATGGGCCGAGGCCAGCTGCCGCATCGCCATTGCACCTGGCGTTTACCCGGCCAAGCGTACGCTGGGGGCCGACTACACCGCGACCTACCGCCCGATCGCGGAACAGGAGCTGCGCCTGGCCGGCGAACGCCTGGCGGTGCTGCTCAACGCCACGCTGGGCGCACGCTGAGGGAACCACCATGTCACTGCACGTTGCCAGCTTCTTCCACCCCGACAGCCATACCTTCAGCTACGTGGTGCATGATCCGGCGACGTTGCAGGCGGCGGTGATCGACCCGGTGCTGGACTACGACCCGGACACCGACGCGCTCGGTGCCGGGCCGCTGCAGCCTCTGCTGGCGCACGTGCGCGGGCATGGCCTGCAGGTGCGCTGGCTGCTGGAAACCCATGCCCATGCCGACCACCTCAGCGCCGGCCGCTGGCTCAAGCAGCACTGGCCGCAGGCCACGCTGGCGATGGGCGATGGCATCGTGCAGGTGCAGAAGACCTTCGCGCCGCGCTACGCGCTGGCAGTGCCCACCGACGGTTCGCAGTTCGACCACCTGTTCGCCGACGGCGAGTCGTTTGCACTGGGCGGTATCCAGGCCGAGGTGATCGCGGTGCCCGGCCACACCAGCGACAGCGTGGCCTACCGCATCGGCGATGCGCTGTTCACCGGGGATTCGCTGTTCATGCCGGATGGCGGCACCGCCCGCTGCGATTTCCCCGGCGGCGATGCGGCGCAGCTGTACCGCTCCATCCAGCGCCTGCTGGCGCTGCCCGATGCCACCCGCGTGTTCATCTGCCACGACTACGGCCCCGGCGGGCGCGAGGTGGCCAACCAGACCACCATCGGCGAACAGCGCGCGCGCAACATCCACCTGCGCGATGGCGTCACCGAGGCCGAGTTCGTTGCCACCCGACAGGCGCGTGATGCGACGCTGGCCGAGCCCGCGCTGATGCACCCCTCGGTGAAGGCCAACATCCAGGGCGGCCCGGCAACGTAGCGCGGGGCATTGCCCCGCGGTCTTCATCGGCGGCGCTACCCCATGCGGAGCGCGCGTGCGCTGGCGTTAGCGTCCCTGGCGATGCACGGTCTGTTTGCCTTTCACGATCTCGAAGGTGAAGGCATACAGCAGGCTCACCGGGACCGGTTCGACGCGTTCGGCGCCGCTGCAGTCGCCACGGTCCCCCTGCACGTGCCCCGCGCGGTAGTGGCACACCGCCGCAGGCGAGTAACGCCACTGTGCCACCGCGGCCTGTGCCGCTTCCACCAACGGTGCGTTCTCGGGCATGCCGCCGGCCGTGCATTCGGCCCGGTCAAGCAGGGTCACGCTGCGCTCCACCCGGCCGTCGGCATCCACCACCACCTGCAGGCAGACCATCGTGGGCTGCAGCTCGCGGCGTGGATCGCGGTCGCCCAGCACCGGGTCGGGTGCGGCGTACAGCTGTGGCATCCGGTAGCCCTGGCTGGGCTGCAGCTGATACGGCTGCACCGCGCCCGCCCCGCCGCCGCCATCACTCTGCAGCCGCCGCAGGTTCACGTTCTCCGTGCGGGTATCCACGGTATCGGTGGTGGGCAACGACTGATGAGCGGCACAGCCGCTCATCAGCAGTGCCAGCGTCACCGCCAGCAGTCCCTGCTTCACTGGGTCGGGGCCTTCTCGTTCATCTCGTAGGTCATCGGGATCTTCAACGCCGAGGCAACGGCAGTTCCATTCCGGCGTGCCGGGGTGAAGGTCCATCGCTTGGCCGCGGCGATCGACGCCTCGTCGAACACGCCGGCCGGCGTGGAGCTGAGCACGCGGACATCGCCCACCGTTCCGGTGGCATCGACCTCCACGCGCAGCACCACCTTGCCCGAGATCCCCTGCTCGAACGCCGCCCGTGGATACGTGGGCGGTCCCATGTCACGCGCCTTGGCCTCCACCTCGCCCTTGGCATCCTTGGCTGCCGCCGGTTCGGCGGTGATCGACGGCACCGCGCCTGCGCCGCCCTGGCTGGCCCACGCCACCGTTCCAACGCCCACGCACAAGCCCACCACCAGCACCTGTCCGGTCAACCACGGCAACGCCTTCCGCTTGTGTTCCTTCAACATGGCAATACGCTCCTTCAACATCGGTTGGCTGCGCCAGTGGCAGGCCATCGGCGCAACCGGGTGGACCAACTGCGCCTTCAGCAGCGCGTTGGCGTAGAGCCGGCGCAGGGCCGGTTGTAGATCGACCGTGCGGGCGTCGCAGGCCAGCTCCTGGTCACGCAGGAACCGGCGCGCCGCCCACGGCAGCAACGGGTGGAACCAGAACACGCAGCGCAGCAGCGCCAGCACGGCATTGGCCCAGGGATCGCCATGGCGGCGGTGGCTGCGTTCGTGTTGCACGATCAGCGCCTGCTCGACGGGGCTGAAGTCCTGCGCGAACGCCGGGCCGACCACGATGCGCGGCCGCCACAGCCCGACCAGCGCCGGCAGCCCGGGGTCGGCACTGGCCTGCCAGGTGCCGTCGCCGCGCGGCTGCAACGGGCCCATCGCCCGCACGAAGCGGCGTTGCGCACGCCAGCTGGCTGCGCCCATGCCCAGCACGCCCAATGCCCATGCCAGCAGCCCCCACCACGGCCACGACGGTGCCGTGGACCCCACCACCGGCGCGGTCCATGCCGAGGCAGCGGCCAGTACCGGCAGCGCGTCGGCCATGGGCGCCAACGGCAGCGGCAGGTGCAGCGCCAGCAGCAACACCGGCACGCACCACCAGCTGCGATAGACCAGCGCCGCCCCGCCCAGGGCCAGCAGCAGCGGGCGCAGAGCGGCCAACAACAGCACGATGATCGCCAGCCACACGCTGGCCTGCAGCAGTCCGTTGAGCAGATCAGTCATGGTCCAGTCCTTCAATGAGCGCCTTGAGTTCGGCGATGTCCTGCGCGCTCAGCGCGCCGCGCTGGCTGAAGTGCGCCACCAGCGGTGCCACGCGGCCGTCGAACAGCTTGTCCAGCAGCCCGCTGCTCTGCTCGGCTACCCAGGCCTGGCGCTGCAACACCGGCGAGTAGAGATAACGGCGACCGTCGCGGCTGGCGCTGATGGCACCCTTGGTCAGCAGCCGGTTGAGCAGGGTCTTGATGGTCGGCTCGGCCCATTCGCGCCCGGCCAGCGCGGCGACCACCTCATCGGCCCCCAACGGATGGCCGCGCCACAGGATGTCCATCACCACCGCTTCTGCCTCGCTGATCTGGCTCATCATTTACACCTGTAATCGATGATGCGATTACGCACGTAATCGAACGCCATGTCAACCCTTCGACAACCGGTTCATGCCGTCGCTGCGAGCATCGCTGCATGCCCTGCGGAGGCCGCGATGCGACGCTACCGAAAATTCGACTACCCGGTGGACGATGTCCGCCGCTTCCTGGAACCGGGCCCGATCGTGCTGGTGAGCTCGGCCTGGAAGGACCAGCGCAACGTCATGACCTTGGGCTGGCACATGGTGCTGGAGTTCACGCCCTCGCGGCTGGCGACCATGATCTCGCGCGGCAACCACAGCTTCGAGCTGATCCGGCGCAGTGGCGAGTGCGTGATCAACCTGCCCACCGCGGCGATGCTCGACACGATCGTGGGCATCGGCAACACCTGTGGGGCGGAGGTCGACAAGTTCGACCACTTCGGCCTGGAAACCGCCGCGGCCAGCGCGGTGGCCGCGCCGCTGCTGGCGCAGTGCCCGGCCAGCTTCGAATGCCGGCTGGTGGACCGCAGCCAGATCAAGCGGCATGGCCTGTTCGTGTGGGAGGTGGTCAAGGCGCATGTCGCGCGGGTGCCCAAACTGCCGCGCACCGTGCACTACCGGGGCGAGGGCCGGTTCATGGTGTCCGGCGCGGAAGTCTCGCGTCGCCGTCTGTTCAAGCCTGAAATGCTGTAATGGCCCGCATGACTCTGCAGGATGGCGCTGGATGACCGATCACCTTACCGACCTCGACGCGGCCACCGACTGGTTGCTGCAGCGGGTGGATGGCCCGCTGCGCATCGGCGCGCCGCTGGCCCTGGGCAAACCGCATCGGCTGCTCAGCGCACTGTATGCCCGGGTGGAAAATGATCCATCACGACCGCTGCAGATCTACACCGCGCTGTCGCTGAACCCGCCCAGGCCCGCCGCGGGCGGGTTGGAAGCCCGCTTCATGGCGCCGTTCGCGCAGCGCCATTTCGGCGAAGACTTCCCCCGCCTGGCCTACGCCGACGCAATGCTCCGCGACCGCCTGCCGGCGCACGTGCAGGTGGAAGAGTTCTACATGCAGTCCGGCGCCCTGCTCGGCTCCTCGCAGGCACAGCGCAGCTACACCAGCCTCAACTACACCCACGCCGCCGACGCGGTGGCCCAGCGCGCCCCGCACGCCATCGTGCAGAAGGTCGCGATGCGCCCGGACGACCGCCGCCTGTCGCTGTCGTGCAACAACGACATCACCCAGGACACCCTGGATGCCATGGCCGCGCGCGGCCTGCCACGCCCCTTGATGATCGCCGAGATCGATCCGCAGCTGCCCTACCTGGGCGGTACGGCGACGGTGGACGTGAGCTTCTTCGACCTGGTGATCACCCCGCCAGCGCCCTACCCCGACCTGTTCGGGCTGCCGCGACAACCGGTTGGCGATGCCGACTACGCCATTGGGCTGTACGCCAGCGCGCTGGTCCGCGATGGCGGCACGCTGCAGATCGGCATCGGCACGCTGGCCGATGCGATCAGCCACGCACTGGTGCTGCGGCATACCGACAACGCGCGCTACCGGCAGCTGCTGCATGCACTGGACCCGGGACTGGCCAGCCACCCCACCGTGCTGGAATGCGGGGGCCTGGATCCGTTCGAGATCGGCCTGTACGGCTGCAGCGAGATGCTCAACGAGGGCTTCCGCCGGCTGGTTCAGACCGGGGTGATCCGGCGCAAGGTGCACGACGACCTGGCCTTGATGCAGCGGATCGAGAACGGCAGCACCCTGTCGATCGACCACGCCACGCTGGCGGCCGAAGGCGAGTACCTGCACGGCGCGTTCTACCTGGGGTCGCCGGAGTTCTACCAGTGGCTGCGCGACCTGCCCGACGACGAGCGCCGGGCGATCGGCATGCGCCGGATCAGCGAGATCAACCAGTTGTACGGCGGCGATGAAGTACTCGAACGCCTGCAGCGTCGCCATGCGCGCTTCTTCAACTCGTGCATGATCGCCACCGCGCTGGGCGCGGCGGTGTCCGATGCACTGGAAGACGGCCGGGTGGTATCGGGCGTGGGCGGCCAGTACAACTTCGTGGCGATGGCCCATGCGTTGCCGGAGGCACGCAGCGCGCTGATGTTCCGCGCGGTGCGCGAGGACAAGGGCCAACGGCAGTCCAACGTGCGCTGGAACTATGGTCACACCACCATCCCGCGCCACCTGCGCGACATCTACATCAACGAATACGGCATCGCCGACCTGCGCAACCTCACCGACGAGGACTGCGTGACCGGCATGGCCGGGATTACCGATGCAGCCTTCCAGGACACGCTGCTGCAGACCGCCAAGGCCGCCAAAAAGCTGGACGCGGCATTCGTGGCCCCATCGCACTGGCAACAGCGCAATACCGCCGGCGCGGTGAGTGCCGCACTGGCACCGTTCCGCCAGTCGGGGCTGCTGCCGGACTATCCACTGGGCAGCGACTTCACCGAGGTCGAACAGCACCTGGTGAAGGCGTTGGGCTGGCTGAAGCAGAACACGCAGACGCGCGGCAGCAAGCTGCGTACGGTGTGGGCCGCGCTGCGCCAGCCAGCCGGCGATGGCGACGCGGTGTACCTGCAGCGGATGGCGCTGGATGCGCCCGCGACGTTGGGCGAACGGCTGGAAGCCCGGCTGGTGCGGTTGGCGTTGGCGCGGACCGCCGCGGCCTGAGCGTCGTGCGCGGTGGTAGCCCGCGCCATTGGCGGTGCCGGCCAGCGGCCGGCACTACCGGTCAAATGCAGAAGGCCGGGCAATGCCCGGCCTTCTGGATTACATCGACATCATCGAACGCGGTGCGTCAGAGTGCCTTGGCAGCAGCCACCACGGCATCGGTGGTGATGCCGAAGTGCTTGTACAGCGCTTCGGCCGGGGCCGAGGCACCGAAGGTGTCGATACCGATCACCGCACCGTCCAGGCCCACGTACTGGCGCCAGAAACCGGTGACGCCCGCTTCCACCGCCACGCGCTTGCGCACGGCGTTGGGCAGCACGGACTCGCGGTAGGCCGCGTCCTGGCGCTCGAACACGTCGGTGGACGGCATCGACACCACGCGGGTCTTGATCCCGGCGGCGTCCAGCTCGGCCTTGGCGGCCACGGCCAGACCCACTTCCGAACCGGTACCGATCAGGATCACGTCCGGCACGCCGCCTTCGGCATCGGCCAGCACGTAGCCACCGCGGGCGATCTGGGCGACCTGCCCGGTGCTGCGCGGCTGGTGCGGCAGGTTCTGGCGGCTGAACACCAGGCAGCTCGGGCCGTCGGTGCGGGTGATCGCCGACTTCCAGCTGACCGCCGACTCGACCGCATCGCACGGGCGCCACACATCGTTGTTGGGGATGTAGCGCAGCGAGGCCAGGTGCTCCACCGGCTGGTGGGTCGGGCCGTCTTCGCCCAGGCCGATCGAGTCGTGGGTGTACACGTGAATGGCGTGGGCCGGAATCAACGCGCTCATGCGCACGCCGTTGCGGGCGTAGTCGCTGAACACCAGGAAGGTGGCGTCGAACGGAATGAAGCCACCGTGCAGGGCCAGGCCATTGGCGATGGCGGTCATGCCGAACTCGCGCACGCCGTAGTACACGTAGTTGGCGTTCGGATCGTCGGTGGCCACCGACTTGCTGGCCTTCCACAGGGTCAGGTTGGAATGGGCCAGATCGGCCGAACCACCCACCAGCTCCGGCAGCAGCGGCGCGAACGCTTCGATCGCCAGCTGCGAGGCCTTGCGCGAGGCGATGGTCTGGCCATCGGCCTGCACCTGGGCGATGTAGGCATCGGCCTTGGCGACGAAGTCGGCCGGCAGTTCGCCGTGCGAGCGACGGGTCAGCTCTTCGGCCTCGGCCGGGAACTGTGCGGCGTACTTGTCGAACTGCAGTTCCCACTCGGCCTGGCGCAGGGTGCCGGTACCGCCGGCACGCCAGCCGGCGTAGATCTCTTCGGGGATCTCGAACGGACCGTAGTTCCAGCCCAGCTGCTTGCGGGTGGCGTCCAGCTCGTCCTTGCCCAGCGGGGCGCCGTGGCTGGATTCCTTGCCGGCCTTGCCCGGCGAACCGAAGCCGATGGTGGTGCGGCAGCAGATCAGGGTGGGCTTGTCGAACTGCGCCAGCGCGCCATCGATGGCGGCCTTGATGCTGTCCGGATCGTGGCCATCGACGCCGCGCACCACGTTCCAGCCATAGGCTTCGAAACGCTCGGGGGTGTTGTCGGTGAACCAGCCTTCGGTGTTGCCGTCGATGGAGATGTGGTTGTCATCCCAGAAGCAGACCAGCTTGCCCAGGCCCCAGGTACCGGCCAGCGACGCGGCCTCGTGCGAGATGCCTTCCATCAGGCAGCCATCGCCCAGGAACACCCAGGTGCGGTGGTCCACGATCTCGTGCTCGGGGCGGTTGTAGCGCTGTGCCAGCAGCTTTTCCGCCAGCGCAAAGCCGACCGCGTTGGCCAGGCCCTGGCCGAGCGGGCCGGTGGTGGTTTCCACGCCGGGGGTTTCATGGTGCTCGGGGTGGCCGGCGGTCTTGCTGCCCAGCTGGCGGAACTGCTTGAGCTGCTCGATCGGCAGGTCGTAGCCGCTCAGGTGCAGCAGCGCGTACTGCAGCATCGAGCCGTGGCCGTTGGACAGCACGAAGCGGTCGCGGTTGAACCACTTGGGGTTGTTGGGGTTGTGACGGAGATAGTCGTTCCAGAGGACCTCGGCGATATCGGCCATGCCCATCGGCATGCCGGGATGCCCGGACTTGGCGGTTTCGACCGCATCAGCGGCTAGGAAGCGGATGGCGTTGGCCAACTGGCGGCGGGTAGGCTGCGTCATGGTTCTGAGAGTCGGGAGGCTCCCGCGGAGCTGCGGGCAGCCAATTGTCCCACAGACGTCCGGCGGGGTCAGGCCGGGTGTCGACTTTCTGAATGACAATCGCCGTGTGCGGGTGCAGGGCTGTTCACATGGGGCCTTGACCTCGTTTGGGCGTGGCGCGCGCGTCCGGGCCCCCCCGGCGGCGGCCTCCTTTACGTTGCCAAGGGCACGCTGCCGGGGGACATTTGCGCCAAGTGCCTGCCGGCCGCGGAGGGCCCCGGACTCGCGCGTGCCACCTGATCCAAGCCGCGCTTGTTCGCCACCGTCCCGTCGTCCGTGGAAAGAAAAACGCCCCGATTCCTGACCGAACCGAGGCGTTCTGCGGGCGAATGCGCGGCAGGCCGCGCCCGCCGGGGGGGTCAGTCGCGGCTGACCTGCACCGGCACCGGGCTGTCCTCGGTTTCGCCCTTGGCCACCAGGGTGGTCAGGGCCAGGTCACCGGTGACGTTGAGCGCGGTACGGCACATGTCCAGGAAGTGGTTCACGCCCAGGATCAGGCCGATGCCCAGCGGATTGACCCCGACCATGGCGCAGATCATCGCCACCACCGGCAGCGAGCCCGACGGGACGCCCGCCGTGCCGATACCGCCGAGGATGCACACGGCCATCACCATGATCTGCTGGCCGATGCTCAGGTCCACGCCGAAGAACTGGGCCAGGAAGATCACCGTCACGCCCTCGAACAGCGCGGTGCCGTTCTGGTTGGCGGTGGCGCCCACGGTCAGCACGAAGCGCGAGACCTTCTGCGGCAGGCCCATCTGGTCGGCCACGCGCAGCGCGGTCGGCAGGGTGGCATTGCTGGACGCGGTGGAGAAGGCCATCACCGTGGCTTCCTGGGTATCGCGGAAGAACGACAGCGGCGAACGCCCGGACAGCCACACGGCGGTGCCGTAGGTCACCACCATGTGCACGCCCAGCGCCAGCACCACCACGCCCACGTAGGCGCCCAGGCGGATGATCAGCTCGAAACCGAACAGCGCGGCCAGGTTGAACATGAAGCAGGCCACCGCATACGGCGCCAGCCGGATGACCAGGTTGATCAGCGTCATCGACACTTCGAACACGCCTTCCACGGCGCGGCGCAGCGGGGCGACCTTCTCTTCGTCGCTGAGCACCATGCCGATGCCGAACATCAGCGCGAAGAACATCAGCGACAGGATGGCGCCGTTGTCCGATGCGGCCTGGAGCACGTTGCTGGGCACGATCGACAGCAGCATGTCCATGCCCTTGGGCGTTTCATGGATGCCGGCGACGATTTCCCTGCTGCGCTCGGCGTTCTCCGAGAGCATCTGCGCGGCCACCTGCGGGTCCACGCCGGCGCCGGGCTTGAGCACGTTGACCAGCACCAGGCCGATGCCCACCGCGATGCCCGACAGCAGCACCGTGTAGGCCAGGGTCTTCCAGCCGATCCGGCCCAGCGCGCGGATGTCGCCCATCTCCGACACGCCCATGATCAGCGCCGAGAAGATCAACGGCACGATCAGCATGAAGATCAGATTGAGGAACAGGCCCGACAGTGGCGTGGTCACCCAGGCCATCACGCCCTTGGCGAAATCGGTCAGGCCGGGGACGCCCGGGCCGGCGGCGTGCACGATCAGGCCCAGCACCAGGCCCAATGCGAAGCCAATGCCCATTTTCCAGTGCAAAGGCAGTTTCTGCCGGGTCTTTGCGGCCTCAGTCATCTAGCGGCTTTCCTGTAAAGAATTGAATCAGCTTAGCAAAGCCGGTCCCGCAGGCCCGGCAGCGCATCAAGGTCCCGAAGGATATAGAGGCGCCAGCCCATTGTTTTCCGCCACCGCGACCGGCTGCCAGTGCGGTCCGTCATGGAAGGCACGGCGCAGGGCCTGGCGTGCGGCGGCCACGTCCCCGCCCTGTCCGGACCAGCGCGCCCGCTGCATCGCCAGCAGGGCCTGGCGCTGGTCGGGATCGGCCAACCGCGCCAGCAGCGCCTCCAGGCCCTGCACCCGGCCCATCGCAGCCAGCAACGCGATGATCTCGTCCAGGCCCTGGCTTTCCATGGCCCGGCGCAGTTCGGCACGCGACACCGTGGCCAGGGGAACGGCGGCCACGCCCGGCGCCGCGGTGGCCGCCCGGTCGCGCCGGGCG
>DJBL01000102.1 GCA_002435595.1 Stenotrophomonas maltophilia
AGCGCGGCCAGCGCGGCATCGCGCCCGCGCAGCTTGGCCGCCAGCGCATGGGCAAAGCCGATCCCGAGCCGGCAGAGGCGCTCGCGGCGCGGCGCGTCGTCGGCCAGCAGCGCGCTGCACAGCCGGGCCAGGCTGCGCGATTCGTAGACCAGCTGGCCCCACAGCTTGCGGCCTTCCCACCAGCGCTCGAAACAGGCGTTGTTGCGGAAGCTCAGGAAGATCGACAGGACCAGGCCAAGCAGGGTGAACGGGGCGACCGAAACCCGCTCGATGCCCGGCGGGTGCCAGACCTCGGCCAGGGTGGCCACGGCGATGGACAGCAGCAGGATCGCCAGCACCTTGGGGGCCACCGCCGGAACGATGGAGCCGCGCAGGATGTACAGCAGTTGCCAGCCGTGGGGACGAGGACGAATGATCATCGAAAGCGAAAATGGCGCCCGTCAGGGCGTGGGCCGGCGACGGGCGCGCTGCGGCAGCCACTGATTGTACGCCCCTGCACGCCGCTGCCCGGTCGCTGCGACCGATGGTCGCAGCCCGGCTGGCGGCGGGCCGGCAGGCTCAGACGATGCCGCCGCCGATGCCCAGCCGGACGATCCCGACCACCACCACGATGCCGTTCAGCAGCAGCCCGGCCCAGGCCCGGCCACGCTTGCTGGCATGGGTGAACAGGATGCCCAGGGCGGCGATCACCGCACCGACCGCGGCAAACGGGATCAGGAACCAGTTGCCCCAGCCCAGCAACGGGATCAGGGCCAGGATCACCCACAGCAGCGCCAGGATGCCCCACAACAGACTGATCAACCCCATGCCAGGCTCCCCTTTGGTGATGTTGGCGCCACCATAGCCTAAATCGGGGGCGTGGCTGACGCGTTCATCGGCGCCTGCGGCCGGTCGGCCAGACCACGCCACGCTGCTCACCTGGACAGTGCTAGCGTGCAGGTGAGCAGGTTGGCACCGATTCAGCGGTCGCCACCGATGATCCCGCCACGGGGCCCCAGGGCCCTACCGAACAGGGGTGATGCATGAACATCCGAATGATTGCGGTACTGGGCGCGCTGCTGGCCGTGGCCGGCTGCGCCAGTACCTCCAAGGTGATGCTGGGCCAGGCGCGCGCGCCGGTGGACCCGGCCAGCGTCCAGATCTATTCCACGCCGCCGGCCGGCTCGGTGGAGATCGCGCAGCTGGAGTCGTCCAGCGCGGTGGGGTTTGGCACCCAGGGCCAGACCGATGCGGCGGTGATGCGGCTCAAGCGCGAGGCAGCCGCCCTCGGCGCCAATGGCGTGATCCTGATGGGCGTGGGCTCCAGCGGCTCGCCGGTGGGCATGTCGGTGGGTGCCGGCAGTTACGGCTCGCACGTCGGCGGCGGTGTCGGGATCGGCATCCCCACCACGCAGAAGCGTGCAGCCGGCGTCGCGATCTGGGTCCCCAACCCCGCCCCGCCCGCGCGCCTGCCGACCCAGACCATCACCCCACAGCGATAAGCACCGCCAGGCACGCCGGCACCGGACCCATCCATCCACGCATGGCGTGGATCAACGATCCATCGCACGTAGATCCACGCCATGCGTGGATACCGCGCGCAGCGCGGCGTAACCCCCCGCGCGCCCCGCACCCCGGCTCCGGACCCATCCATCCACGCATGGCGTGGATCAACGATCCATCGCACCACGTAGATCCACGCCATGCGTGGATACCGCGCGCAGCGCGGCGTAACCCCCCCGCGCCCCGCACCCCGGCACCGCCCCATCCATCCACGCATGGCGTAGATCAACGATCCATCGCACCACGTAGATCCACGCCATGCGTGGATACCGCGCGCAGCGCGGCGTAGACCCTCCGCGCCCCGCACCCCGGCTCCGGACCCATCCATCCACGCATGGCGTGGATCAACGATCCATCGCGCGTAGATCCACGCCATGCGTGGATACCGCACGCAGCGCGGCGTAGACCCTCCGCGCCCCGCACCCCGGCTCCGGACCCATCCATCCACGCATGGCGTGGATCAACGATCCATCGCCCGTAGATCCACGCCATGCGTGGATACCGCGCGCAGCGCGGCGTAGACCCTCCGCGCCCCGCACCCTGGCTCCGGACCCGTCCATCCACGCATGGCGTGGATCAACGATCCATCGCACCACGTAGATCCACGCCATGCGTGGATACCGCGCGCAGCGCGGCGCACGTTCACGCCGCGCTGTGCCTGTGTGCTCAGCGCTTGGCCGGCGCCTTGTACTTCGGCACGAACACCTCGTTGACTGCCTGGGCGAGCTGGTCCGGTGGCAGCAGGCCCTGGTCGAGCAGGAAGTTGTTGAAGGCCAGGCGGTCAAAGCGCGTGCCCAGCGCCAGCTCGGTCTGCATGCGCAGTTCCAGGATGCGGGTGTAGCCGTAGAAGTAGCTGCCGGCCTGGCCGGGCATGCGCACCATGTACCGGTCCAGCTCCTGGGTGGCCATCGCCTTGGACAGGCCGACTTCGTCGATCAGCACCCGCTCGGCGCTGGCGCGATCGATCAGGCCCAGGTTGAGCATCGGGTCGAGCATGGCGCGCGCGGCGCGCAGCAGGCGGAACTGCAGGGCGATCAGCTGCCCGTCCAACGGCTCGTAGGGCACCATCTCGGCCTCGGCATACAGCGCCCAGCCTTCGACATTGACCGAGTTGAACGCGAACATCGTGCGCGCCAGCGAGATGCCCCGCTCCACCATTGCGGTGAACTGCAGCTCGTGGCCGGGGCGGCCTTCATGTGCGCTCAGCGTCCAGGCCGCCGAACCGAAGTTGAAGTCGTCGTACTGTGCAGCCTTGTCGCCGGCGGCCGGGTTGCCCAGCGGCAGCACGAACGTGCCCTGCTGGCCGGTGTTGCCCACCAGCGGTGCCGGCAGGAAATGCGGTGCCGGCGAAGCAGCGCTCTCGGCGGCCGAGCCCAGCCGCATCTGCATCGGGCGCTGCGGCACATCGACGATTTTCTCGCGGCGGATGATCGGGTCGATCGCATCGATCACGCCCCGGTAGTGGTGCTCGAGCTGGTCATCGGCGATCTTGTCGCCCTTCAGCGCGCGCACCACCGCCACCGGATCGGTGGCGTCGGCAACCTTCAGACCCTTGGCCTGTACCACCAGCGGCGACAACTGGCGCATCGCCGAGCGGGTTTCCATGAACTCCAGCTGCGCACGCTGCATCAGCACCGCCGGGGCGATGTCGATGCCGACGCGCTTGAGCTGGTAGGCATACAGCGGCGCGGGCAGGCGCGCATCGGCGCGCGCCTTGGGCAGCACGTCCTTGCGGGTCCAGTCGCGGTACTCGCGCAACTGGGTGGCAAGCGTCTTCAGCGCCTCGTCGGCGCCGGCCACCTTGTACTTGCCAAACAGCTGCTCGATGCCGCTGATGTAGGTGTCCACGTTGGCCAGCGACTGCTCGACCTCGATCTTCGTCGGCTGCAGCAGACGGGTGTCGGCCAGGCGCTCTTCATAGCGTTGGCGCGACAGCGTGGTCACCGGCTGGGTGCCGGGGGCCAGGCCGGCGTAGGCCTTCAGGCGGTCCAGCGCCTTGGCGCGACGCTCGGGCGATACCTGGTCGGAGAGCAGCATGTTGATGCCGCTGAACACCGTCTGCGGCGTGTCGGTCCACGGCAGCAGGTACTTCTCGTTGAGTTCGCTGCCCTCGATGTTCTGGCTGGCCGCGGCGATCATGATCGCCAGGTCCTGGCGCACGTTGGGGTCGCGCTCGGTGGCCAGCCTGGCCTGCAGCTCGGTGCGCGCCTTGGCCATGGCCGCGCGGTAGCGGGCGCCGTTGTCCGGGCCGAAATCGGCCACCTTGTCGTCATAGCCGGGCACGCCGAAGAAGCCGGTTTCCTCCGGCTGGAACGGGCCCTGGGCATCAAGCAGGATCTGCGCGAGCTGGTTGCTGCGGGTGACCCAGGCCGGGCTGGCCGGGGCCTGGGTGGCGGCGGCCTTGGCGGCCAGGGCCGGCGGCGCACTCAGCGCGGCGGGAACGGAAAGGGCCAACGCGACGGCAAGGGCTAGCGGCTTCATGCAGGACTCCCGGTAAGCGATGCGGTGACCCTACGCACTCGGCGCGCGGGCGGCAATCGGCCGGAGGTCATGCGCGCCCGCTCAGGCCTCCAGCGCCGGCGCCTGCGCCGGGCACTGGCCCTGGGCACGGCAGGCCTCCAGGGCACATTCGGTGGCCGCTTCGGCATCATCCAGCGCGGTCAGGTCGACCGTGTCCGAGGCAGCGGTGACCACGTACAGCATGGGATAGTCCCACTGGCCATGCTCACGCTCGGCGCGCAGGAACAGGCGGCCCTTGCCGCGCGGCCCGTCCAGGTGGACCACGAACTGGCTCGAACCGCTGCCATCGCTGCTGGACTCCAGCCCGCCCATCGGCAGGAAGCCGTCCTGGATCGGCTCGCCCAGGTGGGCGACCAGTTCCACGCTGCAGCGCGCGCGCCGCATGGCTTCCTGGTAGGGCTCGGTGCCGCGGGTCACCTGCGACCATTGCACCAGCATGAACCACACCAAGGCCGCGGCCGCCGCGCCGCACGCCAGCACCAGCAGGGGCACCGCCCAGCGCCAGTGGCGTTGCCACCAGCCGGGGCGGTGGGTGGGAAGCGGGGGTGGCTGATGCATCGGCGTCCTCCTTGTCGAGCCGGTCAGGCGGGGTGCGTTCCGTGCTTAAGGTGCCAGGCAGCGCCCCAGGAAATCCTCGGCCAGGCGGTAGCGGTGCAGCGCATTGCTGCCCGACAGACCGTGCTTGGCACCGGGATAGGTCATCAGTTCGAACGGCTGCCCGCGCTTCTGCAACGCGCTCATCAGCGCGGTGGAGTTGGTGAACAGCACGTTGTCGTCGGCCATGCCGTGGATGAGCAGCAGGCGCGAGCGCAGGCCCTCGATGTGGGCCAGCACGCGGGCCTGTTCGTAGCCCTTGGCGTTGTTGGCCGGCAGGTTCATGTAGCGCTCGGTGTAGTGGCTGTCATACAGCCCCCAGTCGGTGACCGGCGCACCGGCCACGCCGCAGGCGTAGGTATCGGACGCCTTGGCCAGCAGCATCAGGGTCATGTAGCCGCCGTTGGACCAGCCCTGCACGCCGATGCGCGCCGGGTCCACCCACGGCTGCTGCTTGAGCCAGGCCACGCCGCGCAGCTGGTCGGCCACTTCCACCGTGCCCTGCACGCCGTACAGCGCGCCACCGAAATCACGGCCGCGACGCGGGGTGCCACGGTTGTCCAGCGAGAACACCACGTAACCGTGCTGGGCCAGGTACTGGTTGAACAGATGGTCGCCGCGGCCGGGCCAGCTGTTGGTGACGGTCTGGCTGGCCGGGCCGCCATAGACATACACCACGACCGGATAGCGCCTGGCCGGATCGAAACCGGCCGGCTTGATCACGCTGTAGTGCAGCTCGGTGGTGGTGTCGGCTGCCTTGAGGGTGCCGAACTCGACCGGGCGCTGGGCGTCCAGGTAACGCGCGTAGGGGTGCTGCGGATCGGCCAGGTCGTTGTCGACCAGCGTGGCGATTTTCTCGCCGTTGGCGCGGTACAGCGCGATCTGCGGCGGGGTGGTGGTGTTGGACCAGCTGTCCACGTACACGCTGGCGTTGCGCGCGAAACTGGCGCTGTGCATGCCCGGCGCCTGCGACAGGCGCTGCGGTGCACCGCCCTGCAGCGACACCGCGTAGATCTGGCTTTCGCGCGGGGAATCGACCCCGGCGCTGAAATACGCCTTGCCGGCCGCCTCGTCCACGGCCAGCAGTTCGTCCACCGGCCAGGCCCCCTGGGTCAGCGCGGTGACGGTCTTGCCGTCATCGGAAATGCGGTACAGGTGCTCAAAGCCGGTGCGCTCGGAAGACCAGATGAAACCGCCCTGGGCGAGGAAGCGCAGGCTGTTGTGCAGCGGCACCCAGGTGGTGGAGGTTTCACTGACCAGGGTCTGCTGGCGGCCGCTGGCCAGGTCGGCCTGGATCAGTTCCAGGTGCTTCTGGTCGCGCGACTGGCGCTGGAAGGTGAGGCGCTGCGGGTCGCGCCAATCCACCCGTGCCAGGTAGATGTCCGGGTTGCGGCCCAGGTCGATCCAGCGCGGCGCGGCGCCGGTCTGCGGGGCGATCACGCCCAGCTTCACGGTGACGTTGTGGTCGCCGGCGGCCGGGTAACGCTGCTCGATCATCTCGGTGCGATCGGCGTACATCTCATAGCGCTTCTGCACCGGCACCGGGCTTTCATCGATGCGGGCAAAGGCGATTGCCGAGTCGTCCGGCGCCCACCAGTAGCCGGTGTGGCGGTCCATCTCCTCGTCGGCGACGAACTCGGCCACGCCATTGCCGATGGTGTCGCTGCCATCGCCGGTAAGCTGGATCTGCCTGCCGCTGGCCAGGTCGATCACCCACAGGTTGCGCGCCCGCACGAAGCTGACGAAGCCGCCCTTGGGCGACAGCTTGGCATCGGTGGCAAAGCCTTCGCCGTGGGTGAGCTGGCGTACCGCGGCGCTGCCCTGCTTGCCCAGGTCGTACAGGTACAGCTCGCCGCCAAGCGGGAACAACAGCGTGCGCGCGTCCGGCGCCCACTGGTAATCCACGATGCCGGTCATGGCGGCGATGCGCTGGCGTTCCCGGCGCGCCTTTTCCTCGTCGCTCAGCGTCTCCAGGCCCGGCAGCACCACCTTGGAATCGACCAGCAGCCGGGTCTGGCCACTGGCGATGTCATAGCTCCACAGATCCAGCTGGTTGCGGTCGGCCTGCTTGCCGCGCAGGAAACTCACCTGGGACCCGTCCGGAGCCACCTTGGGCTTCATCAGGGTCGGGCCGGACAGCGGCAGCGGACCGGTGATGGCCTCCAGGGTGAGTTTTTCGGCGTGGGCGATCGTGGTCGAGGCGAGCATGAGGGCAAGCGAAGCAAACAGGTGGCGCATGAAGGATTCCGGCAGCGTCTGGGTGTTCTCCGCCGGCAGGGGGCGGCGGTGAGCACCTCATCCTAACCAAAACCGCCGCGGCCGTGCCGGCCACGGGTCGGTTCCCCGGCCGCCAGCGCGCCACCCGGCGCCGGCCCGC
>DJBL01000109.1 GCA_002435595.1 Stenotrophomonas maltophilia
CGTGCGCGGGCGGCTCGGCGGGCGGTGCCGGCGCGGCGGCGGCCGCCGGCAGGTACTGCTGCAGGCGATCGAAGAAGCGCCGGTAGAAGTCGGCGTCCTGCACGGTGCTGCTGGCCACCTTCACCAGCGAATCGTCGTTGCTGCCGAACGGCAGCGACACCGACCCCAGCGCACCCACGCCGACACTGGCCGAGGTCGGGCTCTTCTTCAGCGCATAGCGGTCCTGCACGGCGCTGACGAACACCAGCGACTGCTCCCCGCGCGCGGCACAGGAAATACGCAGCACCAGCTGCTCGTGTTCGTCATCGCGTGGCTGGAAGTTCTTGTTGCCCTCCACCGCCGCGGTGTCGGCACGCGCGATCGCATAGCCCTGGCTGAGCAGGGTCCGGCGCGCCGCCTCGCAGGCCTGGGCCGGCGCGCCGGGTACGCTGCGCGAGTAGGTGTCGCCGGAGTCGAACGACTCGCGGATCAGCGTGCTGTCGGCGGCACGGCCGCCGCAGGCGCTGAGGGAGACGGCCAGCAGGCCCGCCGGGATTGCTTGGGACAGGCGCATGTGCGCTCCTGCAGGGACAGACCCCAACAGCTTAGACCTGCCGGCGTATGCGCCAGGTTTAAACGGCGAAGGGCCGGCGCACTGGCCGGCCCTTCGTTGTGACGGGTTCATCTGCCGGCTGCGCAGCCGGGCAACGGCCGGCCCTGCCCCAGGCGTGCTTCAGTCGGCCCAGCGCCCGGCGCCGGTGGACTGCGGCAGCACCTGCGCCGACAGCGGGCGGTCCTTCTCCAGCAGGTTCACCGCATCGGCCAGGATCGCGGCCGATTCGCGCAGCAGCGGGTCCGGACGCTTTTCGGCGGCCTTTTCGCGGGCGGTATCCTTGACGATGTCGCGCTCGTTGCCGGTCAGGCCATCGTCGTTGCTGTCATCGGCCAGCGGGTCCAGGTCCAGGCCCAGTTCCTTGCGGGTGGCCTGGCGCTGCTTGCGCTGGGTGTCCTGCTTCTCGCGCTCTGCGCGGCGCTGGGCCTCGTTGAGCGAGACGTACTTCTTGGCGGCCTCGGCGCGGAACTGCTCCACGTCCTCGTTCCACCACTGGAATTCCTTGTCGGCGGCCACGCGCGAGGCATGCCGGGTTTCCAGCTTGGGCAGCAGCGGGCCGAAGTTGCCGTACTGGGTGTGCGGCACCGAGGCGATGCGGGTCCACGGCAGCGCGTTGTCGTAGGTGCTTTCGCCGTACTCGCTGGCGTCCACGCTGGCCGGGAAGGCCAGGTCCGGCACCACGCCCTTGTGCTGGGTGCTGCTGCCACTGACCCGGAAGAACTGCGCGATGGTCAGCTTGACCTGCCCGTAGCGCTGGGTTTCCCCGCTCGGCCAGCGGTCCAGGTCCACGATGTTCTGCACGGTGCCCTTGCCGAAGGTGGTCTCACCGATCACCAGGCCACGGCCGTAATCCTGGATGGCGCCGGCGAAGATCTCCGAGGCCGAGGCCGAACCGCGGTTGATCAGCACCGCCAGCGGGCCATCCCAGGCCACCGCTTCGCTGCGGTCGCTGTTGACGGTGACGCGGCCACCGGATTCGCGCACCTGCACCACCGGGCCCTGTTCGATGAACAGGCCGGTCAGCTCGATCGCTTCGTCCAGCGAACCACCGCCGTTGTTGCGCAGGTCCAGCACCACGCCGTCGAGCTTGTCGGTTTTGAAGCCGGCCAGCAGCTTGGCCACGTCGCGGGTGGCCGAGGCATAGTCGGCGGCGTTGCGGCGACGGCCTTCGAAGTCCTGGTAGAAGGTGGGCAGCTTGATCACGCCGACCTTGCGCGCAGGCTCCCCGTCCTTGGCCGGGATGCTGAGGGTTTCGCCCTTGGCGGCCTGTTCGGCCAGGCGCACCTTCTGCCGGGTCAGCACCAGGGTGTGGTGCTTGCCGTCCACGCCTTCCTCGGCCGGGATGAACTCCAGCCGCACCTGGGTATCGGCCTTGCCGCGGATCTTGGCCACCACGTCGTCGATGCGCCAGCCGATCACGTCCTCGATCGGCCCGGACTTGCCCTGGCCGACGCCGACGATGCGATCGCCCGCCTTGAGCGTGCCGTTGACCGCCACCGGGCCGCCGGCGATGACCTCACGGATCACCACCATGTCGTCCTGGCGCTGCAGCTGCGCGCCGATGCCTTCCAGCGACAGCGACATGGCCTGGTTGAAGTTCTCGGCGGTGCGCGGGGTGAAGTAATCGGTGTGCGGATCGACCGCGCTGGTGTAGGCATTGAGGAAGAACTGGAACACGTCCTCGCCCTTCAACTCGTTGACCGACTTTTCCAGCGTCGCGTAGCGCTTGTCCAGCGTCTTGCGGATCTCCGCCGGCTGCTTGCCGGCCAGCTTCAGGCGCAGCCAGTCGTTTTTGACCGACTTGCGCCAGAGGTCGTCAAGCTCGGCATTGCTGGCCGCCCACGGCACGTCCTTGCGGTCGTACTCGAACTTTTCGTCGCTGCTGAAATCGAACTCCTGCTTGAGCTGCTTGCGCGCAAAGCCGATGCGCTCGCCCACGCGCTGCTTGTACACCGCAAACACCTGGAAGGCCGGCTCCAGCTCACCACCGCGGATGGCCGTGGCGATGTTGGCCTCGAACGGGGCGAAGCGGGTGATGTCGGCCTGGGTGAAGAACTGCTTGCTGCCGTCCAGTGCTTCCAGATAGCGCTTGAACACGTCCTTGGACGTGGCCGCGTCGAGCGCGCGCGGCCGGTAGGCGTAACGGCTGTCCGACAGCAGTCCGTAAACCAGCTTGGAGGTGGTCACCTGGTCGGCCGTCGCCGCCGAGGGCAGCGCCGGCGAATCGGCATAGGCGGCCAGTGCCAGCGGCGCGGTGAGCGCCAGGGCCATCAGGAATGCGGGGGCTTTGAATTTCATCAACTTGCTCATGGCACCTTGCCAAGGGGGAGACTGCGTGCGGATCAGACCACACGACAGTGCCGAAAGTTGCCGGGTTTGTCATCCACTCCCGCGCAACGTGGATTTCCAGCCTAAACCGCGACCTGTAGCAAATTGTGAATGGCGCCGGGACCGGCACGGCGAGCGCACACGCCGGCCACCGGGCCGGCACTGTCGCGTGGCCCGTTGCGGGCCCGGGTGGGCTGGACGGGTCCGGCCATCGGCCGGACACCGTGCGGGTCAGGCGACCCCCGCTCCCTTGGCCTGCACGTCGGCGTGGTAGGACGAACGCACCATCGGGCCGGAGGCCACGTGGCTGAAGCCCAGGGCGTAGCCGTAGACCTCCAGTTCCTTGTATTCCTCCGGCGTCCAGTAACGCAGCACCGGATGGTGGTGCGGCGTGGGCTGGAGGTACTGGCCGATGGTGATCATGTCCACGTCGTGGGCACGCAGGTCGCGCATCGTCGCGCGCACCTGGTCCATGTCCTCGCCCAGGCCAAGCATGATGCCGGACTTGGTGGCGATGGACGGATGCTGGGCCTTGAAGTTCTTCAGCAGGGTCAACGACCACTGGTAGTCCGCGCCCGGCCGCACGTTGCGGTACAGGTCCGGCACGGTTTCGATGTTGTGGTTGAACACGTCCGGCGGGTTGGTGGCCAGGATGTCCAGCGCACGCTCCATGCGGCCCTTGCCGCGGAAGTCCGGGGTCAGCACTTCGATGCGGGTGTTGGGCGACTTCTCGCGGATGGCCCCGATGCAGTCGGCAAAGTGCTGGGCACCGCCGTCGCGCAGGTCATCGCGGTCCACGCTGGTCACCACCACGTACTTCAGGCCCATGTCGGCCACGGTCTGGGACAGGCTGGCCGGCTCGTTGGCGTCCGGCGGCTTGGGCCGGCCGTGGGCGACGTCGCAGAACGAGCACCGCCGGGTGCACACCTCGCCCAGGATCATGAACGTGGCCGTGCCGTGGCTGAAGCACTCGTGGATGTTGGGGCAGCTGGCCTCTTCGCAGACGGTCACCAGGCGGTTTTCGCGCAGCTTGGCCTTCAGCGTCTGCACGGCGTTGCCGGAGGGGATGCGGACCCGGATCCAGGACGGCTTGCGCAGGACCGGGGCGTCGGCGAACTGCACCGGCGAGCGGCCGATCTTGTCACCGCCCAGCTGTTTGACCCCGGTCTGCAGCGGCGCGGCGGACGGCGTGTCACCCTGCACGACCTGCAGGGGAATGATGCGAGCGGTGGTTTCAGTCATGGCCTTGGTCGGCGGCGTTCACGCCGCCCCTGTCAGATCGGGCAATTCGGTGGTCGGCTGGAGGTCCAGGCCGAACTGGCGGGCCAGATGGCCCAGCAGCACCGGCTTGACGGCCGCCATGCCGGACGGTCCCCCCAAGTCTACCACCGAGGTCACCTGCAGCCCTTGATAGCCACAGGGGTTGATGCGGTGGAACGGCTCCAGGTCCATGGCCACGTTGAAGGCCAGCCCGTGGAACGTGCAGCCGCGGCGGACCCGGATGCCCAGCGCGGCCACCTTGGCCCCGCCGACATACACCCCCGGCGCCCCGTCCAGGCGTTCAGCGCCGATATTCCATTCGTCCAGGGTGTCGATGATGGCCTGCTCGATCCGGCACACGTAATCGCGCACCCCGATCCCCAGCCGGCGCAGCTGCAGCAGCGGGTAGACCACGATCTGGCCGGGCCCGTGGTAGGTCACCTGGCCGCCACGGTCCACGTGCAGCACCGGGATATCGCCCGGGGCCAGCACGTGCTCGTCCTTGCCGGCCTGGCCGAGGGTGAACACCGGATCATGCTCGACCACCCACAGCTCATCGGCGCTGGCGTCGGTGCGCGCATCGGTGAAACGCTGCATCGCATGCCAGACCGGCGCATAGGGCTGGCGACCGAGATCGCGCACGATCGCCGGCTGCGGCGCGCGGGCGCCCGGTGCGGGGGCGGTATCGCAGGCGCCTACAGCGTCCACTTCACTTCCGGGTGGTCACGCAGCGCGGCGTGCGCGGCGTCGTACTGTTCGCGGCTGTCGGCCTTGAACACCAGCCGCACCGACACATACTTGCCGTTGGACGAGTGTTTCCAGCTGACCCGCTCGGTCAGTACTTCGACGCCGGCCAGCTCAAGCAGGCGCGGCAGTTCGCGTTCCAACTCCTGGCCGGCCGCGCCCATGGCGCTGAGTTCGAACTGGCCGGGGAACTGGAAGCCGTGGTCGGGGTTGTCAGACTTGATCTCCATGACCGCGATTATGGGGACGCTTGCGACCGAACCCAAGCCTTGCATGATCGTGCCCACAGCTGCGCCCAACGCTACGTGAAAATCGGTCTTCACCAGCAAGACGCACCAATGCGTGCGCGGGTCTGGTCACTACCTCACGCGCTCACTACGCTGCTTCGGCATAAAAACAGAACAAATCCTGAGCGGGAAGCCCATGTCGTTGAAGCCCTATGCGTTGTCGGCCGCACTCGCCGGCGTCCTGGCGCTCGTCGCCCCTGCGGTCCAGGCCGCCAACCAGTGTGGACCGGACGCGATGCGCGAGCATCCGCCGCAGGTCAATTTCCGTGTGGACAACGACCTGTTCGGCGGCGCCGACCAGGACCAGGGCTACACCAACGGTGCGCAGATCACCCTGGTTTCGCCCAACCTGGTGGACTACACCGACGACCCCTGCCTGCCGCGGCTGGCGCGCTGGGTCAACCGGCACCTGGAGCGGCTGCACCCGGGCGAGTTCGAACAGCAGAACATGATCTTCAGCCTGGCCCAGGGCATCTTTACCCCCACCGATTTCACCCGCAAGGACCTGATCGAGGACGACCGCCCCTACGCGGGCGTGCTGATCGGCAGCTTCGGCTACAACGCCCGCCGCGGTGACCGGCTGCAGACCACCCAGCTGGCGCTGGGCGTGGTGGGGCCGTGGGCGCAGGGCGAGGAAGTGCAGAACGCGGTGCACAGCCTGCTGGGCGATGAGAAGTTCCAGGGCTGGGACAACCAGCTGCACAACGAGCCGGTGTTCATGCTCACCCACGAGCGCATGCGCCGCTGGCCGGCCGATGCCACCGACAACCTCGGCGGCTGGGGCTGGGACGCGATCAGCCACTACGGCGGTGCGGTGGGCAACCTGGCCACCCACGTCAATGCCGGTGGTGAAGTGCGGTTCGGCTGGAAGCTGCCGGACGACTTCGGCAGCACCCCGCTGCGCCCGGCCGGCGAAAACACCGCGCCCACGCGCGGCGGCAAGCCCAGCGGGTGGTCGTTCCATCTGTTCGCCACCACCGATGCCGCCTGGGTGATCCGCGACATCACCCTGGACGGCAACACCTTCCGCAACAGCCACAGCGTGGACAAGCGCCACGTGGTCGGCCAGGTCGGCTACGGCATCGCGGTGATGCGCGGGCGCTGGAAGTTCGCCGTGGCCCGTTACCACAGCACCCGCGAGTTCGATGGCCAGCGCGAAGCACCCGTGTTCGGCAGCTTCACCATCAGTCGCTCGATGTAATCGAGTGACTGAGGGTGAAGCGTAGGTGCCGACCTTGGTCGGCACGCCGATGCTCGGTGTAGTCGCTCGATGTAATCGAGTGACGGAGGGTGAAGCGTAGCTGCCGACCGTGGTCGGCACGCCGACGATCCGCACAATGAACCCAAAAAAAGACCGGCTTGCGCCGGTCTTTTTCTTACCGCGGTCGGGCCGGAATCATTCCGATTCCCACCACATCCAGAAGCTGTCCCACAGGCGCTTGAAGAAGCCGGCTTCTTCCACCGCGGCCACGGCCACCAGCGGTGCCTCGGCGACAGTCTTGCCGTCCAGGGTCACCTTCAGGGTGCCGATCTTCTGGCCAGCGGTGAACGGCGCTTCCAGGGTCTTGGGCACGTCGATGGTCGGCTTGAGGTCGTTGTAACGACCGCGCGGCACGCTCACCAGCAGCGGCTGGGCCACGCCCAGCTGCACCTTGTCCACCGCGCCCTTCCACACCTTGTGCTCGGCCACGGCCTTGCCCGGCTCGTACATGCGGTGGGTTTCAAAGAAGCGGAAGCCCCAGTTGAGCAGCGCCAGGCTGTCGTCGGCGCGCTGCTTTTCCGAGCTGCCGCCCAGCACCACCGCGATCAGCCGCTGGTCACCCCGCTGGGCCGAGCTCATCAGGCAGTAGCCGGCTTCGGAGGTGTGGCCGGTCTTGATCCCGTCCACGCTGCCGTCGCGCCACAACAGCAGGTTGCGGTTGGGCTGCTTGATCGAGCCGACGGTGAATTCCTTCACCTTGTTGTAGGCGTAGGTTTCCGGGTAATCGCGCACCATCGCCCGGCCCAGCAGCGCCAGGTCGTAGGCGGTGCTGTGGTGGCCCGGGGCGGTCAGGCCGTGGGCGTTGACGAAGTGCGAGTTCTTCATGCCGATCTTGGCGGCGTAGCTGTTCATCAGCGAGGCGAAGGCCTCTTCGCTGCCGGCCACGTGCTCGGCCAGGGCGATCGCGGCATCGTTGCCGGACTGGATCGCCATGCCCTTTTCCATGTCTTCCAGGCGTGCGGTCTGGTTGACCGGGAAGCCGCTGTAGCTGCCATCGGTGCCCGCGCCGCCTTCGCGCCAGGCGCGCTCGCTCATCATCACCTGGTCGTCCGGACGGACCTTGCCGTTCTTGACCTCGGCGGCCACCACGTAGGAGGTCATCACCTTGGTGATGCTGGCCGGGGCCAGCTGTTCATGCTCGTTCTCGCCGGCCAGCACCTGGCCGGTGGCGTAATCCATCAGGACCCACGCCTTGGACACGCTGGGCTTGGGCGCCGGCGGGGTGGCAACGGTGGCCGGGGCGGCGGCAGGCGCGGGCGCCGGCTGCGGGGCCGGCTGCGGAGTCTGGGCGGAGACCATGCCCACGAACAGGGTCGTGGCCATGGCAGCAGCGGCAAAGCGGAATTTCATCGGACAGCAAGCTCCAGGGAAGGCGCCAAGGGTGGAGAGGTTGGGTACGGCATTGTAGGCCCATGCGGTGGCACGCGCGGCGCGCCACCGGGGCCGGGTTCAGTCCTTGACGATCTGCGGCGACCCCAGGCCCAGACCGGCGATGCGGCCGGCAAGTTCCGAAGCGCTGGCGTGGTCGGCCGCCGGCACCCGCAGGCGCCACAGCGTGCGCCCCCCGCTGGCGATGTCGCTGATGGTGGCGCCCACGATACCGGCCGAGGACAGCTGGCCCAGCGCGCGGGTGGCGTTGTCACGGCTGGCAAAGCTGGCCACCTGCAGCAGCACCGCCCCGACCTGCTGCGGCAGGCTGCCGGTGGCCGGCGACGGTGCGGGGCGCGGGGCCAGGCGCGGGG
>DJBL01000108.1 GCA_002435595.1 Stenotrophomonas maltophilia
TCCGATCTCGCGCTGGAGGCACCCGGGGCAGCGGCGGTCGGCGTGGGCGTCGGCGCGGCAGCCGGGGCCGTGGCTACGGCGCTGTCCGCGCGCGCATCCAGGGTGACCACTTCGGCCTTGACGTCGTTGCGCACCTTCACTGCCTGCAGGCGCGCGGCTTCGGCCTGGGCGCGATCGGCGTACGGCCCCACGCGCACCCGCCACGCCGGGCGACCGTTGATGGTGGCCGGTTCGCTGAAGCCGGGAAGCTGGGCCTTCTTGAGGTAGGCGATCACCGCGTCGGCATCGGCCTGGCTGCCGTAGGCACCGAAGCTGACCGCGAAATTGCCCGCCGCCACGGCAGGCGAAGTGTCGGTGGCCGCGGTGGCGGCGTCGGCAGCGGCCGGGTCCTGCAGCGGCTGGGTACTGGACGGACCCTGCAGGCCGGTGGCCGCACCGGTGGGTGCCACCAGCGGCAGCTCGCGGGTTTCGAACTGGCCGTCCGACGGCGCCGCAGGCGCACTGATCGGTACGCTGGCCACGCCGCTGTCAGGCGCAGGGCCTTTGACCAGCATGGGCAGGAAGATCACAGCCAAAGCCACCAGAACGATGGCACCAATCAGTCGCTGTTTCAGAGGAGTATCCACGGAAGGCAGGCAGGGGCGGCGCGGCGGAATGCCACGGCGATTATACGGGTGTCCGCGTGAGCGGCGTCTGCTGCGGCTGAACGGCTGCCGCGTGCTGCGATGGCCCGCTCAGTCGACAGCGTCCAGCCATTGCAGGGCCTGGGCGGCGGTGTGGAACGAGCCGAACACCAGCACCCGGTCACCGGCCGCGGCCTCGGCCACGGCCGCCTGCAGTGCCGCGGCCACGCTGTCATGGCAGTGGCCGGCGCCCGCTGCGGTGTCGTGCAGGCGCGACTGCAACGCCGCAGCGCTCTGTGCGCGGGCACCGTCCAGGCCGGCCAGGTGCCAGGCCTGTACCTGGCCCTCCAGCGCCTGCACCACGCCGACCGCATCCTTGTCCTGCAGCGCGGCAAACACCGCCACGGTGCGACCGGCCACCGGTGCGGCCTTCAGTGCGGCGGCCAGTTCACGCGCGGCCTGCGGGTTGTGGCCGACGTCCACCAGCACCTCCACGCCGTCGCGATCAACCCGCTGCAGACGCCCGCGGATGCGCGCATTGGCCACGCCTTCGATGATGGCGGTGCGCGGCAGCGGCTTGTCCAGCGTGCGCAGCGCGGCAATGGCCGAGGCCGCGTTGCGCAACTGGATCGGGCCGCGCAGTGCCGGCAGCGGCAGGTCGATGCGGAACCCGACATCGCGCCAGCGCCAGTGCTGGCCATCGACCACATCGGCAAAGAAATCGCTGCCACCGCGGATCGCATTGGCGCCCAGCAGGTAGGCCCGCGCCAGTACGCTGGAGGGCGGATCGGTCTCGCCCAGGATCACCGGCTTCCACCCGCGGATGATGCCGGCCTTTTCCGCACCGATCGCCTCGCGGTCCTGGCCCAGCCAGTCGCTGTGGTCGATGTCCACGGTAGTGATCACCGCCACGTCGGCATCGACGATGTTGACCGCATCCAGCCGCCCGCCCAGGCCCACTTCCAGCACCGCCAGGTCCAACCCGGCGTTGCCGAACAGGTGCAGCGCGGCCAGCGTGCCGTACTCGAAATAAGTCAGCGTGGTGCTGCCACGGGCGTCTTCGATCGCATCGAACGCGGCCACCAGCGCCGCATCGGTGACCTCCTCGCCCTGGATGCGGACCCGCTCGTTGTAGCGCAGCAGGTGTGGGGAGGTGTACGCGCCGACCTTCCAGCCGGCCGCGCGCGCGATCGCTTCGATGAAGGCGACCGTGGAGCCCTTGCCGTTGGTGCCGCCGACCACGATGGTGTGCGCGCCCGGCTGCCCCACCCCCATCGCCTGGGCCACGTGACGCACGCGGTCCAGGCCCATGTCGATGCTGGCGGGGTGCTGCTGCTCGATGTAGGCGAGCCAATCGGTGAGGGTCTGCGGGCGGGCGGTGGTCATGGGCGTTGGATCGATGGGACGGACGACGGGATGGGACGCGGGGCGGTTACAGCGCGCGGTGCTTGGCTTCGCCGAAGAACGGGGTGTGGTGGGCGCAGTCGTTCAGGCGCACCACTTCCAGGCCGTCCAGGTCGGCGCCTTCAAGCAGGTTCAGCGTGGTCGGTGCCTGGCGGAAGGTCCACAGCCGCGACAGCGGCAGGCCCAGGATGCGGCACAGGATCACGCGGTTCACCGCGTCGTGGGCCACCACCAGCAGCGTGTCATGCTCGCCGAGGCCGTCGGCCGCGCGGGCCAGGCCGCGCCAGCTGCGCTCCAGCACCAGGCGCAGGGATTCGCCGCCGGGCATCAGCACGGTGTCCGGTTCATCACGCCAGGCCTGCAGGCGCGAGGGGTCTTTTTCGTGGATTTCGCTGGCCAGCAGGCCTTCCCACTCACCGTGGGCGATCTCCTGCAGGTCCGGCTCGGTCAGCAGCATCGGGGCGCGTTCGGCGCCAAGGGCCAACTGAGCGGTGCGTTGCGCACGCGACAGCGGCGAGGCCACCGCGCGGGTGATATCCACCGACTTCAGGCGCTCCCCGAGGGCCTGCGCCTGGGCGTCACCGATCGGCGACAACGGGATATCAATCTGGCCCTGGTAGCGGCCTTCGGCGTTCCACGGTGTTTCACCGTGGCGGGCAAGCAGGATGCGCATGCGTACTGGGAGTCCTTGGGGGAGGAATGCTGTCGCGATCATTCACATGCTGTGAATGATCGAGGGGGAGACGCATGATACCCGGTAGATGCCGACCGTTGGTCGGCATGCGCCCTGGCCCTGCACTGCCCGCATGCCGACCCACGGTCGGCCTGTTCCCAACGAAAAACCCCGCGGCGTTCGCCGCGGGGTTTTGAGGGTCAACGCGCCAGGTTCAGCTCTTTGAGCAGCTGCGGCGCGGGCGCCACTTCCTGCATGATCCACTGCATGTAGCGGCTGTCCACCGCGATCATGCGGGTCATCACCGGGTCGAACACCCAGTTGGAGCTGACCGACTCCCAGTTGCCGTCGAACGCCAGGCCCACCAGCTTGCCGTGCGCATCCAGCACCGGCGAGCCGGAGTTGCCGCCGGTGATGTCCAGGTTGGACAGGAAGTTCACCGGCACCGAGCCGATCCGCTTGTCTTCCAGGCCGCCGTAGCGTTTGGCCTTGACCGCCTCCAGCAGCGCCTTGGGCGAATCGAACGGATCCACGCCGGTTTCCTTGGCAGCCACGCCTTCCAGGGTGGTGAACGGGGTGTAGTTCACCCCGTCCTTGGCATAGCCCATCACGTTGCCGAAGGTGATGCGCAGCGACAGGTTGGCATCGGGGTAGACGAAGCCGCCCTTGCTCTTCTTGTAGTCGGCCACGGCCTGCAGGTACAGCGGGCGGGCGGTCAGCGATTCGCCTTCGCGGATCTTCTTCTGCTCTTCCTGCTTGAGCAGCGACGGCATCGCCGCCACGGCGTACTGGATGGCCGGATCGGTGCTGGCCTCGAAGGCGGCGCGGTCGGCCTTGAACCAGGCCAGGCGCTTGTCCAGGCTGCCCAGTTCGGTGCCGCCCAGCTTGGCCACCAGTGCCTTGACCGCGTTGGCATCGCTGCCGGCCAGCCAGGTGTTGAGCACCTCGTTGCTGCGTTGTTCGGCCGGCAGGGCGACGTACTGGTCCAGCCAGTAGGTCTGCAGCTGCTGGTCCATCTTCGCCACATAGCGGCGATCCATCTGCTTCAGGCCGCCTTCGATGGTGGTCAGGTCGCGCTCCTGGAAGCCCGCTTCGCGCTCGGCGTCGGGCTTGGCGCGCTCGATCGACAGGCGGTACAGCGACAGGGCCGCGCCCACCGCCGAGGTGCTGTTGAACTGGCTCACGAACAGGTCGCGCTCGCGCGTGGCCTTGCTGGTATCCAGGTGCTTGATCAGCTGCGCGTGCGCGGCCAGCGCCGGCTTGCCGGCAGCGCCCTGCTGCTTCAGCCAGGCCAGCACGGCCGCTTCTTCAGCCTTCTTCTGGCCGGCCGCGTCGATGCGCTTGAAACCTTCAAGCTGGCCGACGTAGTTCTTGGCCACGTTGTTCATGCTGGCCGCGGTGGCGGCGTACTTCACCTTGATGTCGGCGTCGGCCTTGCCGGCCTCGTCGATCATCTTCAGCACCGCGTTGTAGTGCCGGGCGATGGTCGGGTAGGTCCAGCCCGCGGTTTCATTGAACTCACCGGCCAGCGCATAGCGGTTGGTGCGGCCCGGGTAGCCGGCCACCATGACGAAGTCGTCGGCCCCCAGCGGCTGGTCGGCGAACTTCAGGAAATGCCGGGGCTGGTACGGCACGTTGTCGGCCGCGAAGGCGGCCGGCTTGCCGTCCTTGCCCACGTAGGCGCGGTAGAACGAGAAATCGCCGGTGTGGCGCGGCCACATCCAGTTGTCGACGTCGCCCCCGAACTTGCCCACGCTGCCCGGGGGCGCATAGACCAGGCGCACGTCCTTGATTTCCATGTTGCGGAACAGGCGGTAGGTGTTGCCACCGGAGAAGCTGAAGAGGCGGCAGCGGAAACCGGCATCGGCTTCGCAGGCGGCGGTCTGGGCCTTGTCGAACGCATCCAGCGCGCGGGTGCGGGCCAGCGGGTCCTTGCCGGCGGCGGCGATCGCGGCCTTGGCCTGGGCGGTCACATCGGTGATCTGGTCGAGCACGAACACGCGCGCGTTCGGGCCTGCGCTCAGCTCGTCCTTCAGGGTGGGAGCGTTGAAGCCGTCCTTGATCAGGTTCTTCTGGGCCGTGGAGTTGAGCTGGATCGCCCCGTAGGCGCAGTGGTGGTTGGTCACCACCAGGCCCTGCGGCGAAACAAAGCTGGCGGTGCAGCCGCCCAGGGCCACGACCGCGCCCATCGGGTCGCCGGTCAGGTTGGAGATCTGCTCCGGGGACAGCTTCAGCCCCGCCTGCTTGAGCGGGCCGGCGATCTCCGGCAGCTGCTGCGGCACCCACATGCCTTCAGCGGCTTGGGCGACCTGGACCAGCCCAAGGCTGGCGACGACGGAGAAAGCGAGCAGGTTCGAGCGCATTGAGCAGCCCCTGGTGAAAGAACTCCCGAGTGTAGCCCAGCCCCCTGCCCCGGCCCGATGCCCGGAAGTCATGGGGTGGCCAGGCGCGGGGGTCCGCCCCGATCCGCCCGCAACGCAACATGGGAAACCGCCCGGCACCTCTATAATCCGCGTTTTCCCCCAGACGAGTTCCACCCCGATGGCGCAGCAAACAATGAAGGCCCTGGTCAAGCGCGAAGCCGCCAAGGGCATCTGGCTGGAAGAGGTTCCGGTCCCCACCCCGGGCCCGAACGAGGTCCTGATCAAGCTGGAAAAGACCGCCATCTGCGGTACCGACCTGCACATCTACCTGTGGGACGAGTGGAGCCAGCGCACCATCAAGCCGGGCCTGACCATCGGCCACGAGTTCGTCGGCCGGATCGCCGCGATCGGGCCGGGCGTCACCGGTTACGAGCTCGGCCAGCGCGTCTCGGCCGAAGGCCACATCGTCTGCGGCCACTGCCGCAACTGCCGTGGCGGCCGCCAGCACCTGTGCCCCAACACCGTGGGCATCGGCGTCAACGTCAACGGCGCCTTTGCCGAATACATGGTGATGCCGGCCAGCAACCTGTGGCCGATCCCCGACCAGATCCCGTCCGAGCTGGCCGCCTTTTTCGATCCCTACGGCAACGCCGCGCACTGCGCGCTGGAGTTCAACGTGATCGGCGAAGACGTGCTGATCACCGGTGCCGGTCCGATCGGCATCATCGCCGCCGGCATCTGCAAGCACATCGGCGCGCGCAACGTGGTGGTCACCGACGTCAACGATTTCCGCCTGAAGCTGGCGGCGGACATGGGCGCCACCCGCGTGGTCAACGTGTCCAACACCTCGCTCAAGGACGTGATGAAGGAACTGCACATGGAGGGCTTCGACGTGGGCCTGGAAATGAGCGGCAACCCGCGCGCGTTCAACGACATGCTCGACTGCATGTACCACGGCGGCAAGATCGCCATGCTCGGCATCATGCCCAAGGGCGCCGGCTGCGACTGGGACAAGATCATCTTCAAGGGCCTGACCGTGCAGGGCATCTACGGCCGCAAGATGTACGAGACCTGGTACAAGATGACCCAGCTGGTCCTGTCCGGCTTCCCGCTCGGCAAGGTGATGACCCACCAGCTGCCGATCGACGAGTTCCAGAAGGGCTTTGACCTGATGGAACAGGGCAAGGCCGGCAAGGTCGTGCTGAGCTGGAACTGATCCGCCGCGGTCACCCCACGCGGGTGACCTGCCGCTGCGCCGATCGTGGCCCGGCGGCGGCAGCGGCCGGGCGTTGCTCGGCATGCTGCCGAGAAGATGAAAAAGGCGCCTTTCGGCGCCTTTTTCATGTCCTTCGCCGCTCAGGTCATTTGCCGACGGCGACGGTGAACACCACGCGGTTGTCGGCGAGCTTGCCCGAGTTGTCGCGACCGTTGCCGTCGGTGCCGTAGTAGCCCAGGCCCAGCGTGACCAGCCCGAAGCTGCGGTTCACGCCGATGTTCCAGTCGGTGTAGTCCTTGGCGATGCCGTTCTCGAAGGTGCTGCGGCCCACATTGGCGGTGAGGTTGAACTCCTGCGGCAGCGCCCACTCGGTGCCCACCGCGTAGTACCAGCCGTCGGTGTCGGTGTTCCAGACATCATTGGTGTAGGCCACCGTCAGGTTGTAATGCTCGGCGAAGGTGGTCTTGGTGATCAGCTCGGTGTAGGCCAGCTCGCTGGCGCCCGGGTAGCTGTAGTGGTTGAGCATCACGTCGAAGTTGACGTTGTCGGTCACGTCCACGCCGTAGCCGATGAAGTAGTCCACCTCCAGGTCCGGGCTGCCATCGCCGAAGTCCACGCCCGAACCCCACACACCCGCGTACAGGCCCACCGGCGAGGTGTAGGTGAAGCCGGCCTGGCCGGTCGGGTCCTCATCGGTCTGGGACACGCCACGGAACACGTAGTCGGAAACGGCGGTGACGTTCCAGCTGAACGGCGATTCGGCCTCGTCCTGGGCACTGGCGGCAAACGGGGCAAGCAGGGCGGCGCAGAGCACAGCGGCGGCGGTACAGCGCGTGGCGTGGTTCATGCGGGTCTCTCCAGACGTGGGGGGTGGACGGAACGGCGGCGGTTTACGGTTTTTTAACCTGATTGATATTGCGATGCAACAATCACGTGTGCAACCGTCGTCGCGTCGGGCGCCCGGGCGCGCCCCTGCGCCGTTCCCCGGCACCCGGCCGCGGCAGGTAAAATCCCCGGTTTCCCGTGCCGAAGACTGCCTGCCATGAGCGATGCCACCTCCGCCCCGCTGACCCAGCACTACGTTGAAGAACTGGAGGCGATCCGCGCCCAGGGCCTGTTCAAGTCCGAACGCATCATCACCAGCCCGCAGTCGGCTGAAATCACCCTCGACGATGGCCGCACGGTGCTCAATTTCTGCGCCAACAACTACCTGGGCCTGGCCGACCACCCGGACCTGATCCAGGCCGCCAAGGATGCGCTGGACAGCCACGGCTTCGGCATGGCCTCGGTGCGCTTCATCTGCGGCACCCAGGACCTGCACAAGCAGCTGGAGGCACAGATCGCCGGCTTCTTCGGCAAGCAGGACACCATCCTGTACGCGGCCTGCTTCGATGCCAATGGCGGCCTGTTCGAGCCGCTGCTGGGCGAAAACGACGCCATCATTTCCGACGCGCTCAACCATGCCTCGATCATCGACGGCGTGCGCCTGTGCAAGGCCAAGCGCTTCCGCTACGCCAACTGCGACATGGCCGACCTGGAGGCCCAGCTGCAGGCCGCCGACGCCGCCGGCTGCAGGACCAAGCTGATCACCACCGACGGCGTGTTCTCGATGGACGGCTTCATCGCCCCGCTGGACGAGATCACCGCGCTGGCCAGGAAGTACAACGCGCTGGTGCACATCGACGAATGCCATGCCACCGGCTTCCTTGGCGCCACCGGCCGCGGCTCGGCCGAGGTCAAGGGCGTGCTTGAGAAGATCGACATCATCACCGGCACCCTGGGCAAGGCCATGGGCGGCGCGCTGGGCGGCTTCACCTGCGCCAGCAGCGAGGTGATCGAACTGCTGCGCCAGCGCTCGCGCCCGTACCTGTTCTCCAACTCGCTGCCGCCGCACGTGGTTGCCGCCGGGATCAAGGCCTTCGAGATGCTGGCCGCCGCCGACGACCTGCGCAGCACCCTGGCCGAGAACACCGCCTACTTCCGCCAGAAGATGACCGCCGCCGGTTTCGACGTGAAGCCGGGCGTGCACCCGATCAGCCCGGTGATGCTCTACGACGCGCCGCTGGCGCAGAAGTTCGCCGAGCGTCTGCTGGAAGAAGGCATCTACGCGATCGGCTTCTTCTTCCCGGTGGTGCCCAAGGGCCAGGCACGCATCCGCACCCAGATCAGCGCCGCGCATACCCGCGCCCACCTGGATCGTGCCATCGACGCCTTCACCCGCATCGGCCTCGAGCTGGGCGTGATCAAGGGCTGAGCGCACCGGCCGCAGCCGACCAACGGTCGGCTCTACCGTCGGTGCGGGTCATGCAGTTCCACGCACGCGTTACCGGGGGTGGCCCACCGTCGGTGCGGGTCATGCGCTCCCACGCGCGCGTTACTGGGTAGCGCCGACCGTTGGTCGGCTGCCCTTCGTCGCAGGGCCCTGAACATCCGACACAGCGGCACGCACGCGTGCCGCAGCCGACCAACCGTCGGCTCTACCGTCGGTGCGGGTCATGCAGTTCCACACACGCGTTACCGGGGTGGCCCACCGTTGGTGCGGGTCATGCAATTCCACGCACGCGTTACCGGGGGTGGCCCACCGTTGGTGCGGGTCATGCGCTCCCACGCGCGCGTTACGGGGTAGCGCCGACCGTTGGTCGGCTGCCCTTCGTCGCAGGGCCCTGAACATCCGACACAGCGGCACGCACGCGTGCCGCAGCCGACCAACGGTCGGCCTACCGTCGGTGCGGGTCATGCAACCCACGCGCGCACGTTACCGGGCGTAGGCCCGGCCGTCGGTGCGGGTTACTTCTTCTTTTTCTTCTTGTCCTTGGCCTGTTCCTTGCTGGCCACCACCACCGGCGCTGCCGGACGGGCCTGGCCGTTGCCCTTTGCCACGCGGATGCCGTTGGCCTTCATCCAGGCGTCGAACTCATCGGCGGACATCTTCTTGTCGCCGTTGCTCATCATGAAGCGGTAGCTGCCGCGGCCGTCCAGGTCCGGGGCGATGACGTCCACCACCTTGTCCTCGGCCGGCGCATCGGCCTTGGCAGCGTGCTTGTGGCCACCACACGCGGTGAGCAGCGCGGCCGGCAGCAGCAGGCAGGCGGTGCGGAGGAACGGATGGGTGAGGCGGTTGGCGCGCATGGGGGAATCTCCCGGGAGTGAATGGAACGTCGGGTACAAGGCCATCCATTGCCCGGTTCGGTCGGCCTGCCACGCACGGGCAGGCCACAAGGTCACGGCGGGGCCGCGGCACCATCGGCCGCGGCGTACAGCAGTTCCAGGTCGTGTTGGCTCAGTTCGCGCCAGGCGCCCTTGCCCAGCGCACCCATCGGCAGGTGTCCGATGGCCACGCGCACCAGGCGCAGCACGTTGATGTCCAGCGCGCCGAGCAGGCGCCGGATGTGCCGGTTGCGGCCTTCGTCGAGCACCACTTCCAGCCAGGCGGTCTTGTCGCCGCTGCGCAGCAGCGTGGCCCGGCGCGCGCGCAGCATCTCGCCCTCCTCCACCACCCCGGTGCACAACGCCTGCAGTTGCGCGGCGTCAGGGACGGTGTCGATCTGCACGTGATAGGTCTTGTCCGGGCCGGTGGCGGGGTCGGTCAGGCGCGCGGCCCACTGCGGGTCGTTGCTGAACAACAGCAGGCCTTCGCTGGCCTTGTCCAGCCGCCCGACCGGCGCGATCCATGGCAGGCCGGCCCCATCGAAGCAGCGGTAGACCGTGTCGCGCCCCTGCTCGTCCTGCGCGGTGGTGACCAACCCGCGTGGCTTGTTGAGCATCAGGTGGATACGCCGCGGGGCATCCAGCGGCTGTCCATCGACGCGCACGTGGTGGCGGCCGTCGAGGATGGGGAATTCGGGGTTGTTGATGACGCGGCCATCGACGGTGACCCGCCCCGCCTGGATCCAGCGCGCGGCCTCGGTACGCGAGCACAGCCCGGCCTTGGACAGCACCCGTGCCAGCCCGTGACGGGGCGCGCTCCCGGTGCGCGAGGGACTTGCCGGTGACGCACGCCGCTCGGGGCGGCGTGGTCGCGATGCAGGCGCGGCAGGGGGCCGGCGTGTGCTCATCGTGTTCCGCGCGGGGCGCGGCTTACTTCTTCTCGCCCGGCTTGGTCTCAGCCGGTGCTTCGGCCGCCGCGGGAGCGGCAGCGGGAACCGGACGCGCCTTGACCACGCGTACGCCGCGCGCCTTCATCCAGGCGTCGAATTCCTCGGCGGTCATGCGCTTGCCGTTCTGGCTCATGTCAAAGCGCCACGGCGTGTTGTCGAACTCGGTGGCGGGCTTGTACGCCGCCGGATCGTTGGCCTTGATCGCCGGCGCGCCAGGCATGGCCTTGGCGATGTTCTGGCAGCCATCGATGCGCAGGCGCTGCAGGACGCGGTCGAGCGACTGCTGCTGGTCGAAGTTGGAGGTCAGCACGCCGGCGGGCATGCCCAGCTGGACGTTGCGGATGTAGAGCTCTTCGGCGACCGGTGCGATGGCGGTGGCCGGCAGCGGCAGCGGCGAGGCGCTGATGGCATGCGCCGAGCAATCCACGGCTGCGTAGGCGGTGGGAACCAAGGCCAGGCCGAGCACGGCGGCCAGTGCGATACGCAGCATGGGATGCATCCAGGGAAAAGGGGTGACGCGGCGAGTTTAACAGCGCCACAACGGCTTTCAAGATCCCACATTCAATGAATACGGCAACTTGTTGGATTTATTGTTGATTTCTTGATCAGGAGCGTGAGGCCAGGAGCAAGTGCGGAACCCATCATGTCCGCTTGTCCCGGGCTGGGCTGGTAGGGGTGGGGTTGCGGGACACGCCGTAAATCCATCCCTGGAGGCTCCGTCGCGCCATCCATGGCGCTCAGGGTCCCGCAACCCCACCCCTACCAGCCCCCGACACTTGGCAGGTGCTCACAGGAAAAGCGAAACACGGCGCCCGGCTTTCGCTCCTCGCTCTTCATTGGCCACCGACCCATTGTCGAGGGAGGGGGTGTGTGGGTTCGCGGGACCCTGAGCCGCATGGATGCGGCGACGGAGCTTACATGGACGTACTTGCAGCGTGTCCCGCGAACCCACACACCCCCGCCCACCCGGGAACCCGGCGGCAACGACAGCTTTTAGCTTTTAGCTTTTGGAGAAAAACAGGCAAAAAAAGGGCCCGGCAATGCCGGGCCCTCTTCTGAAACTGTACTACCAGAAGGATTAGTTCTGGACGTTCAGCTCGGTACGACGGTTCTTTGCACGACCTTCCGGGTTGTCCGAACCATCCGGGTTGGTGTTCGGAGCAATCGGACGGCTCTCGCCGTAGCCGATCGGACCCACCAGACGCGAAGCGGACACGCCGTTCTTGGTCAGGTAGTCATACACGGTGGTGGCGCGACGCTCCGACAGCTTCTGGTTGTAAGCGTCGGTACCCTTCGAGTCGGTGTGACCGGCAACTTCAACGCGCAGATCCGGGTAACGCTTCAGGATCTCGGTGGCTTCGCTCAGGATCGCCACGGCGTCCGGACGCAGGGTCGCCTTGTCGAAGTCGAAGTTCACACCCTTCAGGTCGATCGAGACCGGGACCGGGCAACCGTCCGGACCGATGGTCTGACCCGGCTGCGAATCCGGGCACTTGTCGTCGCAGTTGTTGACGCCGTCGCCGTCGTCATCCAGGTCTGCGCAGCTCGGAGCCACCGGAGCCGGGGCAACCACAGCAGCGGTCGGGGCCGGGCCCAGCGGGATCACGACGCCGACCGAAGCCAGCACGTCGCCGAACCAGCTCTCGTCCGGAGCGGAGATGCTCTGATCGTCGAAATCAGCGCGGTAGGCCACTTCGGCGCGAACAGCAACGCGCTTTTCGAAGGTGGTCTGCAGGCCGACGCCGACCTTGGCAGCCAGGTTGCCGTCCTTGCGCTCACGCGGACCGTTCAGGTTCAGCGAGTTGTACTCTTCTTCCGACTTCTGGTAGCCCAGGCCCATCAGGACGTAGGGGTTCCAGCCGCGGCCTTCGGAGATGAAGTGGCGACGCAGGTCCAGCGAGACGCCGTACTGGCTCCAGTTCAGATCCTGGTTGGCATCGAAGTTCGGGTTCTGGTAGTTCAGCTCGCCATCCAGCGACCAGTTGGGGCTGATGAACTTACCGAGGCCCAGGGTCACGAACGGAGCGTCGTTGGTCAGACGGTCGCTATCCTGGAAGTTGAAGCCGGCCGAACCGGTCAGGTACCAGCGGTCATCAAAATCCTGCGCCGATGCAGCCTGGGCGAAAGCCAGACCGCCCAGCAGCGCGGCAGTAAGGATCTTCTTGTTCATTGAGTACAGCTCCTATTTCGGGGGTATGAAACCGGTAGAGGCATGGGCCAGCACCTGCGTCGTTTTCAGACTGCCGATTCAGCACGCCACCGCCGCGAACATTATGCTCAGGAGGGTGAAGGTGATGTTAACAGTCCCGTAACATGTGAAGACGACTGCCAGACCTCTACCCGGCCCAGCTGGTGGCACCCTATACAGGTTGATGAAATTGCGCAAGACCCAGCAACGACAAGGGTTTTGGCAGCACCGCAGACCGCTCCACCGCGCACGCCATTATTCTGCGGGCACCAGGACACGGCGTGATTCAGCGCAGGAACAGCACGCGCCCACCGCCGTATGATGAAGACCAATCCAGCTCGGGAGCGGCCATGAAAGCTGTGGGTCTGACGCATTACCTGCCGATCGACGATCCCGCATCCCTGCTCGACCTGAACGTGGCACCACCGGGTGAACCCGGCGGGTCGGATTTACGCGTGCGGGTGCACGCGATATCCGTCAATCCGGTCGACACCAAGCAACGTGCGCCGCGTGCCCAGGTGGAGCATCCACCCCGCATCCTCGGCTACGACGCTGCCGGCGTGGTCGAGGCGGTGGGGCCGGAGGTGACCGCTTTCGCGCCCGGCGATGAGGTGTACTACGCCGGCGACGTCACCCGGCCCGGCTGCAACGCGCAGTGGCAGTGGGTGGATGAGCGGCTGGTGGGACGCAAGCCGGCCACGCTGGATTTCGCAGACGCCGCCGCATTGCCATTGACCGCGCTCACCGCGTGGGAGCTGCTGTTCCAGCGCATGCCGTTACAGTTCGATGACCGTCGTCATGTCGGCCAGGTGCTGTTGATCATCGGCGGTGCCGGCGGCGTTGGTTCGATCGCGATCCAGTTGGCGCGGCATGCGGGCTTCCGCGTGGTCGCCACCGCCTCGCGCGAGGCGTCGATGCAGTGGTGCCGGCAGATGGGGGCCGATGCTGTGATCGATCACCGCCAGCCCCTGCCCGCACAGCTGCGCGCGCTGGGCATCGAGCAGGTGCATGCCGCGCTCAACCTGGCCGACACCGACCACTACTGGGACGTGCTGGGTGAGCTGCTGGCCCCGCAGGGGCATGTGGGCCTGATCGTCGAACCGCGCGGCCCGCTGCGCATCGGTGACCCGTACAAGGCCAAGTGCATCGGCATCCACTGGGAGTTCATGTTCGCGCGGGCCCGGTTCCGCACCGCGGACAGGATCGAACAGCACCGCATCCTGAGCCGGGTGGGCAGCCTGGTCGATGCGGGCGCACTGCGCACCACGCGCAGCGCACACCTGGGCGCGATCAACGCGGCCAACCTGCGCCAGGCGCATCGTCAACTGGAAAGCGGCAGCGTGACCGGCAAGCTGGTGTTGTCCGGCTGGGACTGAGCGCAACTGTCGGCGCGGATTGCCGCCCATCTGTATCTGTCGGCGGGCCTGCGGCCGACCTACAGTCAAGCGCCCTCCCGATGACTCCACCATGCCCACCTCGCTGCCCCTGCGCCTGCTGCAACTCGTGATCGGCCTGTTCCTGTACGGCATGGGCGCGGCCGTGATGATCCGCGCCGCGATCGGCGTAGCCCCTTGGGACGTGCTGTCGCAGGGCATCGCCCTGCAGACCCCGCTGTCCTTCGGCGTGGCCACCAACGTGATCGGCGCGCTGGTGCTGTTGCTGTGGTGGCCGATCCGGCAGAAGCCCGGGCTGGGCACGGTGCTCAACGTGATGCTGATCGGTCCCAGTGCGCAGTTTGGCCTGTGGCTGCTGCCGGAGGTGCAGGGCCTGGCCTGGCAGATTCCGATGTACCTGTGCGGCCTGCTGCTGGTCGCGCTGGCCACTGGCCTGTACATCGGCGCGCGCTTGGGCCCCGGCCCGCGCGATGGGCTGATGACCGGTCTGCACGCCCGCAGCGGCTGGCCGATCTGGATCGTGCGCAGCCTGATCGAAGGCACGGTGCTGTTGATCGGCTGGCAGCTCGGCGGCAACGTCGGCGTGGGCACCCTCGCCTTCGCGCTGCTGATCGGCCCGCTCTGCGGCGTGACCCTGCCCTTGTTCGGGATGGGCAAACCGGCCCCGGCCCCCGCCGCGACGCCCCTGGAGCAGAGAGCCCCCTGAGCCCGGGGCGGCGCCGAAGGCGCGGGGGCGTCTTGATGGTGGTGAGACCGGTGCCCGCGGCTTGCCCAGCACAGCGTGGGGCGGCAGCGCGAATGCGATGGCGCAGCCGCCCCCCTTGCTCTCGGGGGGCATTCGCGGCACCCTTCACGCTTCCGTACGCAAGCGTATCGACATGTCGCCAGCCGCCGAATCCCCCGCCTATCCCCATCTGTTCGCCCCGCTGGACCTGGGCTTCACCCAGCTGCGCAACCGCATCCTGATGGGTTCGATGCACACCGGCCTGGAGGACCGCGCCCGCGACTTCCCGCGCCTGGCGGCCTACTTCGCCGAGCGCGCCGCCGGCGGGGTCGGACTGATCGTCACCGGTGGCTTTGCACCGAACGTGGTGGGCTGGCTCAAGCCGTTCGGCGGCAAGCTGTCCTGGCCGTGGGAAGTGCGCCCGCACCGTCAGGTGACCGCGGCGGTGCATGACAACGGCGGCAAGATCTGCCTGCAGTTGCTGCATGCCGGGCGCTACGCCTATCACCCCCTGTCGGTGGCACCGTCCAAGGCCAAGGCACCGATCAATCCATTCACCCCGAGAGCGCTGAGCGCCGGTGGCGTTGAACGCCACATCGCCGACTACGCGCGCAGCGCGCGGCTGGCGCGCGAGGCCGGCTACGACGGCGTGGAGGTGATGGGCTCGGAAGGCTACCTGATCAACGAGTTCATCGCTCCGCGCACCAACAAGCGCGCCGATCGCTGGGGCGGCGACGCGGCCCAGCGCATGCGCTTTGCCGTGGAGATCGTGCGGCGCATCCGCGAGGCCTGCGGCCCGGACTTCATCATCATCTACCGGTTGTCGCTGGTGGACCTGGTCGAGGACGGCAGCAACTGGGACGAGATCGTGCAGCAGGCCAAGGCGATCGAGGCCGCCGGCGCGACCCTGATCAACGCCGGCATCGGCTGGCACGAGGCCCGCATCCCCACCATTGCCACGTCGGTGCCGCGCGCGGCATTCGCCGGGGTCACCGCCAAGCTCAAGCCGCACGTGCAGGTGCCGGTGGTGGCCACCAACCGCATCAACATGCCCGACGTGGCCGAGCGCATCCTGGCCGACGGCGGAGCGGACATGGTGTCGCTGGCGCGGCCGCTGCTGGCCGACCCGCACTGGGCCAACAAGGCGCGCGCCGGCCGCCCCGAAGCGATCAACACCTGCATCGCCTGCAACCAGGCCTGCCTGGACCATGTGTTCGAGAACAAGACCGCCAGCTGCCTGGTCAACCCGCGCGCGGTGCACGAGACCGAACTGGTCTACCGCCCGGTGACCGCGGCCAAGCGCGTGGCGGTGGTCGGCGCCGGCCCGGCCGGCC
>DJBL01000107.1 GCA_002435595.1 Stenotrophomonas maltophilia
CGTCGGCCGCGGCCACGCGCGCCTGCGCCTTCTCGCGCAGGGCCTGGGGCACGGCGGTGTGCGGATGCTGCTGCTTGAACAGGGCCAGTTCGGTGGCCACGCTGGAGAGGCGCGCATCGGCGGCGTTGTCCTGCGCGGCATCCGCACGCTCCAGCGCGGCCAGCAACTGCGCGCCGAGTACGTCGCGCTGTTCGGTGGTCGTCGCGGCCAGCGCCACCAGCGCCGGCCCCTGGTAGCCGAGCAGGTCACGGTTGGCACGCACTTCGGCCGGTGTCGCCAGTACCGCCGTCAGCAAGGTGTTGGCGCGCTCGCGCTGCGCGGCGCTGGGAGCGCCGGCCTTGGCATCGGCGGACGCGGTGGCCAGGGCGATCAGGGCGAAGCGCCGCTGCAGCGCCGGTTCCGGCGCAGCTGCGGCCAACTGGCCGAGCAGGGCCGCCGGATCGCGCTGGCCGGCCAGGCGGCTGGCATCCACCTCCCAGCCGTAGTCGCCGAGGATGCGCCAGTCGTCCTCGCTTACCCGCTGCGGCGACACCACCGCCACCCGTAATACATCGGCCACCGCGGTACGACGGCGGGCGGCCAGGGTCAGTGCCCGGGTCAGCTCGGCGCTGTCGTTGCCACCGGCCAGCCGGGTGATTTCGTGGCGCTGCGGATCGAGCACGATCAGCGTCGGGTAGCCGCGTACGCCGAACTGCTCGCCCAGCGCCTGCGCGCCCTCCTGGTCGCCATCGAGGTAGACCGGCACATACTGGCGGGTCAAGGCGATGAAGGCCGGATCACGGAACAGGGTGGCCTTGAGCTTGTTGCACGGCGGGCACCACACCGCGCCCCAGTACAGCAGCACCGGCTTGCCGCTCTGCCGGGCATCGGCGAAGGCATCTTCCACGTCACCGTGCCGCCATTCGATTTCCTCGGCCGCGGGTGCCGCCTCGGCCATGGCCACCGGGCTGGCGGACGGTGTCTGCTGGCAGGCGGCAAGCGCAGTGCACAGGGCGAGCAGGGCGAGCAGGGCGAAGGGCAGGGCAGCACGCATCGGCGGAATCCAGGGCGGGAGGGCGGCCGCATCCACGGCCATCACGCATTCTAGGAATGCGGCAGGCGCGTTGGGCGCTCGCGCTGATGGCGATTGCTCATCTGCCCAGTCGCGGCAGTGATGACGTGCTCAGCCGGGATCGGCGGCCAGGCGGTCGTACAGGCGCACCAGGTCGACCAGGGTGCGCGCCTGCATCTTGCGCATCACGTTGGCGCGACGCACCTTCACCGTGATCTCGCTGATGCCGAGCTCAGCGGCAATCTGCTTGTTCAGGCGGCCGCGCACCACCCCATCCACCACCTCGCGCTCACCGGCATTGAGCAGCGCCCAGCGCTCACGCAACGCGTGCAGGGCCTGGTCCTCGCGGCGGCGCACACGGTCGCGCTCCAGCCCGTGGTGGATCGCGTCGAGCAGTTCCTGGTCACGAAACGGCTTGGTCAGGAACTCGATCGCGCCTTCCTTCATCGCCGCCACGCCCATGGCGATATCCCCGTGGCCAGTGATGAACACCACCGGCAGGTGCAGGCCGTGGCGCGCCATCTGCCGGTGGAACTCCAGCCCGCTCTGGCCCGGCATGCGCACGTCCAGGACCAGGCAGGCCGGCGCATCCTCGCGCGGGTGCTGCAGGAAGGCGGCGATCGAGGCGAACGCACGCACCTGCATTCCCATCGAGGCCAGCAGGTCTTCCAGCGCCGCGCGCACCGAGTGGTCGTCATCGACCACGTAGACGATCGGGGCGGCCTCCACCGCCGGAGTGCCGGGCCTAGCCATGCGCACTCCCGGTGTGGGCAGGCAGTTCCACCACGAAACGTGCGCCGCCACCTGCGGCCGCTTCGGCGCGGATCTGCCCGTCGTTGGCCTCCAGGATGCTGCGACTCAGGCTCAAGCCCAGGCCCAGCCCGCCGGCCTTGGTGGTCCAGAACGCATCGAAGACCCGCTCCGGCGCCTCCAGCGGCAGGCCGCTGCCGTGGTCGCGCACGCCCAGCGCCACCCTGCCGTTGGCCAGCACGGTGCTGTATACGTGCAGGCGACGCTGCCCGATCGGCACCTCGGCCATCGCATCGACCGCGTTGAGGATCAGGTTGCCGATCACCTGTTGCACCTGCACGCGATCGCCGTACACCCACGGCACCCCATCGTCCAGCTGGGTGCTCACCGGTACCGCATGCTGCTCCAGTTCGCTGCGCGACAGCGCCAGCATTTCCAGCACGGCCTGGTTCAAATCAAAACCGGCGCGGGCCGGACGCGCGCCGCGGGTCAGCCCGCGGATGCGCGCGATCACGTCGCTGGCCCGGTGCGCATCGGCCAGGATCCGGGCCAGCGTCTGGCGCGCCTTGTCCACATTGGGTGGGTCCTGCGCCAGCCAGCGCTGGCTGGCTTCGGCGCTGCTGGCGATGGCGGCCAGCGGCTGGTTGACCTCGTGCGCGATGGACGTGGTCAGTTCGCCCACCGTGGAGGCGCGTGCCACCCGCAGCAGCCGTGCCTGGGCCTCCTGCACGGCCGCCTTGGCCGCTTCCATCTTCAACGCCAGGTAGGTCGTGATCGCGATCACCAGCATGCCGATGGCCGAGTTGACCAGGCCGATCCGGTAAGTGCCAAAGCCGGTGAGCAAGAAGCTCAACCCGGTCAGCGCGATGCACAGCGCCGCCAGCAGCACCAGGCCACGCGACGGCAGCATGCGCGCGGCGGCCAGGATCACCGCGGCGTAGAAGCAGGCGGCGGCCACGGCATAGTCGGTGAGCGTATCGGCGGCAAAGATGGCGGCCATCACCACGCCCAGCCCGAGCAGGGCAAACGTACGGCGCGAGGGCGAAGCGGGCATCGGGACAGCTCCCAGCAGTGCGGGTGGGGCGCCGCGGCGGGCGGCGCGCGGAGCATAGCACCGGGCAGGTGCCCGGCTTGTCTCAGTCTTCCAGGGTCGCATTCCAGAAGGCCTGCAACACGTCTTCGCGCGCGGCCAGGGCAGCCAGCACCGCATCCAGCTCGTCTGCATCCACGGCCGTCGCATACAGCACCGCCTCGATCTCCACATCGCGATCGCCGAACGGGCGCGGCTCCACCGCACGCACCGGGTAGTGCGCCTGTTCGAGCATCACCAGCAGCCGGTCCAGCACCTCGGCCTGCTGTTCACGCCGGCAGACCACGGTGACCGCGTAGGTCGCCTCGCTGAAGGCTTCCTGCAGCGGCTGGCGCTGGATGCGGTTGACCACCGGGCGCAGCAGCGTATTGGCAGCCAACACGAACACCGCTGCCAGCACGGCCTCGGGCAACAGCTTGATCCCTGCGGAGGCACCGACCGCCGCCGAGCCCCACAGGGTCGCGGCGGTGTTCAGCCCCGACACCTGCGTGCCGTCCTTCATGATCACGCCGGCGCCGAGGAAGCCCACGCCGGAGATGACATAGGCCACCACGTGCAGCGGCGAAGGCGCGCCGCCGTGCATGCCGTGGTAACGCACGGCCAGGTCCACGAACACCGCGGCACCCACCGCCACCAGCGTATTGGTGCGCAGGCCGGCGGTGCGCTGGCGCAGTTGCCGTTCCAGCCCGATCGCCGCGCCCAGCACGAAGGCGGTGCACAGGCTGATCAGGGTGCTGACCGTAGCGCCGGCGTTGAAGGCCGGCAGATGCGGGTTGAAATCCATGCGGTGCTCCCTTGATGCGCGCGGCGGCGCTTACTGCCAGCCGTAGCGGCGGATGTAGACCTTCTTCAGCAACGTGGTCAGTACCGCGTAGCCGAACAGGATCGCCACCAGGAACGGCCAGTAGCCTGGCGGCAGCGCCTGCAGCTTGAAATAACCTGCCAGCGGACTCATCGGCAGCAGCACGCCCACGGCCATGATCAGCCCGGTCATCAGCAGCAGCGGGGGAGCGGCGATGCTCTGCACGAACGGCACCTTCGGCGTGCGGATCATGTGCACGATCAGGGTCTGCGTGAGCAACCCCACCACGAACCAGCCGGACTGGAACAGCCCCTGGTCGGCCGCCGTGCGCGCGTCGAACACGTACCACATCAGCGCAAAGCAGCTCAGGTCGAAGATCGAGCTGATCGGCCCGAAGAACACCATGAAGCGCCCGATGTCGGCCGGATTCCACTTCAGCGGCCGCCGCACCAGCTCCTGGTCCACGTTGTCGAACGGGATGGCGATCTGCGACACGTCATACAGCAGGTTCTGCACCAGCAACTGCAGCGGCAGCATCGGCAGGAACGGCAGGAAGGCCGAGGCCACCAGCACCGAGAACACATTGCCGAAATTGGAGCTGGCGGTCATGCGGATGTACTTGAGCATGTTGCTGAAGGTGCGCCGGCCCTGGATCACCCCTTCCTCGAGCACCATCAGGTTCTTCTCGAGCAGGATGATGTCCGCCGCTTCCTTGGCGATGTCCACCGCGCTGTCCACGCTGATGCCGATATCGGCCGCGCGCAGCGCCGGTGCATCATTGATGCCGTCGCCCAGGAAGCCCACCACCTTGCCCTGCGCGCGCAGGGCGCGCACCAGGCGTTCCTTGTGCAGCGGCGTGAGCCGGGCGAACACACGGTGGCGCATCACCGTCGCCTGCACCGCGGCCTCGTCCATGCACTCGATCTGCGGCCCGGTCACGATGCGCTCGGCGGGCAGTCCGACCTGCGCACAAACCCGCGCCGTCACCAGCTCGTTGTCGCCGGTGAACACCTTGACCTCCACCCCGTGCGCGGCCAGGGCCTGCAACGCCTGTGCGGTGGATTCCTTGGGCGGATCCAGGAAAGCCACGTAGCCAAGCAGGGTCAATCCGTGCTCGTCGGCCTGCGAGTACACCGCGCGGTCGGCCGAGGTCTCCTTCATCGCCACCGCCACCACGCGCAGGCCCTGTTCGTTGAGCTCCTCGGTGGTCTGTCGCACCCGCGCCAGCCGCGCCGCATCCAGGTCCACGTCCTGGCCCTCCACGCGGACCCGGCTGCACACCGCCAGCATTTCCTCCACCGCGCCCTTGCAGATCAGTTCATGGTGATCACCGCGCTCGGACACCACCACCGACATCCGCCGGCGCTCGAAGTCGAACGGAATCTCGTCGACCTTGCGGTAATCCTGGGCCAGGCGCAGCTCGGTCTGCAGCTCCACGTGCTCCAGCACCGCGCGGTCGAGCAGGTTGCTCAGCCCGGTCTGGAAGTGGCTGTTGAGATAGGCGAAGGCCAGCACGTCCTGCGAATCGTTGCCGAACACATCGGTGTGCCGCTCCAGCGCGATGCGGTCCTGGGTGAGGGTGCCGGTCTTGTCGGTGCACAGCACCTCCATCGCCCCGAAGTTCTGGATCGCATCGAGCCGCTTGACGATCACCTTGCGCCGCGACAGCAGCACCGCGCCCTTGGCCAGGGTGGAGGTAACGATCATCGGCAGCATCTCCGGGGTCAGCCCGACCGCCACCGACAGGGCGAACAGGAATGCCTCGGGCCAGTCGCCCTTGGTCACCCCGTTGACCAGCAGCACGAACGGCACCATCACCAGTGCGAAGCGGATCAGCAGCCAGCTGACGCTGTTGACCCCGGCCTGGAAGGCGGTGGGCGCGCGCTCGCTGGCGGTGCTGCGCTGGGCGATGGTGCCAAAGCAGGTCCGGTTGCCGGTGGCCAGCACCACCGCGGTGGCCGTGCCGGACACCACGTTGGTGCCCATGAACAGCAGGTTGGGCTGCTCCAGCAGGTTGGCCTGCGCCGGATCGGGCGCGGCAAACTTCTCCAGCGGCAGCGACTCGCCGGTCATCGCCGCCTGGGCCACGAACAGATCCTTGGCGCCCAGCACACGGCAATCGGCGGGGATCATGTCGCCCGCCGACAGCACGATGTGGTCGCCGGGCACCAGTTCACGGATCGGCAGCGGGCGCTGCTGCGCCGGGCGTCGCGCATGCAGGTGCGGGTCCAGGTGCGCGGCGGAGCGCTCGGCGGCGGCGTGGCCCGGGGCACGCCGCAGCACCCGCGCGTGGTTGCCGACCAGCGCCTTGAGGCGCTCGGCGGCGCGGTTGGAGCGGCCCTCCTGGATGAAACGGATCAGCGTGGACAGGGCCACCATCGTTCCGATCACCACCGTGGCCTTGAGGTCCTCGGTGAGCCAGGACACCACCGCCAGCAGGCTCAGCAGCAGGTTGAACGGATTGCGGTAGCACTGCCACAGGTGACGCCACCACGGCAGCGGCATTTCGTGATCGATCTCGTTGGGCCCCACGCGCGCCAACCGCTCGCGGGCCTCCTGCGCGGTCAGTCCGTCCGGCTGCGAGTCCAGGCCCGCCAGCGCGGCCGACAACGGTGCGTGCGCCAGGCGCAGCAGCGCGGCGCTGAAATCCGCGGGCACCGGGCCGGCGCCACCGCGACCGCTTCCGGACGCGGGCAGGGCACGGCGACGGAACAGGCTGGCAGCGCGACGGCTGCGCAGGAAGGCATCGAACCATGCGTTGAGCAGGGTCATGGGCAACTCCTTGGAAGCAGGTGCAGGGCCGCGCGCCAGCGGCAGCGGTCCTGCGGGCAGGGCTCAGGCGTGGCGGACGTGGGCCGGCGGCATCGCCCAGGCAGGTCGCGGCGGCTGTGGGCTGCCGCCCGTGCACAGCGGCTGCAGCGTGCTGCGCAGTGGCGCGGGCAGGTGGCGCAGCACATGGATCCGGTCGCAGATCGGCAGCAGGCTCAGGGCGTCGGCCACCACGCGCGGCGAACCCAGCGCCAGGGCGCGGGCGAACAGCGGCGCGCCGTATTGCAGCAGGTGGCTGCGCAGCGCCGCCACGTCGCGCTCGCCGACCAGGCGGCGCAGGGTGATGTAGAGGATCTTGTAGTGCATCGGAAAGCCTCCGGGCAGACAGCGCCGGCCGGCCTGCCGGCACTCAGTCGCGCACAGGCCGCCGGCCGGACGCCGGGGAAAGACAGGGCAGGGGATGGAGCAGCGGCGCGTGGCGCCGGGCTGGATCGGGATCCATGGCGACCTCCGTGTGCGGAAGGAGAGGGGGGCCAGCGCGCAGTGCGCCTGGCCGGTGCGCGTATTGTCCGCACCCTCGCGCGCCGGGCCTAGAGGCTCGTGGGTTCGTCCCGATATACCTTGGTATACGTCGGGCGCGCAGCGGCGCGCCGGCGGCGGTCAGCCCTTCGCGGCGCGGCTGCGGCGCGGTTTGGCGATGCGGCCCACGTCCCTGGCCGGCGCACTGCTGCGTGGCTGCAGGTGTTCGAGCCAGGACAGGTTGTCCAGATAGCCCAGGAAGTGCGTCAGGTAACCGGGGCTGGACTGGCCCATCAGGGTGATCGCGCGGTGCACCAGTACCGCCGAGTTGAGCGGCCCGCCGTCGCTGGGCGCGGCGGCCAATGACTGGCGCACCTGGCTGCGGCTGCGCACCGTGGCCCACAGTGCGCGGAACGGCTCCACTGCCTGCGGTGCCTGCCGCGGCCGCGCGGCCAGCTCGGCCACCAGTGCGGCCAACGGCGTCGGGGCTGCGCTCGCCCCGGCATCGCCGGTATCGGCGCAGGCGCGCGGCAAGCGGCGGGCGTAATCGGCCACGCGCTCGCCCAGCCGCTGTTCCAGCTGTTGCCGGGTGATGCCGTCGTACTGCAGGGCGCGGGCCTGCAACGCCTCCAGCACGGCAAACCCGACCGGGTCGTGCCGGTCCAGCTGTCGTGCGCGCCACTCGGCCATGCGCGTGCGCGGGTCGGCCGGCTTACGGGGCATCGGCGCCGGCCGTGGCCTTGGGGCGCGGGATCGGCGCCATTTCCACGCGGCGGTTGCGCGCGCGCCCGTCCTCGTCTGCATTGGAGCCGACCGGCTGCTCGGCGCCAAACGCGGCGGCGAACACTGCCGACGACGGCACGCCTTCGGCGATCAGGGCGCGGGTCACGGTAAGCGCGCGCTCGGCCGACAGCGCCCAGTTGTCGGCAAACTGGCGGTTGCCCTCCCGAACCTGGCGATCATCGGTGAAACCGCTCACCATCAGGATCTCCTCGCGCGAGGAGAGATACTCGGCCAAGGGGGCGGCCAGGCTGCGCAGCAGTTCGCGGCCTTCCGGCTGCAGCTGGTCGGAATTGAGCGCAAACAACACGCTGCCACGGATGCCGATGCGGCCATCCACCAGGGTCACCCGGCCGGCCGCCAGCGGCACCGCCAGCGCTTCTTCCAGCGTCTTGCGCCGGGCCGCCTCGGCCTGGCGCTGCTTGACCTCGTGGTCGAGACGGTTGGACAGCTCCAGCTGCAGCGCCACCACGCCGACCAGGATCAGCACGAAGGCGCCCAGCAGCACCGACATCAGGTCGCCGAAAGCGGCCCAGACGGGGGCGCCGGTCTCGCCGTCGACCTCGATCTCATCGCTCATGCGCCGGCAGCCTTGCCCGCGCCCCGGCGGCTGCCGAGCTGCTGCAGTTCCTCGATGATCTGCTTCTGCGAAAGCACGCTGAGATCCACCACCTCGCGCGCCTGAGCCACGTAGTAGGCCAGCTGCTCATCGCTGCGCGCCAGCGATGCGTCCAGCGCGCTGCCGATCTGCTCCATGCGCTCGCCGAGGCCGGCGCTGGCACTGCCGAATACCTGCATCGCACCACCGAAGGCGTCGGCCAGGCTGGCCACTTCCACTGCGCTGCCGGTGACCTGCGCGGCCACCTCGCCCAGCTTGCCGGTCTCGGCGGCCAGGTGGTCGGTGAAGCGGCTGCCGACCCGCTCCAGCAGGTCGGCCGAGGTGGTGACCAGCGCATCCACGGCGGTGCGCTGCTCGGTGGAGGCGTGGTTGACCGCGTCCAGCAGGGTTTCCAGGGTGGCCAGCAGGCGACTGCGCTCGTCCAGCATGGCGGTATCGCGGACCATGCTGTCCGAGAGCTTCTGGCGCAGCTCGGCGACCACGTCGGCGGCGGCCTTGGGCGCTTCGGAGGCCACCTGCACCAGCGTGGAGATCTCGGCGATGGTCTCGCTGGCATGCGTGCGGGTCTGCGCGCTGATCTCCTGTGCGGTGTGCGCCAGCGCATCGCAGATGTCCTGCTGGCGCTGGGCCACGGCTGCACTGGTCTGCGACCACTGCTGACCGAGCGTGGCGGTCAGCGCCTGGAAGGCGTCGCTCCAGACGACCAGACGCTGCGCATCGCGCGACTCCAGTGCCTCCTGCAGCGACTGCTGCGACTGCTGCATCGCCGCCGCCAGCGCGCTGGCGTGGGCGTCCAAGGCATCGGCGGCCGCCGACAGCGCCGACTGGTTGCGCTCGGCAAGGTCGGTGCTGGTTTCCTGCTGCTGCGCCAGCGCCGCCTGCCAGGCCTCGGCGCTGTGGTCGGCACTGTGCTGCAGGCGCGTGGCCAGGGTGTCGACCAGCGCGGTGGCGCGGGCATCGTGCTGCTCGCTGAAACGCTGCAGGGCACTCTCGAGCGCCGTCACCAGCGCGGCATTGGCCTGCTGCTGGGCCTGCTGGGTGCCGGCCCAGCGCTCGGCGGTGGCATCCAGGCGCGCGGCCAGCGCATCGGCCAACGTGGTGGCGTGGCGGCCCTGCTGCTCGCCGAAGTCGGCCAGGCTGCTGCGCAGCGCCGCCGTCATGGCCTGCTGGCTGTCCTGCTGGTCGCGCTGGGCCTGGTGCCAACGGGTCACGTTGGCGTCCATCCGTGCCGACAATGCATCCAGCAGGCCGCCGGCGCGCTGGTCGTGCTGGCTGGCCAGCTGCTCCAGCCCGGCGCGCAGCTCGGCGCTGGCCTGCTCGTGGGTGTGTTGCTGGGCCGCCAGCGCATCGCGCCAGGTGGCCGCATTGGCGGCCTGGTTGGCCTCGAAGCCCGCGTTGAAACCGCTCAGCTGCTGCTGCACCGCTGCGCCCACCTCCTGCTGCAATGCGCGCGTATCGCTGGCGATCGCGGTCATGGTGCCCTGCATGATCGGCTGCAGCGCCTCGCCGACGGCGCGGGCGCTGGCGGCCACGCTGTCGCGCAGCGCCAGTTCGACCGCCGCAGCCAGGCGCGCATGTTCGGCATCGGCCTTGGCGTGGAATCGTTCCTGGTTCTCCAGCAGCTGCTGTTGGGCCTGCTGGCTACGCTCCTCGATGGCCACGGTCATCGCATGCAGGCGCTCGACCAGCGTCGGCATCAGCTCGGCCTGGGCCTGGGCCATGCGCAGCGCCTCGCCGCGCTGCCACTGCCGGGAATGGCCGTGCAACTGGCTGGCGATCTGCGCATCCAGCTGCTGCACCGCCTGCAGGCGCTCACGGCGGAGCAGGGCGGCCAGCAGGCCGAGCATGGCCGACGTCGCCACGCCGGCAATCGAGGTGCCAAAGGCCACCGCCAGTCCTTCCACCGGCGCGCCCAGCGATCCGCGGATCGCCTGCAGATCGGTGGCGCTCTCCAGCGCCAGTCCGGTGCCACGCAGGGTCGCCATCATGCCCAGCAGCGTGCCGAGCATGCCCAGCAGCACCAGCAGGCCCACCAGGTACGGGGTGAGTACCGGCGCCGGCAGCGCCACGCGCTCGCCTTCCACGCGCAACCGCACCGCGTTGCGCAGCCCGGCCGGCACGCGCTGCAGCCATGCCGCCAGGTCGGTGGCGGCCGCGCCGGTGTCGGTTACGGCCTCGCCGAGCCCGCGCGTGGCCTGGCGGTACCGCAGCAGCTCGGCGCCACCGGCGCAGTAGCAGGCCACGATCACCGCGGCCACCGCCGCGCCCACCGGGTTGCTGCCCAGGTAACCCACACCGATCCAGCACGCCGCCAACAGGCCGGCAAGGAATACAACGCAATAAAGACTAGTTCTGAACATGACGTCCCAGTTATCGGGGGCGAAGCGCTGCAAGCAGGCCTTCGATCGGTTGAAAACGGACATCCAGTTCGGCCAGCAGCACGTCCTGCATATCCTGGTGGAAGCGCGCCAGCCAGCCCGGGTGGGCGGTGTCGGGCAGCGCTTCATCGTTGTCGCCATCACCCGGTGCCGGCGAAGCGGCCGCACGCAGGCGTTCAAAATGCTGGCCCAGCAGTGCCGGCACGGCGCCCAGCAGGGCGTGCTCGCGCGGGCTCAGGGTCTGCTCCATCACCGCATCCACCTCGGCCAGCCGGGCCAGCTCGGCCGATCCGTGGCCGAGCATGTCGCGCAACCGGCCGCGCAGGCGCCCGGTCGCGGCCTGCATCGAGCGCTGCAGGTTCACGCAGTGCTGCCGGTGCGGCGCATAGTCCTCGCCCGCCGCCGCACGCCGTGCATCCGCGTCGGCCCGGATCGATGTCGCCAGCACGGCATGCACCCGCGCGCATTCGGCCTGCTCGGCGCTGTCGAACACCGGTGCATCGGCGGCCACCGGCGGCAGCCGCCCATCCAGCGCCCGCGACAACGCCACCGCCCGGTTCCAGTCCAGCCATTGGCTGAGGCGGTCGGACATGTCCGGGCTGGCGCTGGGCAGCGGGCCGTCGGCAAACCCCGCCAGCAGGCGGATGAAGGCCGGACCTGCCAGGGGCGGTCGGGAAGGGGCTTTCGCCATGATTCGGGCTAAAACGATGAATTTTACACCGGAATGACGATTTTCCTGTCTGAACAGCCCGCCCGGCGGCGGCCGGCCAAGGCGCGCGCGCCCGGCGGTGCAGGGCAGTGCGCTACGATGCGCGCCCACAACGGCCAGGAGCAGCATGCGATGGAACGAGCAGCACAGGGCGCGCTCGGCGCGGTGAGGGCAAGGGCGCGACCGGGCGGAATGCCGCGGCCAGCGACGGTGCTGGGCCTGGCCATGCTGGCGGCCGGGTCAAGCGTACCGTTGGCACAGGCGCAGGTGCAGACGTCCTGGGAGGCGCGGAAGGCGCAGATCGACCAGTGCCGAGGCGGCGACAGCAGCGCATGCAACGCCATCGAGGCAGGCTATTCCCGCAGCGCAGGCACGCCGCTGTCACCGCAGCAGACCTGTCTGGCGCTGCTGCAGCCGCAGTTGCTGGACGACATCGACTGCCGCCGGGGCCATGCCGCCAGCTGTGTGCCGATGCCCCTGGCCGACGCCGAATGTCGCGCCGAAGACAGGGCGCAGGCACGTGCCCTGGTCGGCCTGGACGCCTCCGCGCAGCTGCCGGGCGAGCCCGTGCTGGACAGCGCCTACGCGCACGCCCATCGGGCCCGTTACCCGCTGGCCGCCTTCCGTGACGGCGTTGAAGGGCAAACGGTGCTGCGCGTGGACGTCGCGGCCGACGGGACGGTCAGTGACGTGCTGGTGGAAGCCAGTGCGGGCCACCGCGACCTCGACCGCGCCGCGATGGAAAGCCTGCGCAGGCAACCGTTTGCACCGGCGATGGCCAGCGGCCGCGCGGTACTCGGGCGTACCCGTGTCACCGTCCCGTTCGTGATCGGCGCGCAGGTGATGGCGCCGGGCGTACAACCGCTGGCCGAGCCCGCACGCTCACCGTGATCGGCTGCCACGCCCGGATACGTGCGCGTGCCCGGGCACGTGCCAGCGCCAGGCAAACTCCACCGCCTTGCTGATCCCGATCCGCGGCCCGACCACCGGCTCCGGTGGCGGGGCGGTGCCGTCGCAGGCAATGCGCACGCCGCGGTCGTTGCGCACCAGGTCGGCACCGTCCAGGGCCTTGGTGATGCCCATCGCCTGCGACAGTCGCCCCGGTCCACTGGCCAGGTCGGTGTCGCGCCGGATCGCCGGCCGCGCCGCGCGGATCAACGCCAGTCCGTGCACCGGCGCCAGCGCCCGCAGCAGCACGCCCCAGCCTTGCCCGACCTCGCCGCACACCGCGTTGCTGCCCCAGTGCATGCCGTAGCTGAAGTACACATAGAGGTGGCCGGCCTCGCCGAACATCGTGGCGGTGCGCGCGGTCATGCCACGATACGAATGCGCCGCGGGATCCTCGCTTCCCGCATACGCCTCCACCTCGACGATGCGCCCGGCACGGCCGTCGTCGCGCACCAGCAGCTTGTTGAGCAGCTCCGGCGCCACCACGGTGGGATGGCGCTGGTAGAACGCGCGGGGCAGGGTGGTCCAGTCGCTCATGGGTTCGTGCTCCATGTCAGCGCAACGGCAGTTGCCAGGAGTGCTTGATCCGCTGCATCGGGATATCCGACTTCACGCTCTGGATACCCGGCGTACGGTTGAGGTGCTCCACCTGGAACCGCCGGTACGCGTCCAGGTCCTGCACCACCACGCGCAGCAGGAAGTCGCAATCGCCGGCCATCAGGTGGCACTCCAGCACTTCATCGAAACGCTTTACCGCGTCCACGAAGCGGCTGGTGGTGTCCTCGTCCTGGCCCTTCAGCCACACCCGCGCGAACACGGTGAAGCCGGCGCCCACCTTGGCCGCGTTCAACACGGCGGTGTAGCGCTCGATCACGCCGGCTTCCTCGAGCAGGCGCACACGGCGCAGGCACGGCGACGGCGACAGGCCCACCCGCTTGGCCAATTCGATGTTCTGCAGGCGACCGTCCTCCTGCAGGGCTTCGAGGATGCGGCGGTCGATGGCGTCCAGCTGGATTGGCAGCGCGTTGCGTTCATTCATCCAAAGCATTCCTTCAGTGCCACAAATGCAGAAAAGAGTGGCACAAACGCAACCCGATGCCAACGCCGCTGCGGTACGATCTTGTGCTCTGCAACACGGCAAGGCCGCGCCCTCCATGCACAGCGACACTCCCCACCCGGCCACGCTCCGCGTGCCCCTGGCTGCCTCGCGGCCGGCGTTCCTGCGCGGCCTGTCCGACGCGGTGCCGGTCATGATCGGCTTCGTGCCGTTCTCGCTGGTCCTCGGTGCCCAGGCCAGCCAGAAAGGGCTCAGCGCGGTGGAAGTGCCCCTGATGACCGGGCTCAACTTCGCCGGCGGATCGGAGTTCGCCGCAGTGGCGCTGTGGACCTTCCCGCCGCACGTGCTGCTGATCGTGGCGATGACCCTGCTGGTCAACAGTCGCCACCTGCTGATGGGGGCGGTGCTGGCGCCGTTCCTGTCCACCCTGCCGCGGCGCAAGGTACTGCCGGCGCTGTTCTTCATGTGCGACGAAAGCTGGGCGATGGGCCTGGCCGATGCGCGCCGACGCAGCGCAGAGGGCCTGGCCCCGGGCTTCGACCTGCGCTACTACATGGGCGTGTCGGTGGGCCTGCACCTGACCTGGGTGGTGTTCACCGCGGTCGGGGCGCTGATCGGCCCGATGATCGGCGACATCGAACAGTGGGGCTTCCACATGGCCTTCCCGGCGGTGTTCCTGGTGCTGCTCAAGGGCATGTGGACCGGCCTGCGCGCCGCGCGGCCCTGGCTGGTGAGCCTGGTCGTGGCCGCGGCCACCCACCTGCTGGTTCCCGGCGCGTGGTACGTGGCAACCGGCGCGGTGGCCGGGCTGGTGTCGGCATGGTGGTGGGCGGGGGTGCAGGATGATCGATAAGCTGACGGTGCTGACCATCGTGTTGATGGCCGCCGCCACCTATTTCACCCGGATCGCCGGCTACCTGGCGCTGCGCAACCGCACATTGTCACCCCGGGTGGTGACAGTGATGGAAGCGGCGCCGGGCTGCGTGCTCATCTCGGTGATCGCCCCGCATTTCGTGGCCGAACGGCCCGCCGACCTGATCGCCCTGGCCATCACCCTGCTCGCGGCCAGCCGCCTGTCGATGCTGCCCACCGTGCTGATCGGCGTGGCCAGCGCAGCGGTGCTGCGCCACCTGATGGGGTGATGGCCGCTCAGAAGCCGCCGCCGGTGCGGAAGCCGTTGCTGCTGCCACCACTGCTGCTGGTGCCACCGCCGGTTTGCCATGAACCGCCGGCACTGCCGGAGCCACCGCCCGAAGGCCGCGCGCGGGCCGCACTGGGCCCGCTGGAACGATGGCCGCCACTGCTGCCGCCGCCGCCGCCGAGCAGACTGGACCACGCCGACACCGGCGCGGCCGCGTAGGCACTGCGCCGGGCATGGCTGGCCTGCACGCGGTACTCGCGCGCCTGCGCATGTTCCCGTGCCAGATGTTCACGGCGTGCCTGGCCGAGCAGCTCCACCCGTGCGCGGTCCTGTTGCATCTGCTGCTGCTGCGTGCGCAGGGCTTCGGCGACGCCGTCGATGCGCAGCCGTAGCTGGCGGACGTCGCCGAGCAGCCGGTCGTCCTCCGGCGAAGGGGTGGCAAGCACGCGCTGATCGACCTGCTCGGGGGACGCGCCGGCCAGCACACCGGCCAGCTTCTCCAGGATGGCCATCCCGGTGGGATCGACCCAGGCCACGCAGGCATCGATGCTGGCCTGCACGGTATCGATCTCTGCGCGTTTGAGCTGGGACTCCAGCAGGGCTGCGCCCAGCGCCGCCTGGTGACCCTGCAGCTGCGCCTCGACCGGCTCCACGCCGGCGCCGACCAGCGCCGGGCGACGCACCTGTTCGACGCGGTCGGCGGCGGCTTCGGCCAGCGCCAGTTGCCCCTCGGCGTGCGCGTCCAGATGAGCGGGCAGGGCGGTCAGCAATGCGTAGTCGCGCGAGGCCGCTTCGAAGCCGCACAGCTGCGCCAACCAGCCATCGACGATGCGCGCCAGCGGCCCGGCGCGATAGTCGGCGCTGCCGAAACGGCGCTCGAGCAGGTACATGAAAATCCGGTCCGCTTCATATGCGCCGGCCTTGGCGTCGCGTTCCTCATGCGCCGAGGTCGCCATCCGCCGCGCTGCATGCGCGGCATCGTCCGCGGCATGGAAGGCGGTCAACAACGGCTGGTAGCTGGGCTGCTGCTCCAGCGCGGCGTCCACCCCATCGCAGAGCAGCTGCAGGCGCTGGGCGGCGTCATCGCGCTGCACCTGCAGGGCGGCCGAGGCGACGCCGGTCGACTCCAGGGCGGCGCGCAGGGCGGCCAGCCGCTCGCGCTGGGCCTGGATCCGCGAGGCACGCTGGTGCAACGCCGGCAGGGTGTCCGCCGCCAGCGGGTCGTGCGCCGCGTCCGGCTGCCCGGCCAGGCTGTCCACCTGCACCCGCGCGATCTGTGCGAAGGCCTGGCGCAGCTGCCCGGCCAGGTCGGCCTGCGCCTGCACCAGGTCGCTGCAGCGGCTACCGGCCTGTTCCAGGGCCGCCTGCAACCGTGCGATTTCTGCGTCCACGTGGGCAACATCGCGGAATACCTCGTTCACTGCTGCTTCTCCTTGCTCACCATTCGGTGATGTATCCACCGGCAACCGGAACGCTGAAGCTCGGCGACAGGCGGCCGCGCGCCTTGATGCCGATCAGGTCGTCTTCAATGAGTCCGTTGTCCTGCTTGTCGGCGGCAACCCGATCGTAGACCGCCCTGGGCACGCGCACGGCAAAGGTGGATGCGGCCTCGGTGGTGCCGGTTTCCTCGTTGCGGATCTGCAGCGCGGTGGCAGTGCCACTGCCATCCAGGGCCTCCACCACCAGGTAGTAGTTGCGGCCACCGGCGGCGTCCTGGTTGTAGCGCCACACGCCGGATCGGGTGTCGCCGCGGTTGACGATGCGGTACTCCAGGCGCTCCTGCAGCAGCGCCACCATCGCTGCCACATCCGCCTGCGCCTGGCGGGCCTCGGCCAGGCTGCCATTGCGCAGCTGCCCCTCGGCGCGGGAGAGGGCGTCCTGCAGGCGCCGCCGGTCCTCGCCGGCAACCCCGGTGGCCAGGCCCTCGCTGCGCAGTTGCACCAGCGCGTCGGCCAGCGCAGCCTGGCTGGCCGCGTCCAGCGTGGCCTGGCGCAGCGTGCCTGCCGCCTCCTCGGCACGGGCCACCCGGCTCATCCGCAGTGCGGCATCACCGGCGGCGTACTCGCGCTGGCGCAGGCGTTCGGCCTCCGCGTTCAGGCCTGCCGCGATCGCAGCGGTGTTGGCCGCTTCCAGCTGTTCGCTGGCCTCGACCCCGCTGGCAAACGTCGCCATCGCCGCCTGCAGCCGGACCAGGGCGGCATCGCTGGCGGCCACCTGTTTCTTCGCAGCGATGATGGCGCTCCTGACCTGGTCGACCGCCGCCTGGTCGCGCACATCGGCGGCATGCCGGGTACGGGTCACGCCTGCCTCGCGCACCAGCGTGGGCAGTGGCGCCTCGGCGGTGCCGGCGCGGGCGATGTCGACCGCCGCGCGGGCGTCGTGCTGCGCCGCACGCACGGTGGCCGTCATCGCGGCCAGTCGATCGGGATGCGTGGCCGGCGCGCGTGCTTCCAGCGCTGCCAGGTCTGCCTCCAGCGTGCGCAGGCGTGCACTGGCCGCAGCCAGCCCGTTACCGACGAGGGTCACCTGCTCGTTGACCGCCGCCATGAAGCGCTCGGCATCGCGTTCCCGCACGCCGCGCATGCCCGCAGCCACCAGCAGGACCAGCGCCAGCAACAGGACCGCCCCCAGCACCGCCGCCAGCCCGAACCTGAGCAGGCGGCGGCGCCCGACCCAGCAACCGGCCAGCCATGCCTTCCAGCCGGTCGGAGCCACGTAGACATAGCGCCGCTCGTGCTGGGCCTGGATGCCCGCGTCCAGGATCTGGTCGGAGACCTCAATGCCCTGGGCGCGGTACAGGTCGGCCAGGCGCCGCTTCAGGGCGACCCGGTCGTGGCCGTTTTCGGCCAGCGTCCTCAACTCCGCGTCGCGGTAGCGCAGCTGGTCCACCACATCCATGGTCAGCAACGCAGCCTTGAGCTGCGCCGGGGATGTCGTCGCACTCACCTCAGCGCGTTTCCTGCACGGCCGGTGCCTGCAGCAGCGCGGCAAAGCGCTGCTTGCCCTGCTCGACATAGGTCGCGATCTCCGCCGCGTCGCGGGTCGCCTGCGCGCGCAGCTGCTCGATCTCCTGCAGCGAGGTTTCCTGGAAACGCACCACCGCATCGACCAGCTTGCGCACCGACTCCACGCCGATGGTGGCACCGTAACCGGCCTTCAATCCCTCGTGCAGGATGTCATCGCCGATGGTGGCGACCGCTTCCAGTCCCTTGGACGTACCCTCGGTCATCGCGTTGAGGGTCTGGGTGGATTCATGCAGACCCAGCTGCGTGGTGAAGGCCAGGTTCAATGCGGTGAAACTGGTCTCGTTGGTGGAGAAGAACACCACCGAACGCTGGTTGACGCGGCGCTTGACCTCGTGGGACTGGTGCACGCGCAGCATGATCGCCTCGGAGGTGGCGTAGTTCACCTGCAGGTTCTCGGCCAGGTCCTTGGCCAACTGGTAGCGCGCCTGCTCGTGCTGCACCCGGCGCAGCGCCTCGTCACGGGCCATCGCCAGCCGGCCCGCGGCGGCGGCATCCGCGGCGGGGGCCGC
>DJBL01000106.1 GCA_002435595.1 Stenotrophomonas maltophilia
GGCTCGCCGTCGCCCCCGGCCGAGGCCGGCGTGCCGGCGGCGACCGCGCTGCCCAGCCCCGCGCAGATCCTGGCCATTCCCGCGCCGCTGCAAGCGCTGTTGCAGCAGCGGGTGATCGCCCCGGGCTACTCGCGCGAGCAGCGCGTGGAGCGGCTGGTCCACCTGATCTTCGACGACGACGGCATGGCGCTCACCTATGACCCCTACGCCACCCAGACCCTCACCGAGACCTGGCAGAACCGGCGCGCCAACTGCCTGTCGTTCACCCTGCTGTTTGTCACCCTGGCGCGCGCGGCCGGGATCGATGCGCGCGTGCAGGAAGTGGCGCAGGTGGTGACCTGGTTCCAGGACCAGGGGGTGATCTACAGCGTGGGGCACGTCAATGCCGGGGTGAACTTCCGCGGGCGCATCGCGGTGGTGGACCTGGACCGCAACGTGCTCTACGACCGCTACGGCCCCCAGCCGGTCAGCCAGGAACGCGCGCTGGCGCACTTCTACAACAACCGCGGTGCCATGCACATGACCGACGGCGATGCGGTCCAGGCCCGCGCCTACTTCCAGGCCGCGCTGGCGATGGATCCGGCGTTCGTCTCGGGCTGGAACAATCTGGGCGTGCTCGACGCCCGTAGCGGCAACCTGGCCCAGGCCGAGCGCGATTACCGCACCGCCCTTCAGCTCAAGCCGCGCAATGCACCGAGCCTGACCAACGCGGCCGCGCTGTATCGCCGGCTTGGCGACACCCACCAGGCCGCGCTGCTGGCCAAGCGCCTGCAGCAGGTGCAGCGCGATGACCCGTTCGTGCAGTTCCGGCTGGGCAACCAGGCCGAACAGCGCCGCGACTACGCCGCCGCGATCGGCTACTACCGGCGTGCGGTGCGCATGTATGACAGCGCGCACCAGTTCCATTTCGGGCTGGCGCGCGCCTATTTCCTGGCCGGCGACACCCGCCGCGCCTCGCGCGAGATGGCACGCGCCCGTGATCTGGCCGGCGACAACGGCGGCGTGCTCAAGGCGCAGTACCAGGCCAAGCTGGACAGCCTGGCACGCTGGCGCCAGCACGGCGCCACCGTCAACTGAGCCCGGCTCAGGCCTTCTTGAGGAAGCAGGTCTTCAGCACCAGCCCCTTGATCTTGTCCGAGTTGCCTTCGATATGTTCGGCATCGTCCTCGACCAGGCGGATGTTGCGGATCACCGTGCCCTGCTTGAGCGGGATCGACGAGCCCTTGACCTTCAGGTCCTTGATCACCGTGACCGTATCGCCGCTGGCCAGCACGTTGCCGTTGCTGTCGCGCACCACCACCCCGCCGTCGCCGCCGGCCTCGGCGGTGGTCCATTCATGGCCGCAGTCGGCGCAGATCCACAGCGCGCCATCGGCGTAGGTGTTTTCCAGGGTGCATTGCGGACAGGCAGGAGCGGTGGACATGGTGACGCCTTGGGAATCTGAACAACCCCTAGTGTAACCGCCCACCCCTTCGGCCCTTGCACCGCCCGCCCGCTTGCCGCAAAGTGCGCGCCCCCCGACCACCGCCCCGGCCCCGCATGAAAATCGGCATCGACTTTGGCACCAGCAACTCGGCCGCCGCCGCCGTGGTGGACGGCGCGGTGGTGCCGATCCAGTTCGGCCAGGCCGAGCAGTTCCGCACCACGGTGTATTTCCCGGAGGTGATGCGCGACCCGAACGACTTCGAGCTGACCCCGGCACTGGAACACGAGCTGGCGCGGCTGATCGACGCGGCCGCCCGCGACGCCCGCGCCGCTGGCCAGGAGCGCGCGCCGGACGCCCTGCGCCGCGAGGCGTTGCGGGTGGTGCGCCGGCAGTGGATGGAAGAGCAGATGCGTGCCCCGCTCACCTCCACCAAGCTGCTGCAGAACGCGGTGTACGGCGACGATGCGCTGGAGGCCTACTTCGAGGAGAACGAAGGCAACCTGGTGCAGAGCCCCAAGTCGATGCTCGGCTACAACCTGCACCCGCGCGCGCGCCAGACCATTACCGGCATCGCCACGCACATCCTGGAACACATCCGGCTGACCGCCTCGCGCCAGCTTGAGCAGCCGGTGCGCACGGCCACGCTCGGCCGCCCGGTGCAGTTCCGCAGTTCCATCGGCGCGGCCGGCAACGACCAGGCGCTGGAGATCCTGCACACCGCCGCCATCGCGGCCGGCTTCGATGACGTGGATTTCCTCGAGGAACCTGCCGCGGCAGCCATGCACTACCACGCTGAAAGCGCGCAGGAACACGAGGCGATCGTGGTCGACATCGGCGGCGGCACCACCGATATCGCGCATGCGCGCGTGGGCGGTACGCACGCCCCGAAGATCCATCGCGCGTGGGGCATCGCGCGGGGCGGTACCGATATCGATCTGGCGCTGAGCCTGGGCGCCTACATGCCGCTGTTCGGCCGTGGCGTCAGCCGCGTGCCGGCGCACCATTACGTGGAAGCGGCGATGGTGCAGGACATGACCCGCCAGCGCGACTTCCGCCAGCACAATTACCGCGATGCCGAGGCCCCGTGGGGCAAGCGGCTGCAGGCGCTGCAGGACACCGGCAACACGGCGCGCCTGTACCGCGAAGTGGAACGCTGCAAAATCGGTCTGAGCAGTGCGGCCGCGCATGACAGTGCGCTGGATTTCATCGAGCGCGGCATGGCCGTGCAGGTCGACCGTACGCGCCTGGAAGCGGCCGCGGGCAACTACCTGGGCGAGCTGACCGCGCTGCTGGAGCAGGTGCGCGCCGACATCGGTCACGATCCGGCGGCGGTGTTCCTCACCGGCGGGATGTCGCGTGCAGGCTACCTGCAGGATGCGGTCGCCGCGGCGTTCCCGGGCTCGACGCTGGTGCGCGGCAACCCGTCGTTCGGCGTGGTGCATGGGTTGGCGTGGGCGGCGGCGGGTTGAGGGTGAGGCTGCGGATGCGGCCGGCACGGTGAATCTGCCGGTGTGGCGCGGCGCCTGGGTTGTTTTCCGCGCCGACGGCCCCAGATAGTGGTTCTGGCCACCGGCTCAAACCCAGGCCGCACAAGGGATCCGGCCCGGGCAGGGCGTCGTATTAACAAAACGTTACGCCGAAAGCGCTATCATCTTTTGGCTTCAGTGCGCAATGCGCATGTCATCCCGGGCCTCGTACAGGCCACCGTCCTTCTCGATGCTGCCGCCCTTGGATCCGTCCCGGGCGCCGGGATCGCTTTTACGCTGTGATCCGGCTCGTTCCCAGCGTGTACTGCCCCGAGCCGCCAAGAGAGATTCGATTGGGCGAACGCCTGGTTGTACCAGCCCCAGTTGCCACCGACGAACCCGACCCCATCGACTGCCGCCGTTGTGACGCGGTCTGTTGCCGGATGTCGGTGACTGTCATGCCCAGCGATCAGGTGCCCGGCTACCTGCTGGACACCGATGAGGCCGGGCGCACCGTCATGGCCCGCAACGACGAAGGCTGGTGCGCCGCCATCGACCCCTATCACCTGCGCTGCACGATCTATTCGCAGCGTCCCGCCATCTGCCGCCAGTTTGACATGGGCGGCGATGACTGCCGCCACGTGCGGCAGGACTACCGCCGACAACAGCACGACCTGTCGGCGCTTTTATCCACGTGTTAACCATGACAGGAGCATCCATGGCCCGTACGCCAAAGACCTCCCCCAAGGCAGGCAACACCGTTCGCGTCGACCGTAAGCAAGGTTCCAGCACGGCCGTCAACAGCGCCAGCATCGCAGCCGACCTGGCCGCGTTCCGCAAGGGCGGTGGCAAGATCGAAGTGCTCGGCAACACCCTGGCACTGAAGAAAGCCGGCTGACCTGCAGCCGTCCGCACCGGCCTTGCGCCGGTGCGGTGGCCGCACTCAACGCGCGCCCAGCCCCACCCGCACGTTGCCCGAATGGGCATTGATCGTGATGTCCCCATCACCGCCGCCCAGCTTCGCATCCAGGCTGCGGCCCGGCCCATAGCGCGGCCGCTCCACCGACCCCGCGTCGGACTGGATGTCGCCACTGAAGGTCTTCACGCTCAGCTGGGCCGAGACCGATCGCGGCAACTGCAGCCCGATCGACCCGCTCACCGTCTGCAACGTCACCTTGCCGCCCGGCGCCAGCCCGGTCGCCGCCACGTTCAACCCGCCCGACACCGCGTCGGCGGCCAGCCGCTGCACCCGGCCGGCATCGAGCTTGATGCTGCCCGATACCGTCTCGGCCGATACCTCGCCCGCGCCGCCGGTGGCCTGGATCGAACCGCTCACCGCGCGCAGGTCCAGCCGCGTGGTCTGCACCTGCGAACGGATGCCCCCGCTCACCGAGGTCAGCGCCGTCTCGCCGCTGCGCCCGGCCGCGGCGATGTCACCGCTGACCGCATTGGCCTGCAGCCGCCGCACATCCACCTCGGCCACGTCGATATCCGCACTGACCGTGCCCAGTTGCACGTCCACCGCACGCGGCACGCGCAGTTCCAGCGTTGCCCCGCCATTGTTGCCGTTGCGCGGGTAGATCACCTCCCAGCGCACCCGGTTGGTGCTGCGGTCCTGCTTGAGGGTCAGGCCGTCGGCCATCGAGCCGGTCAAGGCCACTTCGTTGCGGTCCCAGCCGCGCACGCTGACCTTGCCGGCGATGTTGCTCAGTTCGACCCGGCCGCCCGCGCCCAGTGGCGCGCGCTCGTCCACGCGGGTGGCGGCCGTTGCCGCCAACGGCAGCAGCAGGCCCAGGGCTGCAATCAGGCGCAGTGATGTGTGCATGGTGTATCTCCTCCTTCAGGATGGCAGGCCAGCGGCCGCCATGAGCGCCTGCTGGGTAAGTTCAAGGCGCAGCGCGTAGGTGCGCTGCAACTGCGAAAGCAAGGCCGGCGAACGCGGATTCTCGGCGATCGCCGCACGGATGTGGTCGGCAC
>DJBL01000112.1 GCA_002435595.1 Stenotrophomonas maltophilia
CGGCATTGGCCGGGCGCACCGGCATGCCGGCCAGCAGCGGCGCCGCAGGCGTGGCGGCCAGTCGTTGTTCGGTGTGCTGCAGCGAGGCGCGCTGGCGTTCGCGGCGGGCCGCGCCCCACCACAGCTCGATGGCCACGGCCACCAGCACCAGGATCGCACTGCACAGCAGCAGCACCGTGGTCACCGTCAGTAGCCTCCGTCCAGGGCCTCGCGCAGCTGGCGCCGGAACGGCTCGAGCTTGTGCGAGTGCGGATGGAAGCCCAGGCCGACCCAGCGGTCGTGTTCGTTGCCATCGGCATCGACCTGGATTTCGTGGCGGAACATTTCCTGGGTGCTGATCAGGTTGTCGCTGACCCCGGTGATTTCCGTGATCGATACCAGCACGCGGCGGCCGCTGCCCAGGCGCGAGATCTGCACGATGAAGTCGATCGCGCTGGCGATCTGCCGGCGCAGGCTGTCCTCGCTGCCCTGGAAGCCGGCGAACCCGGCCAGCATCTCGATGCGGTACAGGCAGTCGCGCGGCGAGTTGGCGTGGATGGTGGCCATCGAGCCGTCGTGGCCGGTGTTCATGGCCTGCAGCATCTCCAGTACTTCGGCGCCGCGCACTTCGCCGACCACGATGCGGTCCGGGCGCATGCGCAGGCTGTTGCGGACCAGGTCGCGGATGCTCACCGCGCCCTGGCCGTCGGCGCCACCGATGCGGCTTTCCAGGCGTACCACGTGCGGGTGGTTGAGCGAGAGCTCGGCGGTGTCTTCCACGGTGATCACCCGCTCGTCGGCGGGGATGTAGCTGGCCAGGGCATTGAGCAGCGAGGTCTTGCCCGAACTGGTGCCGCCGGAGACCAGGATGTTGCAGCGGCCCAGCACCATCGCGTGCAGCAGCGCCTGCATGGGGCGGTCGAAGGTGCCCATGCGCAGCAGTTCGTCGGGCGTGAAGGGGTCCTTGCGGAACTTGCGGATGGACACCATCGGGCCATCGACGGCCAGCGGGGAGATGATCGCGTTGAGGCGGCCGCCGTTGGGCAGGCGCGCATCGACCATGGGGTTGGATTCGTCCAGGCGGCGGCCGAGCGGGGCCAGGATGCGGCGCAGGATGCGCAGCAGGTGGCTGTCATCGCTGAAGCGCTGGGGCGCGCGCACCAGGCGCCCGCCCTGGGAGACGTGGATGTCCTTGTAGCCGTTGATCAGGATGTCTTCGATGGACGGATCGTGCAGCAGGTCATCGAGCGGACCGAAGCCGGTGAGCTCCTTGACCAGCGCACCGGCCACCACCTCCATCTCGGCCTCGTTGACCGGGATGCGCCACTCCTGCACGAAGATCGCGGTCTGGGTGTGCACGTAGCGCGCCACGGTGTCCGGGGCCCAGGCATCGATGTCGATGCGCTCGTCCTCGATGCTGTTGAGCAGGTGCTCGTGGGCAGCGACCAGGACCTTCTGGTACTCCTCGGACTGGGCGAACGGGGCAGGCGTGGCGTCCACCGCGGCGGCGGACTCGCTGCGCGCATGCAGGGGAGCGAACGGGGTCACTTTGTCTTCCATGGAAGGCCACCAAGGCGGAGGACGAGTTTTTCCCGCCAGCCGCGTGGCAGGGCCCGGGCAAGGGCCGGGTCCAGTCGCGCGAGCAGGGGGGTCAGGGCACGCAGGTAGGGATCGCGCGGCGCATCCTGCAGCAGCAGGTGGCCGTGGTTGGCACTGGCGCGCAGGCGGTGGCAGTCGGGCAGGGTGGCCAGCAGCGGCAGGTCGAAGCGCTGGGCGATCTGCGCCGGGGCCAGGCCGCCGGCTTCGTCGTGGCGGTTGACCACCAGCTGCAGGCGTTCATCGCGCACGCCGAGCGCCTCCAGCTGCTTGAGGGCCAGGTCCAGCGATACCAGGGTGCCGATCGCCTGGTCGGCGACCAGCCAGATTTCATCGGCACTGTTGAGCAGCGAGCGCGGGATCTGTCGCACCGGCGCGCCGCCCAGCTCGCACAGCACGGTATCGAACACGCCGCGCAGGCGCTGCACCAGCACCGCCGGATCGGCGATCGGGCCGGCCTCGCTGCCGGCCGGCTGGCCGAGCAGGGCCAGGCCACCGGGATGCCGGGTCATGGCGGTGCGTGCCAGGGTGGCATCGATGCGGGTGGCGTTGCGCAACGCATCGTCGTAGTGGAACTGGCTGTCCAGGTTGAGGTACAGCGCGACATCCCCGGCCGGTTGGCCCAGGTCGAGCAGCAGCAGGCGGTTGTCCTGCTGGGCCGGATCGCCCTCGGCGCCCGGCGCGGTGGCCGGGTGGCCCAGTTGCTGCGCAAGCACGCCCAGGTGTGCGGCCAGGGTGCTGCTGCCGACGCCGGCGCGCACGCCGAGCAGCAGCACCAGACGCGCCTTGTGCGCCGGCTCCGGGGTGATGCTGCGCACCGGCGGGCTGCCGCCGGCGCGGCGCAGCACGGCATCGATGTCGGCGGTGGAGGCGTCCAGGTCGAGGATGTCGCGCAGGCCGGCGCGCAGCGCGGCGACCACGCCGTCCAGTTGCTCCGGCGCGGTGGAACCTACCGCCACCACGGTCAGGTCGGGCACGCTGCGGTGCAGGTGGCGGGTCAGTTCGGTGGAGACCGCCGCCTGCTCGCGGCGGAAGTCGAGCAGCACCACGCAGGGGCCGTTGCGTCGATGCGCGTCCAGCGCGATGCTCGAGCCGCGGCTGTCTTCCCAGTGCACCCGGGTGCCCACCGGCAGCTTGGGAACCAGCGTATCGAGCAGGTCACGGCTCGGGGCGACCAGGACCAGTGTCATCGGCGGCGCCATCGGGTGCAGCAGCGGGATGGGGGCGGAGGACATGCGTGGCGGGCTCCTGGCATCGGCTCAGCGCGAGAAGCCGGGGAGCTGGTCCGAGGATGCCGGGCTGAGCAGCCAGGCGCCCCAGACCGGCAGGTTCGGCCGGGCTTCGCGGTCGCCGGGCAACGGCACCACGGTGTCGCGCGCCAGCGGTTGCACCAGGCGCGGGGTGACGATGATGACCAGTTCCTTTTCCTCGCGTTTGTAGTTCAGGCTGCGGAAGAACGCGCCGATGATCGGCAGGTCGCCCAGCAGCGGAATCTTGTCCACGCTGGAGCTGACCGTGTTGCTGACCAGTCCGCCGATCACGAAGGTTTCGCCATCGCCCAGCTCCACGGTGGTGTCGGCACGCCGGGTGGTGATGGAGGGAATCTGCACGCCGTTGTAGGAGATGCCGGCGGCGTAGTTGAGGTCGCTGGCTTCCGGCGCCACCTTCAGCGCGATCCGGTCCGGGCCGAGCACGGTCGGGGTGACCGTGAGGCCGATGCCGAACGGCTTGAACGTGACCGTGGTGGTGCCCAGCCCCTGCGGCTCCAGGATCGGCAGTTCGCCGCCGGCCAGGAAGCTGGCGCTCTGCCCGGAAAGGGCGACCAGCGTCGGCTCGGCCAGCACCCGTGCCATGCCGTTGTTCTGCAGCAGGTCGATGTTGGCATCCCAGCCGTGGGTGAGTGATTTGAACACCAGCCCGAACGCCGACGACAGCGGGTTGTTGACCACCGGCACGTCCGGGTCGGTGCCCACCGGCGCCACCCCGGGAAGGGTGCCGCCGGGCCGGGTGATGCCATAGAAGAAACCGTTGTTGCTGTTGGCGAAACTCATGCCGATCTGGCGCAGCACCGACTTGTTGAACTCCACCACCTTGACCTCGACCTGGACCACCCCGCCGCTGGCGATGGTGGAGACATCGGCCAACTGGCCATCGCTGCCCAACGCCATGCTGGCGGCCTTGCGGCTCTGCTCATGGTCCAGCAGGCCTGCCGCACTCCCTTGCAGCAGGCCCTGGCCATCCTGCAGGGTGACCTGCAGGCCCTCCGAGTGCGGCAGCGCCCCCTGGACCGCGCTGCGCACATCGATCTGCATCCGCTGCGGCTCGCTCTGCTGGCGGCGCCACACCAGCAGCGTGGTGGTGCCCGGTGCCTTGCCGACCAGCAGCGCCTGGCGCGGGCCGCGCAGCATCACCACGTCGGCCACGCTGGGGTCGGCGATGGCGACCCGTTCCAGGTCGGCCGGCAACGGCCACGGGCGTTGTTCGCGCGTCTGCAGCACCACATCGGCATTGGCCATGCCCAGCACCGGACTGGCCGCGAGCACCAGCGCCAGCAGCAGCTGCGCGGGCCAGCGGCGGGAGGGACGGTGCAGGCGGGCGGGGCATGGCGTCATGGACTGTCTCGGCATGGCTCAGGGAGAGCCGCTATGGGAGGAAACATCGCCGCGGATGATCTCGACCCCGCGATCCAGGCGCGGCGCCAGGCGCGGCGCGCTGGCGCGCACCGGTGGCGGCGTGCGTGCCG
>DJBL01000075.1 GCA_002435595.1 Stenotrophomonas maltophilia
AATAAAACAAAAGGCCTGATCGAAAGATCAGGCCTTTTGTTTTATTTGGTGCGGTTAGCTGGGCGCACGGCGCCCAGCACCCCAACCTTGCGAAGCAAGGTTGGGCCCGCTTCATCTACCTCCCCACATCCCCGCGCCTGTCGGCGCGCCCCCTTGGACTCCAAGGGGGCTGCCTCAGCTGATGGGGCGCGAGTGGCGTCGGGTGCCCGTGGGGCTGGCGGGCAGCGCGGCGCCCCCCCATTGCCGACGGGGATGCGTTGCGGCCGGCAGCGATTACGCCCACGCGGCGGGCGGCGGCCGGGCGATGGGGAGCGGGATCGCAGTCACGACCCTCACGCGTGATGCCATCGGCTTGCGGATGGGCGGCGTGGTTGCCGGCCAGCGGCCGGCACTACCGATTCAGGCCCCGCCCCGCTCTTGCCTCGCCTTTTCCCTGCACACCAGCCAACTGTCGAGGGGCGGCGCGGGTGGGTTGGCGGGACCCTGAGCCGCATGGATGCGGCGACGGAGCTTACAAGGACGTACTTGCAGCGTGTCCCGACAATCCATCCGCGCCGACCCAACCCAGCCAATGCGCAGACCAAGCGCTCTGGCTCTGGCTCTGGCTCTGGCTCTAGCCCTGGCCCTGAGCAACATCGGCCCCACAAACGACAAAAGCCCGGCCGAGGCCGGGCTTTTGCTGTCCTCCCAGCGGGATCCCGAAGGATCCCACGCCAGGCGCGATGGATCAGCGCTTGGAGAACTGGGTGGCGCGACGTGCCTTGTGCAGACCGACCTTCTTACGCTCGACTTCACGGGCGTCACGGGTCATGAAGCCAGCCTTGCGCAGCTCGGACTTCAGGGTTTCGTCGTACTCGACCAGCGCGCGGGCGATGCCCAGGCGGATCGCACCGGCCTGACCGGTGGTACCACCGCCAGCGGCGGTGACCATGATGTCGAAGCTTTCGGTGTTCTTGGTCAGTTCCAGCGGCTGACGCACGATCATGCGTGCAGTCTCACGGCCAAAGAACTCGTCCAGCGGACGGCCATTGACGGTGATGTTGCCGGCGCCCTTGCGCAGGAACACGCGGGCGGTGGAGGACTTGCGGCGGCCGGTGCCGTAGTTTTGCGTGATAGCCATGATTAGATATCCAGAACCTGAGGCTGCTGAGCGGCGTGCGGGTGCTCGGAACCCGAGTACACCTTGAGCTTGCGGTACATGGCGCGGCCCAGCGGGCCCTTCGGCAGCATGCCCTTGACGGCGGTCTCGATGACGCGCTCCGGGTGGCGCTCCAGCGCCTGGGCCAGAGTTTCGGTCTTCAGGTTGCCGATGTAGCCAGTGAAGCGGTGGTACAGCTTGTCCTGCAGCTTGTTGCCGGTGACGGCAATCTTTTCTGCATTGATGACAACCAGGTAATCACCGGTATCAACGTGAGGGGTGTAGACCGGCTTGTGCTTGCCGCGCAGACGGCGGGCCAGCTCGGTGGACAGACGGCCCAGCGTCTTGCCGGAAGCGTCGACGAGATACCAGTCGCGCTGGACGGTCTCGGACTTTGCAGTGAAAGTGCTCATGAAAGAACTCAAGTAGGTCGGGCTCATTGCGGCGCTGAACGGCCGGAACTCTGCCACGCGTTGTGAAGAGGCGGGATTGTACTGGCCTGCCCGGCCACATGCAAGTCGCCGCCCGGCCCCGGCTTGGCACGCCGCCCCAAGGGGGCGAGAATCGACGATCCCCGCGCTACGCCCCCGCCCCCCATGACCGCGACCCGCCAGATCACCCCGCTCGATCACCTGCTGACCGAGGCGCAGCGCGCCCTGGACACGGTGTTCGGCAACCCGCCGGCCAGCCGCCCCTACCCGGCCACGGCCACCCCGGACGTGCAGATGGACCGCGCCGCGCGCCGCCATGCCGCTGGGCTGATGCGCATCAACCACGTCGGCGAGGTCTGCGCTCAGGGCCTGTACTTTGGCCAGGCCGCGGTGGCCCAGGAGGCCCAGACCCGCGCCCACCTGCTCGAAGCCGCCCAGGAAGAAACCGATCACCTGGCCTGGTGCGCCCAGCGCCTGCGCGAGCTGGACAGCCGCCCCAGCCTGTTCAACCCCATCTGGTATGCCGGCAGCTACACCATCGGCACCCTGGCCGGCCTGCGCGGCGACGGCTGGAACCTCGGCTTCGTGGTGGAGACCGAGCGCCAGGTGGAGGCCCACCTGGATGAGCACCTGGACACCCTGCCCGCGGCCGACCTGCGCAGCCGCGAGATCCTCAAGGTGATGAAGATCGACGAAGCCCGGCACGCCGACCATGCCGAACACGCTGGCGCGCGCAAGCTGCCGTTCCCGATCCCATCGGTGATGGCCCTGGCCTCGGCGGTGATGAAGACGATCGCCTACCGGGTGTGAACGCGGCCGGCCAACCCGGCATCGTCGCCTCCGGCGCCGCAACGTGAATACGACAACGGCCCGGTGTCTTCACACCGGGCCGTTGTTGAACTGCTTCCGTGGAACCGTCAATTGCGCAAACCGCAGGTTCCACAGGCGGGACGCGTCCGCCGTGCGCAGTACCGCCACCGGTTGCCCGGGGCGGCGGTCGCCACCGCATTACTCGGCCAGGTTGCGCCCGTGGAACAGCTCTTCGATCTCACGACGCAGCAGCGCTTCGATCTTCATGCGTTCCTTGAACGAGATGTTCTTGGCCTTCTCTTCGAACAGGTACTGGTCCAGGTCGAAGTCCTTCAGGTGCATCTTCGTGTGGAAGATGTTTTCCTGGTAGACGTTGACGTCGAACATCTCGTAACGCGACTTGATGTTCTTGGCCAGGAAGTTCTGGATCGAGTTGATCTTGTGATCGATGTAGTGCTTCTTGCCCTTCACATCACGGGTGAAGCCACGCACGCGGTAATCCATGATCACGATGTCCGATTCCAGACTCTCGATCAGGTAGTTCAGCGCCTTCAACGGCGAAATCACGCCGCAGGTGGCCACGTCGATGTCGGCGCGGAAGGTGGCAATACCTTCCTGCGGGTGCGTTTCCGGATAGGTGTGCACAGTGATGTGCGACTTGTCCATGTGCGCGACCACGGCGTCGGAGATCAACTCCTTGCCGGCCTGCTTCTTGTCGATCACCGGCTCTTCCGAGATCAGGATCGTCACCGAGGCACCCTGCGGATCGTAATCCTGGCGCGCCACGTTGAGGATGTTGGCGCCGATGATCTCGGCGACATCGGTCAAGATTTGAGTAAGCCTGTCGGCGTTGTACTCTTCATCGATGTATTCAATGTAACGCTGACGCTCCTCTTCGGTGCGCGCGTAACACACGTCATAGATGTTGAAGCTCAGCGCCTTGGTGAGGTTGTTGAAACCCTGCAACCTGAGGCGAGGCAACGGCTTGACCACGGCGGTCGATCCTGTGAGTGGTGGGAAAGGGGGAATTATGGGGCAAAGTGATCGGGGGCGAAACTTGCATCGAAAGGAACAGGTGTGCTGTGTTTGCCCTTAACAAACCGGATCGTTAAGCTCGCGGCACATAGCCGTGAATTGTTCATGAGCAAAGGGAGCGCCTCAAACGTGTCAACTGTGCGCCTTGCCACAAGTCCACTGGCCCTGGATATCGCCACCATCGACCGTTTCCTGGCCCACAGCCATCGCCGCCGCTACCCCGCGCGCACCGATGTGTTTCGCCCGGGGGACCCGGCCGGCACCCTTTACTACGTGATCAGTGGCTCGGTTTCTATAATTGCTGAGGAAGAGGACGACCGCGAGCTGGTCCTCGGCTACTTCGGTTCAGGTGAATTCGTCGGCGAAATGGGGCTTTTCGTCGAATCCGACCGCCGCGAAGTGATCCTGCGCACCCGCACCCCCTGCGAGCTGGCCGAGATCAGCTACGAGCGCCTGCACCAGTTGTTCCTGGGCCCGCTGTCGGCCGATGCGCCGCGCCTGCTGTACGCGCTGGGCCAGCAGATCTCCAAGCGCCTGCTCGACACCAGTCGCAAGGCCAGCCGCCTGGCGTTCCTGGATGTCACCGACCGCATCGTGCGCACCCTTCACGACCTGTCCCGCGAGCCGGAAGCCATGAGCCACCCGCAGGGCACCCAGCTGCGCGTGTCGCGCCAGGAACTGGCCCGGCTGGTCGGCTGCTCGCGTGAAATGGCCGGCCGGGTGCTGAAGAAGCTGCAGACCGACGGCCTGCTGCACGCCCGCGGCAAGACCGTGGTCCTGTACGGCACCCGCTGATCCCTGCCCGCCCGGGACCGTGCTGCGGCCGGTTCCGCAGGTGTCGGCCACGGGCCGACCACCGCGCAGATCCGCCTCCAGGCCCACCCGACGGCGGCACCCCGTCGGCCAGCGCTCGGCACTGGCCGCCCTTTGCCGCTAGGCTGGGGCCATGGAACTGGGTAGCGAATTCTATTGGTTCATCCTGATCGGCCTGGGCGCGCAGCTGGTCGATGGCGCGCTGGGCATGGCGTTCGGGCTGGTGTCGTCCTCGGTGCTGCTGAGCATGGGCCTGCCGCCGGCGGCGGTGAGCGCCAGCATCCACACCGCCGAGGTGTTCACCACCGGCGCCTCGGGCGTCTCCCATCTGGTGGCCGGCAACGTCGATCGCCGGCTGTTCCTGCGCCTGGCCCTGCCTGGCGCGGTCGGCGGGGTCCTCGGCGCCTACGTGCTGACCCAGCTCCCGGGCGATGTCATCCGCCCGTTCATCTACTGCTACCTGCTGGTGCTGGCCATTTTCATCCTGCTGCGCGCGGCCGGGCGGCTGATGCCGGCCCAGGAAGTGAAGCGGGTCCCGGTGCTGGGCTTCGTGGCCGGGCTGCTGGATGCCAGCGGCGGCGGCGGCTGGGGACCGGTGGCCACCTCCACCCTGCTGGCGCGTGGCGGCCAGGCCCGGACCACCATCGGCACCGTCAACGCGGCCGAGTTCGTGGTGACCGTGGCGGTCTCGATCACCTTCCTGCTGTCGATGGGCCTGCAGTACCTGAACATCGTGGCCGGCCTGATGATCGGCGGCATGATGGCCGCGCCGGTCGCCGCGCTGCTGGTCAAGCGGGTCCGGGAGCGCTGGGTACTGGTGGCCGTCGGCGTGCTGGTACTGGCCATCAGCCTGTTCCAGATCGGCCAGGCCGTGCTGCAGTGGCGCGCGGCGTGAGCCGGTTGCGTCGCCCCCGCGCAGGCTAGGCCAGACGCATGTTCAATCGAACCGCTTAGACCGGATCGCCAGCCCGATCGACACAGCCCCAATTGAGCACCGGGGTACCGGGCGGCAGCACCTGGCGGAAATGGGCCACCCGCGACGCCTTCGGATTGACCACCACCGGCGCCTTGGCGGCCAGCAGCAGCGGCAGGTCGGCACTGCTGTCGGAGTAGGCGATGGCGATCTCGCCATAGCCGCGCTCGCGCAGCATGCGCATCTTCTCTTCGTTGTGGCAGTGGCGCGTGGCGATCACCGCGCCCAGGAACGGGCCGACCTCGGTGCCGATGACCGGCACGCCCTGGTGGGCCACGAAGGTAAGGATGGCGCGGGCCAGCTCCGGCGGTGCGCCGGTGGCGACCACCACCCGGTCACCCTGCGCCCGGTGCCGGGCGAACACGTCCAGCGCCACCGGCAGCAGCCGGCGGCGGATGTCGGCCTCGTGGGTGAGCACGTAGCGATCGATGGCCTTGTTGAGGTCGCGCGCGCGGTGCAGCCCGAAGGTGGCGATCCACACGTAGCCGGAGATGCCGCGGCGGCGGGTAGGCAGCAAGGCCACCAGCGGCCCCAGGATCGGAGTGGCCAGCAGCGCGGCGAGCAGGCGCAGGGGGTTGCGCTTGATCAGCCAGGCAAACAGGTGGCTGCCCGAATCGCCGTCGTAGAGGGTGTGATCGAAATCGAAGACCACCAGCGGGGCGTCGTCGCGCGGCGTTGGGTAGTTCGCAGTCATGCGCTGAAGAATAGCTGACGCAAGCCCTCGCCGGGCTCTTCCACGCGCATGAAGGCCTCCCCGACCAGGAACGCGTGCACGCCGGCGGCGCGCATCCGGCTGACATCGTCGGCATCGACGATGCCGCTCTCGGTGACCAGCAGGCGATCGCGCGGCACGGCCTGGCGCATGTCCAGGGTGGTCTGCAGCGACACCTCGAAGGTGCGCAGGTTGCGGTTGTTGATGCCGATCAGCGGCACCGGCACCTGGATGGCGCGCTCGAGCTCGTCGATGTCGTGCACTTCCACCAGCACGTCCATGCCCAGCTGCATGGCCAGGTCGGACAGCTCGGCCAGCTGGCGGTCGTCCAGCGCGGCCACGATCAGCAGGATGCAGTCGGCGCCGAGCACGCGGGCCTCGTACACCTGGTAGGGATCGATCACGAAGTCCTTGCGCAGCACCGGCAGCGTGCACGCCTCGCGGGCCTGCTGCAGGTAGGCATCGGCGCCCTGGAAGAAGTCCACGTCGGTCAGCACCGACAGGCAGCTGGCGCCACCGAACTCGTAGCTCACCGCGATATCGGCCGGATGGAAGTCGGCGCGGATCACCCCCTTGGACGGGCTGGCCTTCTTCACCTCGGCAATCACCGCCGGGTTGCCGGCGGCGATCGAGGCCCGCAGCGCATCGGCGAAGCCGCGCACCGGCGGCGCCTGCTGCAGACGGTCGATCAGTGCCTGCAGTGGCACGTCGGCGCGCCGGGCGGCCACTTCTTCGGCCTTGCGGGCCAGGATGGTGTCGAGGATGTCGCTCATGTCGTTCGGGTCCTTCAGGCCGGCCATTATCGGCCAGCCACGGGTAAAGCGTGAAATGGCCGGCTCAACCGCCGGCGCGGATGCGCTGGGTGGCGGCCACGTACTGGTTCATGCGCGCGCGCGCGCTGCCATCGGCAATGGCCGCGCGGGCGCGGGCCAGGCCGTCGGCGATGCTGTCGGCCACGCCGGCCACGTACAGCGCCGCACCGGCGTTGAGGGCCACGATGTCCAGTGCCGGGCCGGGCTGGTTGTCCAGCACCCCGCGCAGCATCGCGATCGACTCCTCCGGGTTGGCCACCTTCAGGTTGCGGCTGGCCGACATCGCGATGCCGAAGTCCTCCGGATGGATCTCGTACTCGCGCACCTTGCCATCGCGCAGCTCACCGACCAGGGTACCGGCGCCCAGCGAAATCTCGTCCATGTTGTCGCGCCCCCACACCACCAGCGCGCGCTCGGCGCCCAGCTCGCGCAGCACGCGCGCCTGGATGCCGACCAGATCGGGATGGAACACGCCCATCAGCACGTTGGTGGCGCCCACCGGGTTGGTCAGCGGGCCGAGGATGTTGAAAATGGTGCGCACGCCCATCTCGCGGCGTACCGGTGCCACCACCTTCATCGCCGGGTGGTGCATCGGCGCGAACATGAAGCCGATACCGGTCTGCGCGATCGCCTCGGCGACCTGCGCCGGGCCCAGGTCGATGATCGCGCCCAGCGCCTCAACCGCATCGGCACTGCCGGATTTGGAGGACACGCTGCGGTTGCCGTGCTTGGCCACCTTGGCACCGGCGGCGGCCACCACGAACATCGCGCAGGTGGAGATGTTGAAGGTGTGCGAGCCGTCGCCACCGGTCCCCACGATATCCACCAGGTGGGTCTTGTCGGCCACCGGCACCGCCAGCGCCAGCTCACGCATCACCGTGGCGGCACCGGCGATCTCGCCCACGGTTTCCTTCTTGACCCGCAGGCCGGTGAGGATCGCAGCGGTCATCACCGGGGAGACCTCGCCGCGCATCACCTGGCGCATCAGGTCGACCATTTCGTCGAAGAAGATCTCGCGGTGCTCGATGGTGCGCTGCAGGGCTTCCTGGGGGGAGAAGGTCATGCGGGGGTCCTTTGCGATGCAGGTGCGGCGCCGATCAGCGCTGCAGGAAGTTCTTCAGCAGGGCGTGGCCGTGCTCGGTGAGGATCGATTCGGGGTGGAACTGCACGCCTTCGACCGGGTACTGGCGGTGGCGCAGGCCCATGATCTCTTCGACGCTGCCGTCCTCGTTTTCGGTCCAGGCGGTCACTTCCAGGCAGTCCGGCAGCGTGGTCTTGTCCACCACCAGGGAGTGGTAGCGCGTGGCCTGGTAACCGTCCGGCAGGCCGGCGAACACGCCCTTGCCCTCATGCCGGATCGGCGAGGTCTTGCCGTGCATGATGTTCCCCGCACGGATGACATCGCCCCCGTAGACCTGGCCGATGCTCTGGTGGCCCAGACACACGCCGAGGATCGGCGTGCTCGGGCCGAGCCGGCGGATCAGCTCCAGCGACACGCCCGCTTCGTTGGGCGTGCACGGGCCGGGTGAAATCACGATGCGCTCGGGGGCGAGCGCGGCGATCTCATCGACGCTCAAGGCGTCGTTGCGCACCACCTTGACCTCGGCGCCCAGCGTCTGCAGGTACTGCACGAGGTTGTAGGTGAAGCTGTCGTAGTTGTCGAGCATCAACAACATGGTCAGGGTCCGTCTTGAATGAGGAAAATGGCGTACACGTTTTCCGTGTACGTGATGGGCGCGGCGTTGAGCAGTTCGCCGCCCGACGACGCGCGATAGCGCGATCCGGTCACGGCCACCTTGTCCAGCGCTGTGCTTTCTCCGCCGTCGCCGAAGCCATCCCGACCGGGCGTGCCCCAGGTACCGGCCTGCACGCCATAAGCGAAGTTCGGTGCGACGTCGGAAATGCTGTACAGGCCGGTGATCTTCGTGCCGTATGCGCCAGCCAGGCCCTTGGCCGATTCGCGCGTCTGCGCGGCGGCCTCGGCCTTGAGTTCGCCACGCAGGCGGCTTTCACCCGAATACGTGGGTTCAGCGGTACTGACCTGCACTTCGCGGCTGGCCTTCAGATCGCCGAGGAAGGCTTTCAGCGCCTGCGCGTCGGGGAATTCGGCCTTCAGGTCGCGACGGGCGGCGGTGCCGTTGAACACCTCCTCATCGTTGCGATAGCGCGTGGACGGGGCAATGCTCAGGTTGGCGGCGCGCACGGTGCCCTCGATGGCGCCGTGCTGGGCGAACAACTGCAGCACGCGTTCGGCATTGGCCTGCACGCGGGCGCGGGCGGTGTCGGTCTGCATGTCGACCGATTCCAGCGCCACTTTTACGGTGAAGCGGTCCGGCATCACCGTGCGGGTGGCGCTGCCCTTGACCAGCAGGTGCGGCTGCGAGGGGATGGTATTGGCCTGGCCCCACGCCGGCGCGACAGCGGCCAACGTCGTCGACAACAGCAATGCGCTCAGCAGCTTCATGCGGTATTCCTTGTCCGGGTGGTGCAGCAGGAACCGTGGCGGTGGCCACGGCACGGGAAACTCACAGGCCCTTGGCGGCCTGGGCAACGGCGCGGAACAACGCGCGCCCCTTGTTCATCGTCTCGTCCCATTCCTTGCCCGGGTCCGAGTCGTAGACGATGCCCGCGCCGGCCTGCACGTGCAGGCGGCCGTCCTTGATCACCGCGGTGCGGATGGCGATGGCGGTATCGGCGTCGCCATGCCAGCCGATGTAGCCGATGCTGCCGGCGTACACGTTGCGCTTGATCGGTTCCAGCTCGCGGATCACCTCCAGCGCGCGGATCTTCGGCGCACCGCTGACGGTGCCGGCCGGGAAGGTGGCGCGCAGCACGTCGGCATAGCTCAGGCCCGGCTGCAGTTGCCCGGTAACCTCGCTGACGATGTGCATGACGTGGCTGTAGCGTTCGATCACGAACTGCTCGCCCACTTCCACCGTGCCTGCCCTGGACACGCGGCCGGCATCGTTGCGACCCAGATCGATCAGCATCAGATGCTCGGCGCGCTCCTTGGGATCGGCCAGCAGTTCGGCTTCCAGTGCGTTGTCTTCCTCCACCGTGGCCCCGCGTGGGCGGGTGCCGGCGATCGGGCGCACGGTGACTTCGCCGTCCTGCAGGCGCACCAGGATCTCCGGCGAGGAGCCGACCACCTGCACGTCACCGGTATCCAGGAAGTACATGTACGGCGAGGGGTTCAGTGCACGCAGCGCGCGGTACACATCCACCGGGCGCGCCTTGAACGGCACGCTCAGGCGCTGGCTGAGCACCACCTGGAAGATGTCGCCGGCGCGGATGTATTCCTTGGACTTGTCCACCGCGGCGATGAAGCCTTCGCGGGTGAAGCCGGAGACGAAGTCGTTCTCGTCCAACACGTCGCGGGTGATCGGTGCGGGGTAGCCGGCGCCGGGCGCGCGCAGCTTGGCAACCAGCGCATCCAGCTTGGCCTGGGCGTCCTCCCATGCACCGGGCTGACCCGGGTCGGCATGCACGATCAGGTACAGGCGGCCCTTGAGGTTGTCGAACACCGCCAGCTCTTCGGAGTGCAGCAGCAGGATGTCCGGGGTGCCCAGTTCGTCGCGGCCACGCGGCGGCGCCAGGCGCGGCTCGATGTAGCCGATGCATTCAAAACCGAACCAGCCCACCAGGCCGCCGGTGAAGCCCGGCAGGCCGGCCAGCTTGGGCACCGAGTGGGCGCTGCGCAGCGCTTCGACCTCGGTGAACGGGTCGGCGACCTCGCGGGTTTCCACCACGGTGCCGGACTCGCTGATGGTCAGGGTATGGCCGTGGAAGGCATACACCCGGCGCGCCGGCAGGCCGATGATGGAGTAACGCCCGAAGCGCTCACCGCCCTCGACCGATTCAAACAGATAGGTATGCGGGCCGTCGGCGAGCTTCAGATAGACCGAAAGCGGCGTGTCCAGGTCGGACAGCACTTCGCGGACGACGGGGATGCGGGTGTGGCCTTCAGCGGCCTGCTGCTGGAACTGCTCGAACGTGATCAAGACGACTTTCCTTCCGGGAAACGGCGGTGGCGGGACGGACGACGGCAACAGGCCACCATCGCCACCAGCGGCGAGCGGAAGAAAGGGTATGCGGGGTCGTCAGAATGGACACCGGGGGACTGTACCGCAGCTGGGGTGCGAGGGAAACCCTGGCGGGCAGGCCCGTCCGGTCAGGGCGGCGACAGCAGGTGGCTGCCCGGGTGCAGGTGCATGCGGACCCGCGCGGCCACGCATTCGATGCGGAACTGACGGGCCTTCACCGGCTCGCCGTCCAGGTTCAGGGTGATCGGCTGCTCGGCCTCGATCTCCACCCACGGCGCGCGGGCGCGATGGGCAACCTGCTCGAGCGCGCCCTGCTTGCCGCCCTTGAGCAGCGCGCCGATGGTGGAGGCGACCTCACCGGTGAGTTCGGGAATGACGGTGACATCGAGCAGGCCGTCGTCGACCACGGCGTCCGGGCACAGCACCTGCCCGCCGCCGGCTTGGCGCCCGTTGCCGATGCCGAGCGCAATGAAACCGCCTTCCCAGTCGAACCCGGGTGCGCGCAGGCGCGCACGGATCGGATCGATCCGGCCCAGCCGCGAGATGCCGGTCACCAGGTAGGCCAGGCCGCCGAGCACCTTCTTCAGGCCTTCATCGGTCTCCACGGTGACCTCGGTTCCGAAGCCGCCGCTGGCGACATTGGCGCACCACCAGCGCTTGCCGTCGGCATCGATGTTGAGCAGGTCGATCGGGCGGGCCGGATGCTGCTCGATGAGGTCCAGCGCCTCCAACGGATCGATCGGGATGCCCGCGGCGGTGGCGAAATCATTGGCGGTGCCCAGCGGCACCAGCCCCAGCGAAGGCAGCGCGTCGGCGGGCTCGGGACGGTGCGCCAGGGTTTCGGCCACTTCGCTCAGGGTGCCGTCGCCGCCGGCGGCGATGATCGTGTCCACCCCGTGCTCGATCGCCTCGGCCACGTAGCGCTCGGCGTCGCCGTCCTCCCAGGTCACCCGCACCTCCAGCTGCACACCCCGCTCGCGCAGGGCGTGCACGGCCTCGCGCAGATCCGTATTGCCGGTGGACTTGCCGTTGAGGATCAGACGCCAGCGGGTACGGCTCATGCAGCACTTCCACGAGAGGGGGAGGGGCAGGCTAGCAGGGCCGCCGTCGAGGCCGGTGAACGTCATCAAACGGTCACCGAAGGGCCGGAGAATGGAAGGCCATAGCAGGGACGATGGATGGAGGCAGGATCAGCCTCCGAGTATTCCCAGGGCCGCATCCGTGAGGGTGCGGCCTTTTTTTGTCCTGCGATGAGTTCAGCCGAGCAACGGTCGGCGCTACGGGTGCTCAGCCTTCGGCGAAGGCCCGCAACGCCTCGCCCTGCATCCGGTACACCGTCCACTCGCTCTGTGGCTTGGCCCCGGCTGCTTCGTAGAACTTGATCGCCGGTTCGTTCCAGTCCAGCACCGACCACTCGAAGCGACCGCAGTTCTCGGCCACGGCGATGCGCGCGATGTGCTGCAGCAGCGCCTTGCCCGCACCGCTGCCGCGGCTGGCCGGGCTGACGTAGAGGTCTTCGAGGTAGATGCCGTTGCGGCCCAGCCAGGTGGAGTAATTGTAGAAGTACACGGCGTAGCCGATGGCCGCGCCCTCGGCCTCGCAGATCAGCGCGCGGGCCTTGGCCTCCGGCCCGAACAGGCTGGCGCGGATGCCGGCCTCGTCGGTCTGCACCGAGGATTCGGCCTTCTCGTAGATGGCCAGCTCACGGATGAAGCGCAGGATCAGCGCCGCATCATCGGCGGTGGCCACGCGGATGTTCACAGTGGCCACCGACATGGCTCAGGCCCTCGCCTGGGCGACGTTGTGGCGCATCTGCGCGATCACGTCCTGGTAGCTGGACTTGGCATTGAAGATCGCCGAGCCGGCCACGAAGGCGTCGGCACCGGCGGCGGCGATCGCGCCGATGTTGTCGGCCTTCACGCCGCCGTCGATCTCCAGGCGGATGTCGCGCCCGCTGGCATCGATCTTCTGGCGGACCACGCGCAGCTTGTCCAGCGCCGAGGGAATGAACGCCTGGCCGCCGAAGCCCGGGTTGACCGACATCAGCAGCACCAGGTCCAGGTCGTCCAGCACCCAGTCCAGGATGTCCACCGGGGTGCCCGGGTTGAGCACCAGGCCCGGCTTGCAGCCCAGCGAACGGATCAGCTGGATGGTGCGGTGGACGTGGCGGGAGGCTTCGGGGTGGAAGCTGATGTAGGTGGCACCGGCTTCGGCGAAGTCCGGGATGATGCGGTCCACCGGCTCGACCATCAGGTGCACGTCGATCGGCGCGGTGACGCCGTGCTTGCGCAGCGCCTGGCAGACCATCGGGCCGATGGTCAGGTTGGGCACGTAGTGGTTGTCCATCACATCGAAGTGCACCCAGTCCGCACCGGCGGCGAGCACGTTGTCCACTTCCTCGCCAAGGCGGGCGAAATTGGCGGACAGGATGGAGGGGGCGATGATGCAGTTGGACATGGCCGGGGCCTTCAGTACTTGGAAAGGAGGGCCGCGCGCGCTCAGCGCTTGCGCAGGGTCTTGATGCGGTCGTAGGCGGCGTTGAGCTGGCGCGACTTGCGCTCGGCCTGCTGGCGCAGCTCCGGGGCGGCGCCGATGACCTTGTCGGGGTGGTACTGGGAGATCAGCCGGCGGTAGGCCAGGTCCACCTCGGCATCGGTGGCCTCGGAGGTCAGCCCCAGCTCGCGGTAGGGGTTCTCCTTGTTCAGGCGGAACCAGTCGGCATCGAAGGCATGCCCGATCAGCAGCCCGACCACGGCCCCAAACAGCGGATTGGGCCTGAACAGCAGGGCCCCGGCGATGAATCCGAGCAGTTTTCCGTACCAGCGCATGGTCGTCTGGGCGGCCGTGGCAACAAAGGAGCCCCATTTTACGTCACAGCGGGCCCAACCCGCTTTACACTAGGCCGCCCGCTGTCTGTGCGGGCCCTCAGGGTCCCCTGGACAGCTGTCATGACGAAGCCCCAGGAGTGCCCGTGCCGACCACGTTGTTGCAATCCGATCTCCCCGGCCTGCCCTTGCGCCATCGCGGCAAGGTGCGTGATGTTTTTGACATTCCGCGCGACCGGCTCCCCGCCGGCACTCCGCCGGGGGACTACCTGCTGATGGTCGCCACCGACCGTCTGTCGGCCTTCGACGTGGTGCTGCCCGACCCGATTCCCGGCAAGGGCGAGATGCTCTGCCAGGTCTCCAATTTCTGGTTCGCCAAGACCGCCCACCTGATGCCCAACCACCTGACCGGCATCGACGTGGCCAGCGTGTTGCCCGACGGCGTGGACCCGGCGCTGTACGCCAAGCGCGCGGTGGTCACCCGCAAGCTCAAGCCGGTGCCGGTCGAGGCGATCGCCCGCGGCTACCTGATCGGCAGCGGCTGGAAGGACTACCAGCGCACCGGCAAGGTCAGTGGCATCGACCTTCCCGATGGCCTGCGCCAGGCCGAGCAGCTGCCCGAGCCGATCTTCACCCCCTCGACCAAGGCCGCCGTGGGCGACCATGACGAGAACATCGACTTCGATGCGATGGTCAAGGCGGTGGGTGCGGACCTGGCCGAGCGCGTGCGTGATGCCACCCTGCGCATCTACAAGTTCGCCGCCGATTACGCCCGCGAGCGCGGCATCCTCCTGGCCGACACCAAGTTCGAGTTCGGTACCGATGCCGATGGCCGTCTGTACATCATGGACGAGATGCTGACCCCGGACTCCTCGCGCTACTGGCCGGCCGACGAGTATCAGGTCGGCACCAGCCCGCCCAGCTACGACAAGCAGTTCGTGCGTGACTACCTGGAGACGCTGGACTGGGGCAAGACCGCCCCGGGCCCGGCGATCCCGGCCGAGATCATCGAGCGCACCCGGGCCAAGTACGCCGAGGCGCTGCAGCGCCTGGCCGGCATCTCGGTCGACTGATTCGCCTGCGCCCCCCCCGGCTGTGATGGCTGGGGGTCCCGGCCGCAGCGTCGACCGATGGTCCCCTGCCGCGGAGGTTGTTCGCCTATCGCGTGCAGCGCGAGGGGGTGGTCTGGGCCAGGAGCAGCCGACCAACGGTCGGCTCTACCCGGCGGGGCGGTATGCTGTGCCGATTCCTGGGAGGGAACATGACCACCACCACCGTTGCGCGCCCGATCGACCGCTACTTCGCCAGTTATTCCGACGACCACCGCAATGCGCTCAACCAGCGCATCCACGTGGTGGCGGTGCCGGCGATCCTGTGGTCGGTGGTTGCCCTGCTGTGGTGCCTGCCGCCGCTGATCACCTGGTTCCAGAACGGGATCTGGGCGGGGTTTGCCATGTTTGCCGCATGGTGTTTCTACAACAAGCTCTCACGCCCACTGGGCATCGGCATGCTGGTGCTGTTGTTCGTGTTCGGCTGCCTGTGCCGCCTGCTGGAGGCCGAAATCGGCCTGCAGACGTTGTTCTGGCTGGCCATCGGCGTGTTCGTGGTGGCCTGGATCGCCCAGTTCATCGGCCACAAGCATGAGGGACGCAAGCCGAGCTTCCTCACCGACCTGACCTATCTGCTGATCGGTCCGGCGTGGGTGGTGGCCAAGCTGTACAAGCGGTTGGGCGTGCCTTACTGACGTGCCCGCGCCGACCAACGGTCGGCGCCCCCGGTTTTTTTCCTGAACGAGATCGATGCTCACCAGCGCGCGACGCGGGGGCGTCCAGCATCCTCGTGGGCGGGCGTTTTCATGCATCCGGCGTTCATCTTCGTGCAGGGGCGCAGCCCCCGTGGTTGTTGGCTCCGGACCCGGTCGAGGGGCCAGATCCGGCAAAGTCGGCGGGGCGGTTCCATACGCCCTCCAGCGGTCTCGAATGGGCGCGATACGAGGGCGAAAAAAATGAATCACGCACGTTACATGCAATTGCTGGCGTATTCGGGTGTATCGGCAGCAATTGACAGCCTGTTAGACTGAACGGCCTGCTCGTGAATCGCGTATTCCCTGCATGAATCCCAGCCTGCTCCTGCTGCTCGCCCTGCCATTCCTGATGGCCGTGGCGGTCGCCTCCTTCCGCCGTACCTCCCGCTCCACGGCCGCCTGGGTGGCCGCGGCCGCCCCGTTGGGTGGACTGGCGCTGTTGGCCACGATGACCCCGGACATCCTGGCCGGCCAGGTCGTGCGCAGTTTTGGCGACTGGCTGCCGCAGATCGGCCTGGCCTTCTCGCTGCGCCTGGATGGGCTGGCCTGGATGTTTGCCGGCATGGTGCTGGCCATCGGCGCGCTGGTGGTGATGTATGCCCACTACTACCTGAGCCCGCGCGACAGCGCCCATCGCTTCTATTGCTACCTGCTGCTGTTCATGGGCGCCATGCTGGGCATGGTGCTGTCGGGCAACCTGTTGCTGCTGATGGTGTTCTGGGAGATGACCAGCATCAGCTCGTTCCTGCTCATCGGCTTCTGGTCGCACCGCCAGGACGCCCGCGAGGGGGCCCGCATGGCGCTGGTGGTGACCGGCGGCGGTGGCCTGGCCCTGCTCGGCGGCGTGCTGTTGATCGGCCGCATCGTGGGCAGCTTCGAACTGGACGCGGTGCTGGCCGCCGGCGATGCGATCCGCGCCAGCGCGCTCTACCCCTACGCGCTGTTCCTGGTGCTGGCCGGCATCTTCACCAAGAGCGCGCAGTTCCCGTTCCACTTCTGGCTGCCGCACGCGATGGCAGCGCCCACCCCGGTGTCGGCGTACCTGCACTCGGCGACGATGGTCAAAGCAGGCGTGTTCCTGCTGGCGCGGCTGCACCCGGCGCTGTCGGGGACCGAGCTGTTCTTCTATACGGTCAGCGGGATCGGGGCGATCACCCTGCTGATCGGCGCCTGGAACGCGATCTTCCAGCATGACCTGAAGGGCCTGCTGGCCTATTCAACGATTTCCCACCTGGGCCTGATCACCATGCTGTTCGGGCTGTCCAAGCCGATGGCGGTGGTGGCCGGCGTGTTCCACATCCTCAACCACGCCACCTTCAAGGCCTCGCTGTTCATGGCCGCGGGCATCATCGACCACGAGACCGGCACCCGCGACATGCGCAAACTGGGTGGCCTGCGCCGGCTGATGCCCTTCACCAGCGCGCTGGCGATCATCGCCTCGCTGGCGATGGCCGGCATCCCGCTGCTCAACGGCTTCCTGTCCAAGGAAATGCTGTTTGCCGAGGCACTGGACGCCGGCGGCCCGGAAACCATGCGCCTGGCGATGTCCATCGCCGCCCTGCTGGCCGGCGTGTTCGGGGTGGCCTACAGCCTGCGCTTCGTGCACGACACCTTCTTTGGCAAGGGGCCGCACGACCTGGACCGGGTGCCGCACGAGCCGCCGCGCTTCATGAAGGTGCCGGTGGAGATCCTGGTGGTGGTGTGCGTGGCGGTGGGCATTGCCCCGGCGATCACCGTGGCGCCGGTGCTGCACGCGGCGGCCTCCTCCATCCTGGGGCCGGCCATGCCCGCCTACAGCCTGTCGATCTGGCACGGCTTCAACACGCCGCTGATGATGAGCATCGCCGGCGTCATCGGGGGCATCGCGCTGTACTTCGGGTTGCGCCGGCTGATCGACCTGCATGCGGTGGTGACCCACGCGATTGGGCGCAACCTGTTCCACAAACAGCTGGACCTGGTGTTCGGCTTGGCCCACCGGCTCACCCAGGCACTGGCCAACGGCAGCCTGCAGCGCATGCTGATGGCGCTGGTGGTGGTGGCCATCGTGGTTGCGCTGGCCCCGTTCGTGGCCGATCCCGGCTCGCCCAACTGGCCCTCGCCACAACCGCTGCCGCTGCTGGGCTGGACCCTGTGGGCGGTGATGATGGCCTGTGCGGTCAGCGCCCTGTTCGTGTACCGGCAGCGCCTGTTGGCGGTGCTGGTGATGGGCGGCGTGGGGCTGATGGTGTCACTCACCTTCGTGTTCCTGTCCGCACCGGACCTGGCCCTGACCCAGCTGCTGGTGGAGATGGTCACCCTGGTGCTGATGCTGCTGGGCATGAACTACCTGCCCACCCAGTCGGCCGCCGAGCACTCGCGCTGGCGCAAGCGCCGCGATGCGCTGATCGCGGTGATCGGCGGCGCCGGCCTGGCCGCGGCGGCTTACACCGCCATGACCCTGCCGCCGAACACGATGGCCGGTGAACTGGTCGCCCGCGCCCTGCCCGAGGCCTACGGGCAGAACGTGGTCAACGTGATCCTGGTCGACTTCCGCGGCTTTGATACCTTCGGTGAGATCACCGTGTTCGGCATCGCCGCGCTGGTCGTGCACGCGATGCTGCGGCGCTCGCGGATGGCGCCGGAGCAGATCATGCCCGGCCCGCCGATCAAGCTGCCGGTGCCGGCCGACCTGGCCCAGATCATGTTCCCGCTGACGCTGACCGTATCGATCTTCCTGTTCCTGCGCGGGCACAACGCGCCCGGCGGCGGCTTCATCGCCGGCCTGGTGCTGGCCGTGCCGCTGCTGATCCAGTACGTGATCCAGGGCACCACGTCGGTGGAGTCGCGGTTCGGCTTCGATTACATCCGCTGCATCGGCGCGGGCCTGCTGATCGCCATCGTCAGCGGCAGTGCCTCGATGCTGTTCGGGGTGCCGTTCCTGACCAGCGGCCACCTGGACCTGCACATCCCGCTGATCGGCGAGGTCCCGCTGGCCAGCGCCATCGGCTTTGATACCGGCGTGTACCTGGTGGTGTTCGGCGGGGCGATGCTGATCCTGTCGATGATGGGCACCATCAAGCCCTCGCGTACCCGCAATGCCCGCAAGGGCGAGATCGATCCCACCCGCCGTTCGGCAAAGACCGGGGAGATGCACTGATGGAACTGGCCCTGGCAAGCGCGATCGGTGTGTTGGCTGCGATCGGCATCTACCTGCTGCTGCGCGCGCGCACCTTCGACGTCATTCTCGGCATGACCTTCCTGTCCTATGCCACCAACCTGCTGATCTTCGCCGGCGGCCGGCTGGTCTCGGGCAAGGCACCGGTGCTGCGCGAGGGCATCGACAGCGACCTGGGCAACTACACCGATCCGCTGCCGCAGGCGCTGGTGCTGACCGCCATCGTGATCGCCTTTGCGATGACCGCGGTGAGCATCGTGCTGGCCATGCGCAGCCGCAGCGACAACCATAGCGACCACGTCGACGCGCACGAGGAAGAACACGACGACGCGCCGGCCGATACCGCGCCGGGCCGGGAGGGCGGCGCATGAACCATGCGGTGATCCTGCCGATCCTGATCCCGTTGTTCGGCGCGGCCTGCTCGCTGTTCGTCGAGCACCGCCGGTACGGGCCCAAGGTGCAGCGCACGGTGGCCTGGACCACGCTGGCCGCGCTGGCGGCGGCGGTGGCGCTGCTGTTTGCACAGACCGCCGATGGCAGCATCGCGGTGTACCTGCTCGGCGACTGGCCGGCGCGGCTCGGCATCGCGCTGGTGGCCGACCGTCTGTCGGCGTGGATGCTGGTGACCACCCTGCTGCTGGCCATCCCGTGCCTGCTGCATGCGTGCTCGGGCTGGGACCGGCGCGCGCCGCATTTCCATGCGTTGTTCCAGTTCCAGCTGGTGGGCCTCAACGGCGCCTTCCTCACCGGCGACATCTTCAACCTGTTCGTGTTCTTCGAGGTGATGCTGATCGCCTCCTACGGCCTGCTGCTGAGCGGCGGGCGCGGCCTGCGCATGCGCATCGGCCTGCACTACGTGGTGTTCAACGTCACCGCCTCGACCCTGTTCCTGATCGCGCTGGGCCTGCTCTACGCCACGCTGGGCTCGCTCAACATGGCCGAGTTGTCCCAGCGCATCGCCGAGGTGCCGGCCTCGCACCTGGTGCTGGTGAAGGCCACCATGGGGCTGTTGCTGCTGGTGTTCTGCAGCAAGGCCGCGCTGATGCCGCTGTATCTGTGGCTGCCGGAGGCCTATGCGCGTGCGCCGGCCGCGGTGGCCGCGCTGTTTGCGATCATGACCAAGGTCGGCCTGTATGCGGTGCTGCGGGTCAGCACGCTGTGGTTTGGCCAGGAGGCGGGCGCGATGACCGGCTATGGCAGCGACTGGCTGCTGTGGGCCGGGGTGGCCACGCTGCTGCTGGGCGGGCTGGGGGTGCTGGCCGCCGCGCGGTTGCGGGTGATGATCTCCTACCTGGTGGTGGTGTCGGCGGCGACACTGTTCATCGCCTTCGCGGTGCGCACGCCCGAGGTGCTCTCGGCCGGCCTGTATTACCTGCCGCACAGCACCTTCGTGGCGGCCGCGCTGTTCCTGGTTGCCGACCTGATCCGCCGCCGCCGCGGCGGTGCCAGTGACAGGAAGGAGATCATCGCGCCGATGCCCGGCAAGCAGACCCCGGCGGTGCTGTTCCTGATCGGCGCGGTCGCCGTGGCCGGGTTGCCGCCGCTGTCCGGGTTCCTGGCCAAGGCCGCGCTGCTGGCCGGCATGCCGGCGCAGTACACCGCCGTGGTGTGGACCGCGGTACTGGGCAGCAGCCTGATGGTGATCGTGGGCATCACCCGCGCCGGCATCCGCCTGTTCTGGCGCGTTCCGGCGCAGGAGGAAGGCGTGCCGCCGCCGCGCAAGGCCCCCACCCGCACGGTGGAGCTGTTCGCGGCCGCATTGCTGCTGGTATACGGCATTGCCATGAGCCTGTTCGCCGGCCCGCTGATGCAGCACACCGATGCGATGGCCCACCAGCTGCTGCACCCCGCCGAATACGTGGGCGAGTTGCGCGCCACCACGCCGGAGATCCGCCAGCCATGACGCGCAAACCTTCGCTGTACAAGCGCCTGATTCCCTCGCCGTCGCTGAGCGTGATGGTGGTGGCGTTCTGGCTGCTGATGTCCGACAGCTTCACCCTGGGCCAGTTCGTGCTGGGCATGCTGCTGGGCCTGGTGGTGCCGTTGTTCGCTGCGCGCCTGGACCGCGAGTTCGCCCGTATCGGCTCGCTGCGGCCGGTGCCCAAGCTGCTCTGCGTGACCCTGTGGGACATCCTGGTATCCAACATCCGCGTGGCGATCCAGGTGCTGGGCCCGGAGCGCCGCATCCACCCCGGCTTCATCTGGCTGCCGCTGGACATCGCCAACATCCACGGCATCGCCGCGCTCACCAGCATGATCACGCTGACCCCGGGCACGGTCTCGGCCGCGCTGTCCGACGACCGCCGTTACCTGCTGGTGCACGTGCTGCACCTGGATGACCCCGAAGAGCTGATCCGACAGATCAAGCACCGCTACGAAGCCCCGTTGATGGAGATCTTCCCATGACCGGTTACACCTTCATCCAGACCACCATGGTGATCTGCATGCACGTGGTCGGGCTGGCCATGCTGCTGGCCACCTGGCGCCTGCTGCGCGGCCCGACCGTGCCTGACCGCATCCTGGCGCTGGACACCTTGTCGGTGACGGCGATCGCCGAGCTGATGCTGTTTGGCATGTACCTCAACTCGGCGGTGTACTTCGAGGCGGCCCTGATCATCGCCATGCTCGGTTTCGGCAGCACGGTGGTGCTGAGCAAGTTCGTGCTGCGCCGGGATATCGTCGAATGATCACCTTCATCCAGATCGTGCTGTCGATCCTGCTGCTGTTCGGCTGCTTCTTCATCCTGGTCGGCGCGCTGGGGCTGGTGAAGCTGTCCACGTTCTTCAAGCGCCTGCACGCGCCGACCAAGGCCAGCACGCTGGGCGTGGGCTGCGTGCTGGTCGGTTCGGTCTGCTACCACATCTTCCTGGGCCAGGACCCGCAGCCGCGCGAACTGCTGATCACCGTGTTCCTGTTCATCACCGCACCGATCAGCGCACACATGATGGCCAAGGCGGCGCTGTCGCTGATGATGGAAAAGCGCCCCAGCCTGCCCGGCCATGAGACGGCCAGGGAAGAACAGCTGCCGCCCCCGCGCCCGGAAGACGAACAGGCCCCGTAGCGCCGACCGTTGGTCGGCTGCCGTCAATCCCGCGTAGCGCCGACCGTTGGTCGGCTGCCGTCAATCCCGGCGTAGCGCCGACCGTTGGTCGGCTGCCGTCAAACCCGGCGTACCGGTGCGACGCTCAGCCGCCCCAGACCAGCGCCAGCTCCAGTGCCACCCACCCCAGGAACGCCATCACCAGCACCCCGCCCTCGCGGCGGCTGATGGTGAGATCGCCCCGCAGCATCGGGTACAGCACCAGCACGAAGGCGATCGCCGCCGGCAGTTCCAGTCGCACGAACGAGGCCGGCACGGCCAGCGGGCGCAGCGCGGCCATGCCGCCGACCACCACCAGCAGGTTGAACAGGCTCGAGCCGATGACATGGCCCAGCACCATGTCGCCCTGGCCGCGCCGTGCTGCGGCAACCGCCGCCGCCACTTCGGGCAGCGCGGTGCCAATGGCCACCGGCAACAGGCCCACCAGCAACGGTGACCAGCCCAGCCCCGCACCGAACACCGGCGCAGCCTGCACGATCCAGCGCGCGCCGTAGTACAGGCACACCCCCGCGAAGACCACCCGCAGGAGGTTGAGGAACAGGCCGGTGCGGGTCATCGCATAACCGGCGATGGCCTCGCGCACGGGGTCCGGTTCCAGCCGCGCGCGGCGCAGCACGAACACCAGCGACGCCACGAAACCGAGCAGCAGCAGGCCGCCCTCCCAGCGCGTCAGCACCCCGTCCAGGCCGAACACGATCAGAGCCAGGCTCGCCACTGCCACCAGCACCAGCAGCGGCGACAGCAGCCGGGCGCGCACCAGCAGCGGTGCGGCCAGCGCCGCCAGGCCCAGGGTCAGGCCAACGTTGACGATGTTGCTGCCCACCGCATTGCCCAGCGCCAGTTCCTCGGCACCGACGGCAAAGGCGCGCGCATTGACCACCAGTTCGGGCAGCGAGGTGCCGAAGGCCACCAGCAACAGCCCGGCAACGAACGGCGAGGCGCCAAAGCGCTGGGCCAGGCCGGAGGCGGCCTTGACGATGGAATCGCCGCCCAGGGCAAGCAGCAGCAATCCCAGCAGGAACCAAGTGGTGGCAGCGATCATCGAACAGTCCCCGGTGGCAGGCGTGGCCCGATTCTAGAGCGTGGCCACGCGGTTGGGTGGATTGCGGCGCGCAGCGGTCCCGGCGCGCGCCGCGCAAGGACTACAGGCAGCCTTCGACGTAATCCACCTGGGGGGTCTGGCCGACCCGCCATGCGCTCACGTTGCCATCGCCATCGATCTCGAAGTTGATCAGCGCCCCGCCCTCGGTGGCCGGGCGCACGCGCAGGTTGTGGCCCTTGTCGTCGTACTTGTGCGGCGTGACATCGCCGCGGTCGGGGTACAGGCTCTGCAGCTGGCCCAGCGACATGCCGACCTTGCCGCCGCCGGGGGCGAGGATGCGGTCGCTGTCCACGTCGTAGCGGACCAGGCGCCTACCCTCGATCATCAGCACCACGTCCCTGCCCTGCGCGCCTTCCGGCCGCAGCGCATGGCAGTAGTCATCGGGCACCTCGCCCTGCAGCGGCGTCTTCCACGCCGCGCGGACCTCGTCCACGCTGCTGCCCAGCTGCAGCGGCCCGTAGCCGTCCAGACGCGCCGGGCCGGTCTGTGCCGGTGCACCGGGCACGACCGGCGCGGTGGGCGTCGGCGTTGCCGACGCGGCCGCGGTCGGGCTCGCCGCCTCGGCCTCCCTGGAGGGGGTATCGGGATGGCGGTCGCAGCCGCCGACAGCCAAGACCACGGCCAGTGCCAGAACGCTTCCCAGCTGCTTCATGTGCGTGTCCTCCAGTCAGTGGCCGGCAGCCTAGCGCGAACGTTGTGCAGCGGTTGCATGCAGGAACGTGATTGTCATCGCGGTTTCACCTGCCACGTTCAGGCTCGGCCTGCACCGCATCGACCCCACGCCCATGCAACCGCGCAAGACCGACCTCGCCCGCACTGCCCTGCAGGCCCACCGCGCCCCGCTGGACATGCGCCAGCGCCGCCTGCTGATCCTGTGCGACGGCCAGCGCGACCTGGCCCAGCTCACCGGCATGATCGGGCCGGACGCGTCGGCAATGGTGATCCAGCTGATCCAGGCCGGGTACCTGGTGTCCACCGCTCCGATGCGACCGGAGCCTACGCCTGCGCCGGTCGAGGCGGCCCCGGCCACGGCGGCCCGGCCTGCCGAGCGTCGACGCTCGCTGGTGGCCGCGCGCATCTACGTGCTGGGCATCCTGGAACTGCAGCGGCACCCGCAGGCCGCCGCCCTGTTCCATGCGCTGCAGGGCGCGCGCAGCGACGCGGAGGTGATCGCCGCACTGCATGCCGCCCTGGCCGCGCTGCCCGCGCTGACCTCGGTCGGCTATGCCGAGCGGGTGTGGCAGCGTGCCTTGGAAGTAGTGCCGGAGGCCCACGCCGCGCAGTTGGCTCCGGCCGCGATCGCCACGGCCTGAGCAGCCGGTTCGCCCGCTCCACGTGGGCAGCGGATCATTCCACCCCGAGCGCGGCCATCAATGCCGCGGCCACGCCAGGCGCCTCCACGTGGCGCAGGTTGTCCCGGTTGAGGATGTCGCCGTGCATCTGCGCATAGCGCCGCAGGCGGCGGATCAGGACCTTGCCGGTCGCGTCCTCCGGCGCGGCCGGCAGTGCATCCAGTGCACGTCGGGCGCGCGCGGCGACATCCGGCAGGTAGGCATGGCGGGGATCACGCGGTGCGATGACAGCGTCCAGGCGGCAGTTCTCGAAGGACACGTAGTCCAGCACGCAGCGGCTGAAATCGGCGTCCAGCCGCGCCGGCGCGCCGGCGGCAACGAACCTCACCTCTTTCAGGGTGCCTTCGAAGCGGCACCCGGTGGTGGCCTGCGCCGGCATATCGGTATCCACGATCCGGCAGTGGATGAAGGTGCAGCGATCCAGCACGCAGTCGTTGAACCGGCTCTGGCGGAAATCGCAGCGTTCGAACACGCACTCACCGAACACGGTGTCGTTGAGCCCGCTGCCGCGGAAGTCCACGCCGGTGAAGCGGCAGCCGTCCACGCGGGTGCGATGGAAGAAGCGGGCGCCGGAGAAATCGCATGCGGCGAACACGCTCCGCCGCAGCACGCAGTTCTCGAAAACCGGCGCCGCCAGATTCACGCCCTGCAACGCCAGATCCTCGATCTGTTCGTCGACAAAGCGCGACCGATGCGGCAGCGCCCCTGACGCGGCCGCATCGTGCAGCGTCGCCAGGGCGGTCCTGGGCAGGGCCGATGTCACGGCGCGAAGTTCGCCTTCAGCCCCGTCCAGCACTGCTGGTAATCGCGCTGCCGGTGCGCGGCATCCATCGCCTGCGCGGTGGGGCGGATCACCCCGCGGGTTTCAAACATGAAGGCCATGGTGTCCTTGATCACGTCCGGGCGGCTCAGGTCCGCAGCCGAAGCCTTGTCGAAGGTCGCCGCGTCCGGGCCGTGGCCACTCATGCAGTTGTGCAGCGACGCGCCGCCGGGCACGAAACCGGCCGCCTTGGCATCGTAGGCACCGTGGATCAGGCCCATGAACTCGCTGGCGATGTTGCGGTGGAACCACGGCGGGCGGAAGGTGTCCTGCGCCACCAGCCAGCGCGGCGGGAAGATCGCAAAATCCATGTTGCTGGTACCCGCCGTATCGCTGGGCGAATGCAGCACCAGGAAGATCGACGGATCCGGGTGGTCGTGGCTGATCGAGCCGATCGTGTTGAATCGACGCAGGTCGTAGCGGTACGGGGCGTAGTTGCCATGCCAGGCCACCACGTCCAGCGGCGAATGGTCGATCTGCGCGCGCCACAGCTGGCCACCGAACTTGGCGATCAGTTCGAAGTCGCCGTCGGTGCTCTCGAACGCGGCGTGCGGGGTTTCAAAATCGCGCGGGTTGGCCAGGCCGTTGGAGCCGATCGGGCCCAGGTCGGGCAGCTTCAACAGCGCGCCGAAGTTCTCGCACACATAGCCACGCGCCTGGCCATCGGGCAGCGCCACGCTGAAGCGCACGCCACGCGGGATCACCGCGATCTGCTGGGGTTCGATCTCGATCACGCCGAACTCGGTGAGCAGGCGCAACCGGCCCAGCTGCGGCACGATCAACAGCTCGCCATCGGCGTTGTAGAAATAGCGGCCCTGCATGTCGGCGTTGGCCGCGTACAGGTGGATGCCCACGCCGTGATGCGCATCGGGCGAGCCATTGCCGCCCATCGTGTACAGCCCATCCACGAAATCAGTGGGCGTGGCCGGCAGTGGCAATGGATCCCAGCGCAACTGGTTGGGCGAGACCGCGCCGTGGGCGAAATCGCCGTGCAGGTGCGGCTGCGCATACGCGCTGAACTCCCCGTGCGAGACCGCCGGACGGATCCGGTACAGCCAGCTGCGCCGGTTGCTGCCGCGGGGTGCGGTGAAGGCGGTGCCCGACAACTGTTCGGCGTACAGCCCATGGGCCACGCGCTGCGGCGAGTTGCGTCCCACCGGCAGGGCACCCGGCACCGCCTCGGTGGCGAACTCGTTGCCGAAGCCGGTCTGGTAACCGCGTGCAGTGATGGAGGTGCTCATCTGGAGATGTCCTGGCCGGGCCTGGAAGAGTCGTTCTGGTTGCACGGTAGCGCCGCGCATGGCCCGGCGCTACCGATCGGGCGGCCGGTGGCCGCCCGCTGCCACGTTACAGCACGCCGCGCTTGATCTGGTCGCGCTCGATGCTCTCGAACAGCGCGGTGAAGTTGCCTTCGCCGAAGCCTTCGTTGCCCTTGCGCTGGATGATCTCGAAGAAGATCGGGCCGATGCAGTTGGTGGTGAAGATCTGCAGCAGCTTGCGCTGCTTGGTTTCCGGATCGGCGTCGATCAGGATCTTGTTCCTGGCCAGCCGCGCCACGTCTTCACCGTGGTTGGGCACGCGCATGTCGATCACGTCGAAATACGTGTCCGGCGTATCCAGGAACTCCACGCCCTGCGCACGCATGGCCTCCACGGTGTCGTAGATGTTGTCGGTGAAGCAGGCGATGTGCTGGATGCCCTCGCCCTTGTAGGCGTCCAGGTACTCGTTGATCTGGCTCTTCGGATCGGAGGATTCGTTCAGCGGGATGCGCACGATGCCGTCCGGGGCGGTCATCGCCTTGGACACCAGGCCGGTCTTGAGGCCCTTGATGTCGAAGTAGCGGATCTCACGGAAGTTGAACAGGCGCTCGTAGTAGTCCGACCACTGCTGCATGTTGCCGAAGTACAGGTTGTGGGTGAGGTGGTCGATGAAGGTCAGGCCGAACCCGGTCGGGCGCGGGTTGACGCCTTCGATCGGCGCGTAGTCGGCATCGAACATGCTGCCGTTGGCGCCGTAGCGGTCCACCAGGTACAGCATGCAGTCGCCGATGCCCTTGATCACCGGGGCCGGCACGGCCTTGGACTCGGGCTTGAAGTCGATCGGCTCGGCACCGTTGCCCAGCGCCATCTGGTACACCTCATCGCCGGGCTTCTTGAAGCGGATCGCAAAGCCGCACGCGCACGGACCGTGCTTGTCGGCGAAGTCCGAGGCGAACGAATCGGGCTCTTCGTTGACCAGGAAGTTGACGTCGCCCTGGCGGTAGACGGTGATCGCCCGGCGCTTGTGGCGCAGCACCGCGGTGAAGCCCATTTTGCGGAAATAGTCGTGCAGTTCGGCGCCGCGGCCGGCCGGGGCGGCGAACTCGACGAACTCGAAACCATCGATGCCCATCGGGTTTTCGAAGGTGGTGACCTGCATGCCCGGATCGGGTGCGTGGGACGCGGTGCTCAGTTGGCTGGTCATGATGTGGCTCCAAAGCAGGTCCGCATCGGAAAAAACCAGGTGCGGGCGGAAGGCAGACCCGCGAGAATGCGGTGTCCGGAACTAAGGTTTATAGTTTCACATGAAACCACCATCAAGGTGCACCGCAGCATGAATCCGCCCGATCCCAGCAGCCACAGCATCCGCGCCTCGCACGCCCTGCTCGACCTGGAACAGTTCCTGCCGTACCGGCTGAGCGTGCTGTCCAACCGGGTCAGCGGCAACATCGCCAAGCTGTATGGGGACCGTTACGGTCTGGCGATCCCGGAATGGCGCGTCATCACCATCCTGGCCCTGTACCCGGGCTCGTCGGCCAGCGAGGTCTCCGATCGCACCGCGATGGACAAGGTGGCCGTCAGCCGGGCCGTGGCCAGACTGCTCGAGCGCGGCTTCATCAAGCGTGAAACCCACGGCGATGACCGCCGCCGCTCGGTGCTGGCGCTGTCGGCGGCCGGTTTCGAGGTGTACGAGACCATCGCCCCGCTGGTGATCGAGATCACCCGCAAGCTGATGTCGGTGCTGAGCGAGGAGGAGGAGCAGATGCTGGAAACGCTGATCCTGCGCCTGGCCGGGGAAGGCCTGCAGAAGATGGATCAGGGCTGAGCGGACGGTAGCGATAGCGCATTCGCGCGTCCGCTGGCACGCGCTGCTGCGCGAAACGCGGGCCCCCTCAGCCTCACCCGCATCCCCGCGCCTTCGGCATGCCCCCCTGAACTCCCAGGGGGTTTGCTCCAGACAGGCTGCCCATCAACGGTGGGGACCTGCGCCGGCAGGCGGCGATCGTTGGTCGTTGCGCGTCAGCTCAGATGCTTGCGCCGGGCGTGTACCCACGGCGCGGCCAGCGCCCCGATGGCGCCGCCGGCAAAGCCCAGCGAGGCCGCCACCGCCGCCGCTTCGATGGCATTGGGCAGGGCCAGCGCGGCCAGCACCAGCAACGCCGACGGCAGGCCGATGAAGGTGGCCATGAAGTAACCCCAGCGCGGCGCCCAGGTGCCGACCTGGAGCAGGCTGACCGGCATCCAGTGCTCCGCCGACGCGTCGTGCTTGACCTTGGCAGCCACCTGGGTCAGATCCACTTCCACCGGCCCCTTGCCGGTCCGCGCCACGGCCAGCATCCGCGCCACTTCCTCCACCGGCGGGAACGAGGTCGGCCAGGTACCGGGCGCGCCCACGCCGTAGGCGGTCAGCAGCGGCACGCTGATCCAGGGGGCCAGCAGCGGGCGCAGCTTGCGCCGGTCCAGTACGCACCAGAGCTGGCTCACGCCGTTGGCGACCACCCCGTACAGGGCCAGTTGGCCCGGGTCTGGATACGGCAGCAGGTGCACGCGTGCGGCCATGCTGTCGTAGCCCATCTGGCGCAGGAAGCCCGGCCGGGTGCGGCCCTCGTGGGCCCAGGCCAGGCCCAGCGCACCGATCAGGTAGGCCTCGGCCGGATCCTTGGCCCCGGCGCTGGCGCGGTCATCGCTGGCCAGGAAAAAGGCCAGCGATTTGGGCTCGTCCACGTCGTCGCGGTCCCAGCGCCCGCTGTCGCCCAGCACGTGCTTGAGCGGCAGCCGCGCCGGCGCGGTCTCGGCCTTGGCCGCGTTGTGCAGGAAGGGCAGCACCGACAGCACGAAGCCCTGCAGGTCCACCGCGCGCAGCCCGCTGCCCTGCCACTCGGCCGGCAACACCCCGGCCAACGCCGGGTTGCGCGCCAGCACGTCGAGCTGGGCCTTCTGCTCCACCAGCTTCTGCACGGCGGCCTTGAGCAGCACGTTGTCCGGCACCGCCACCAACGGCAGGCGGTAGCGGATCGCGCCGGGTGCCGGGGTATCGGCCTCGGTATCGACGGGCTCGCCTGCGCCGTGGTCGTCGAGCAGGACATCGACCGGCGGCAGGCTGACGCCGGCCGGGGCCTGGAGGGTGGTATCGGAGGTGCTGTCGCTGGTACCCGGCTGCATGCGTATCGATCCGTCGGTTGTGCGCCACGAACAGCGCGGCATGAGGTCCTTGGAGATAGCGGCAACCGGGTGCGGAAGTTGAGCGCGGGTTCCGGTGCGACGGCCAATGGTGCGACCATGGGCGCTGGACCACGACAAGGGCAGCGGACGCCAATGACCCGCAGAACGTTGCGATGGGCGTGCTGCGCCCTGTTGCTGGCAGGCATCCCCACGACAGGAAGTGCGATGGCGCTGTTCAAAACGCTGTATCTGTTCTCCGAGGTGCATGGCACGGTGCTGCTGGACGGCAAGCCGGTGCAGGGCGTGGAGGTCGAGCAGGACTACCACTGGCGCTGGGGCGGGCAGAAGCGCACCACGACCGTGACCACCGATGCGCAGGGGCGTTTCCACTTTGCCGAAGTGACCGGCAGGTCATGGACCGCCGGCCTGCTGCCGCATGAGCCGGTCATCGTCCAGCGCATCACGCTGCGCTACCAGGGCAAGGAACACAAAGGCTGGTTCATGGCCAAGCACAACTACGACCGCCTGGGCGAAGTGCCTGGCCGACCGTTGAACGTGGTGTGCGACCTGGCCGATGAAGCGGGGCCGCGCCCGGAGATCGGCACGTTCGGCATCTGCGAACTGCGCTAGCGGGGCCGCCAGCGGTGGTCCCTGCAGATACAAAAAAGGCCGCGGAATCCGCGGCCTTTTTCGATCACGGCGCCTTGGGCGGCGCCCAGTCCTTCATGAAGGCGAAGAACCGCGTGCGGTCGTAACCCTTGGGCTGGCCCTTGGCTGCCTCCAGCTCGCCGGTGAACTGCGAATGCAGCAGCTTGCCCTCGGCATCCAGCACGAACAGGTGCGGATAGCCCTTGATCGCCGGGAACTGCGACAGGAACGCCGCATTCTCGTTGTCTTCGCTGTAGTTGACCTTCATCCACACGAAGTTGGCGTCGCGGAAGCTGCGGATCTCCGCATCGCCTTCGATGAAGGCATCCATCAGGTGGCACCACGAGCACCACTCCCCGCCCACGTCCAGCACGATCCGCTTGCCACCGCGCTGGGCTTCGACCTTGGCCGTGTCCAGGTCGGCGACCGGATCGCGGCCCGGATCGAACTGCGCGTTGAGCGCGGCGACCGCGGCCACATCCGCCGCGGCCGGGGTATTGCCCGAGGCCACCGGTGCGCCGGGATCGGCGACCGGTGGCTTCTGCTCGCGGGTGTCCAGCGGTTGCGCAGGCGCGGCGACGGGCGCCGGGGACGGCGAGCAGGCGCACAGCAGGCCGACCACGATCATCGACGAACACCACGTTTTCATGCGCATCGCCGGCCTCACTTGACGCCGTGCATCAGCTTGTTGATCAACGGGGCGAGCAGGAACAGCACCACGCCGGAGATGATCAACGCCCAGAAGCCGAAGGTGTAGCCCTTCAGCGCCGACTCCACGGTCATGCCGCCTTCGCCGCTGACCGCACCCGCGAAGATGCCCGACAGGTTGTTGCCGATGCCGGTGGAGAGGAACCAGCCGCCCATGCCGAAACCGACCAGGCGCACCGGGGCCAGCTTGGTCACCATCGACAGGCCGATCGGGGACAGGCACAGCTCGCCGACCGACTGGATGACGTAGACCATGAACAGCGTCCAGAACGGGATCTTGCCGTCCACGACCATGCTCGACAGGGCCAGCATCAGCAGCGCGAAGGCCGCGCCGTTGAACAGCAGGCCCAGGCCGAACTTGCGCGGAATCGACGGATTGGCGCGCCCCAGCTTGATCCAGATCCAGGCGATGATCGGGGCCAGGGTGATGATGGCCACCGAGTTGACCGACTGGAACCATGCGGTCGGGAAGGTCCAGCCGCCCAGGTTGCGGTTGACGATGTTGTCGGCCAGGAAGGTGAAGGAGCTGCCGGCCTGTTCGAAGAACATCCAGAACATGACGTTGAAGGTGAAGATGATCAGCATCGCGATCACGCGATCGCGCTGGACCTTGCCTTCGCGGATGCCCTCGACCAGCAGCAGCACGCCCAGGGCGACGAACATCACGCCCAGGATCCAGGCCAGCGCGGTGGCGCCGGTGGACAGCAGGAAGTAGGCGACCGGGATGGCCACGATGGCCCCGACGAACACCATGATGATGCGGCTGAAGCCCTCGGCGCCCACCGGCGGCGCGCCGATGCCCTTCAGGCCGGCGCGGCCGACGTAGAACCACGCCAGGCTGATCAGCATGCCGATGCCCGAGGCGATGAAGACCATCTTGTAGGACGGCATGGCCTGGGTGCCGAACACCTGCTCGGCCAGGTACTGGGTAAGCACCGGGGCGATCATCGCGCCGATGTTGATGCCCATGTAGAAGATCGTGAAGCCCGAATCACGGCGCTCGTCCTTCAGCCCGTACAGCTTGCCGACCATCGTGGAGATGTTGGGCTTGAACAGGCCGTTGCCGATGATGATCGTGGCCAGGCCCAGCTCGAACACTTCCTTGTTCGGCATGGCCACCATGAACAGGCCGGCGGCCATGATCACCGCGCCGGTCAGGATGGAGCGCTGGTAGCCCAGCACCCGGTCGGCCACGTAGCCGCCGAAGATGGCCGCCGCGTAGACCAGCGCCAGGTAGGCGCCGTAGGTGCGGCTGGCCGCGGCCTGGCCGGCCGAGTCGCCTTCGAAGAACTGCGACACGATGTACAGCACCAGCGCCCAGCGGATGCCGTAGAACGCGAAGCGTTCCCAGAACTCGGTCATGAACAGCATCCACAACGGGCGCGGGTGGCCCAGCGTGGTCTTGAACTCCGGCAACGCCGGGTCGGGAACGGATTTCGCGGCGGCGTCTACGCTCATGCGGGATTCCTGGGTTCGGTGGAAGACATGCACGTCCGATGTGCCAAACAACGCGGGAGAATCCCAGACCAACCGCGTTCACGTCAAATACACGCCGATCCGTGCAGGTGCCGGCGTGCTCGCTGAACTTGCATCTGAAACTTCCTCCGCCCGGGCCGGGCGCAGCAACGGCGGGGGCTGCGGCCAGCCCCGATGTCATCGCGGCGTCATCATGAATAGGGCCCGGGGCGGCCCCGGGTGCTCAGGCGTCCGGCGGCATCGGGTCGTCGTTGCGGATCGTGGTGCGCACCTGGAACAGCTCGGGGAAGAAGGTCAGCTCCAGCGCCTGGCGCAGGAACCCGACCCCGCTGGAGCCGCCGGTGCCGCGCTTGAAGCCGATCACCCGCATCACCGTGCGCATGTGCCGGAAGCGCCACAGCTGGAAGGCGGTCTCCAGGTCCACCAGGTCCTCGCACAGCGCGTATTCGCGCCAGAAGCGGTCGGTGTTCTGGTAGATGCGCTCGAACACCGGGTGCAGGGCGTCGTCGGCCACGTGCGGCTGGCGCCAGTCGCGGCCGGTGTACTCGGCCGGGACCGGGTGCCCGAAGCGGGCCAGGTAGCGCAGGAACTCCTCGTACAGGCTGGGCGCATCCAGCACCTCCTGCAGCTGCGCCTGGCCGGCCGGGTCATGCGAGAACACCTGCAGCATCTGCGCGTTCTTGTTGCCCAGCAGGAACTCGATATAGCGGTATTGCAGCGACTGGAAGCCCGAGGACGGGCCGAGCACGTCGCGGAAGCCCATGTACTCCGACGGGGTCAGGGTTTCCAGCACCGACCACTGCTCGGTGAGCTGGCGCAGCACCTGCTTGCTGCGCGCCAGCACCTTGCGGCACTGCCAGACCTCGTCGCGCTGCAGGAAGCCGATCGCCGCGCGCAGCTCGTGGGCCAGCAGCTTCAGCCACAGCTCGGAGGTCTGGTGCTGGATGATGAACAGCATCTCATCGTGATGCGGCGGGTTGGACAGCGGCTGCTGGGCACTGAGCAGCTGGTCCAGCCGCAGGTAGCCGCCGTAGGTCAGGCGTCCCTCCAGATCGGTGTGGATACCGGCTTCGAGGTCGCGTTGGTTCTTCTCGACGGACATGGCAGGGGCCAAATGAGGGGCACAAAGGGTAGCGCAGTGCGTGAGCTGCCGGCGCAGCCCCTACCCTACGCCGGCGTGCGGTGCCCCGGGGGATCGCCAATCTGCGCGCCGGCGCTGTTGGCGTCGCCCCGGGCCAGGGCCCGGCCGAACCCGCTCATGCGCCGTTGCGGCAACTGAATACGTTGCAGTTATTGGCCTTGCGCAGCCCCGATGCGGTATACCGGGGGCGCCATTGGGGAATTCCTTGCTGCGCCGCAGGACGGCTTTTTCGTACGTCTTCCTTAACATGGCAATTCATATCATTTGTAACTTCCTGTCGAAGGTGCAGTACGCAATGACGGTTGCCGCTGAGTTCAAGATCGAATACCTGCAGTACCTGGACACGGACGGCACGCTCGTCCGCGATGACCTGCCCGACGCCCTGCGCGACCCGCGCGCGCTGCTGCCGATGTTCAAGCAGATGCTGTTCGTGCGCGTGTTCGACGGCAAGTCGATCGCGCTGCAGCGTACCGGCAAGCTGGGCACCTATGCAGCCTGCCTGGGCCATGAAGCGGCGCACGTGGGCATTGGCGCTGCGATGCAGAAGGACGACGTGTTCGCCCCCTCCTACCGCGAGTACGGCGCGATGTTCATGCGTGGCGTGCGCCCGCACGACGTGCTGATGTACTGGGGCGGCGACGAGCGCGGCAACGACTACGGCGGCAACGCAGCCAAGGATTTCCCGTTCTGCGTGCCGATCTCCACCCAGTGCCTGCATGCCGCCGGCGCTGCGCTGAAGTTCAAGCTCAACAACGAAAAGCAGATCGCGGTGGCGGTGTGCGGCGATGGCGGCAGTTCCAAGACCGACTTCTACGCCGCGCTCAATTCCGCCGGTGCCTACAAGCTCCCGCTGATCCTGTGCATCGTCAACAACGGCTGGGCCATCTCGGTCCCGCGTTCGGCCCAGACCGGTGCCGAGACGCTGGCGCAGAAAGGCCTGGCCGGCGGCCTGCACTGCCTGCAGGTGGACGGCAACGACCTGATCGCGGTAATGGCCGCCATGCTGCAGGCGCGCGAGCGTGCGCTGGCCGGCGACGGTGGCACCGTGCTGGAACTGATGACCTACCGCCTGTCCGACCACACCACCGCCGATGACGCGCGCCGCTACCGCGACGACGCCGAGGTGAAGGATGCCTGGCAGCGCGAGCCGATGCTGCGCCTGCGTAAGTACCTCACCAACGCCGGCGTGTGGAGCGAGGAAGAAGAAGCCGCCTGGACCGCCGAGTGCGGCAAGCGCGTGGACGAGGAAGTGAACCTGTACCTCAACACCCCGGTGCAGCCGGTCGAGGCGATGTTCGACTTCCTCTATGCCGATCCGCCGCAGGACCTGCTGGCCCAGCGTGCCCAGGCCATCGCCCTGGAGCAGCGCCATGGATGAGATCAAGAACAGCGCCTCCAGCGCGCAGACCAACGCCGCCGACAGCGCTGCCGTCGCGCGCGGAGAACAGAACATGACCACCACCCCGATCACCCTCATCGAAGCCATCACCCAGGCCCTGGCCTGGGAGCTGGAGCACGACAAATCGGTGCTGGTGCTGGGCGAGGACGTGGGCGTCAACGGCGGCGTGTTCCGCGCCACCGCCGGCCTGCAGCAGCGCTTCGGCGCCGACCGCATCCTGGACACCCCGCTGGATGAAACCACCATCGCCGGGTTGACCATCGGCCTGGCCGCCCAGGGCATGAAGCCGGTGGCCGAAGCCCAGTTCGACGGCTTCATGTACCCGATGGTGGACCACATCATCTGCCACGCCGCGCGCCTGCGTTACCGTACCCGTGGTCGCCTGCACTGCCCGATGGTGCTGCGCGTGCCGTGGGGCGGCGGCATCCGCGCGCCGGAGCACCACAGCGAAGCCAACGAGGCCATCTTCACCAACGTGCCGGGCCTGCGCGTGGTGCTGCCGTCCTCGCCGCAGCGCGCCTACGGCCTGCTGCTGGCCGCGATCCGCGAGCCGGATCCGGTGATCTACATGGAGCCCAAGCGGATCTATCGCCAGTACAAGGAAGTGGTCGTCAACGACGGCGAAGCCTTGCCGCTGGACGTCTGCTTCGTGCTGCGCGACGGCACCGACGTGACCCTGGTGACCTGGGGCGCGCAGGTGAAGGAAGCGCTGGAAGCAGCCGACAAGCTGGCCGGCGAAGGCATCAGTGCCGAAGTGATCGACGTGGCCACGCTGCGCCCGCTGGACTTTGCCACCATCGCCGAGTCGGTGGCCAAGACCGGCCGCTGCGTGATCGTGCAGGAAGCGCCGAAGACCGCCGGTTTCGGTGCGGAAATCGCCGCACGCCTGGCCGAGGAATCGCTGTACGACCTGCTGGCACCGGTCGAGCGCGTGACCGGCTATGACACCCACATTCCGCTGTTCCGCCTGGAAATGAAGTACCTGCCCAGCGTGGACCGGATCGTCAGCGCGGCCAAACGCGCCATTGCGGCAGGCTGACATGCGGGCCCGCCTCCTAGGCCCGTACCGCAGCCAGTATTCCAACCCGCTCCGGTTCCGCACCGGCCAGATCGTCGAACTCGGTGTTCGTGACGAGGAATGGCCGGCGTTTGCCTGGGTACGCACCGATGACGGGCGTGCCGGGTGGGCACCGGTGGCGTGGCTGCAGTTGCTGGACGAGGGTCGCGCAGAAGCCCTGCGCGACTACGACGCCCGCGAACTGGATGTGGACAGCGGTGAACTGGTCAAACTGCATCATGAACACGGTGGTTGGTGGTGGTCCGAGCGCGCGAACGGCGCGACGGGCTGGCTGCCGGCCCGCGATCTCGAACTGCTGGAAGAGAACTGCACATGAGTGAGAACAAGAATTTCCACCTGCCCGACCTCGGCGAAGGCCTGCCCGACGCGACGATCGTCGAGTGGTTCGTCAAGGAAGGCGACGTGATCAAGCTGGACGAGCCGCTGGTCTCGATGGAGACCGCCAAGGCCGTGGTCGAAGTGCCCTCCCCGTTCTCGGGCAAGGTGCTGAAGCTGGCCGGTGGCGAGGGTGACATCATCCCCACCGGCAGCGTGCTGGCCCAGTTCGAGCTGGACCCGAACCTGCCGCAGCGCGCCGATGGCCAGGACACCGGCCATAGCCACGGGCATGCCGCCCCGGCCCCCACCCCGAGTACCGGCCAACCTGCGGCCGCGCACCCGGACAAGGTGGTCGCCTCCGATGACGGTGGCGAGATCGCCAAGCCCGGCGCCGAGCGCGATGACGCCGGCACCGTGGTCGGCGCGATGCAGAGCTCCAATGCCGTGCACGCCGAGCAGGCGGTTGCGGTCGGCGGGGTCAAGGCCGTGCCGGCCGTACGCGCCACCGCGCGCAAGCTGGGCGTGGACCTCAGCCGCGTGCGTGCCACCGGCACCGACGGCGCGGTGACCA
>DJBL01000069.1:0-436 GCA_002435595.1 Stenotrophomonas maltophilia
GCTCTTCCGATCTGACCCGACGGCGGTGCTGCTGCGCTGGCAGGCGCGGACGGCACTGGCCGCGCTGGAGTGCGGCCGGTCGCCCCTGCGCGGCCGCGACGCACTGCTGCGCTTGCAGGCCGAGGTACGCGTGCAGCGCCCGCAGGGCAGCGCGGTCGGGCGCGGCATCGAGCAGGCCCTGCAGGGCTGCGGTACCGGGGTGCTGGCCAGCGGTCGCTGAGCGTGCGGGCTTGCTGAACGCCGCGCGGCGGCCACCTCGGCGAATTAACGTTCGCCTGCCTATGATGGCCGGCCCTTTCCTGCCCAACGCTGCCTGCATGCAACGTCGCGACTTCATCCGCAATGCCTCCCTGGCCCTGGCCGCCATCGGCTTCCCCGCGCTGCCCGCCTGCGCCGCACAGGGCAACCAGGTCGGGCTGCGCCGGCTGGGCCAGCC
>DJBL01000069.1:634-8623 GCA_002435595.1 Stenotrophomonas maltophilia
GCTGCGCCGGCTGGGCCAGCCGCAGCCGTTCGATTTCGCCACCCTCAAGGGCCAGGCGCGCGCGCTGTCGCAGGCGGCCTACCAGAGCCACAAGCGCACCCTGCCCGGGCCGCTGGAAGCGCTGGACTGGGACCAATACCAGTCCATCAGCTACCGCCAGGACCATGCGCTGTGGGCCGACAAGCCCGGCAAGTACCAGGCCAAGTTCTTCCACCTCGGGCTGTACTTCCATTCCCCGGTGCGCATGTACGACGTGGTGGACGGCAAGGCGCAGGAGCTGGCCTACGACCCGGCCGCGTTCAACTACGGCAAGAGCGGCCTGAAGGGCAGCCACCTGCCGGCCGACCTCGGCTTTGCCGGCTTCCGCCTCAACACGCGCGCCGATACCGACCGTGATTTTGCCGCGTTCCTGGGGGCCAGCTACTTCCGTGCGGTGGGCAAGGAAGGCCAGTACGGCCAGTCCGCGCGCGGCCTGGCGATCGACACCGGCATGGGGCGCCCCGAGGAATTCCCGGACTTCATCGCCTATTACCTGGAGCAGCCGGCGGCCGATTCCAACACCCTGGTGGTGTACGCCCTGCTGGACTCGCCCAGCGTGGCCGGTGCGTACCGGTTTGCAATCACCAACGGCGACACCCTGCTGATGGACATCGATTGCGCGCTGTATCCGCGCAAGGCCATCGAACGGCTGGGCATCGCCCCGTGCACCAGCATGTACCAGGTCGGCGAGAACGACCGCCGCATGGACTGGGACTGGCGCCCGGAGATCCACGACACCGATGGCCTGTCGATGTGGACCGGCGGCGGCGAGTGGATCTGGCGCCCGCTGTGCAACCCGCACAACCTGCGCTTCAACATGTTCGTGGACAACAACCCGCGGGGCTTCGGCCTGCTGCAGCGCGACCGCAATTTCGACCACTACCAGGACGACGGGGTGTTCTACGAGAAGCGCCCGTGCCTGTGGGTCGAGCCCAAGGGGCAGTGGGGCAAGGGCTCGGTGCAGCTGGTGGAAATCCCCACCGTGGACGAAACCTTCGACAACATCGTGGCCTTCTGGAACCCGGAGGCCAAGCCGCAGCCCGGCCAGGAACTGCTGCTCGGCTACCGCCTGTACTGGGGCGCGCAGCCGCCGGCGCGGCCGCCGCTGGCGCATTGCGTGGCCAGCCGCACTGGCCTGGGCGGGGTGATCGGCAAGAAGCGCGCGTATTTCTCCTGGCGCTTTGCGGTGGACTTCGAAGGCGGCGAGCTGGCCGCGCTGATCGACAAGGGCGAGGTCGAGGCGGTGGTCCAGGCCAGTGCCGGCCGCGTGGAGATCGTCTCGGCGCGCCCGCTGCGCGAGATCAAGGGTTACCGCGCCATGTTCGACCTGGTCCCGCCGGACAACGCCACGGCCCAGATCGACATCCGCCTGTACCTGCGCAGCGGCGGCAAGACGCTGACCGAAACCTGGCTGTACCAGTACAGCCCGCCGCCGGCCGGTGCGCCGGAGCGCACGCTGTATTGAGACGCGCGGACCGACAGGCGGGTGAGGCGGGGCCCACGGTTTGCGACGCAAACCGTGGGCTGGACACGTGGATGCGGGGTCAGACCGCTTGCGCCGGGTCGATCTTTGCTTCGCCGCGCGTGATCTTCTTGAACTCCGCCCGGCTCACCGACACATAGCGCTCGTTGCCGCCGATCTCCACCTGCGGGCCGTCCTGCACGGCATGGCCGTGCTCGTCCACGCGCACGGTCATGGTGGCCTTCTTGCCGCTGTGGCAGATGGTCTTGATCTCCTGCATCTCGTCGGCCCAGGCCAGCAAATACTGGCTGCCCTCGAACAACTCGCCGCGGAAATCGGTGCGCAACCCGTAGCAGAGCACCGGGATGCGCAGCTGGTCCACCACCTCGCTGAGCTGCCAGACCTGGCTGCGGCTCAGGAACTGCGCCTCGTCCACCAGCACGCAGCCGAGCTTGCCGTGGAGCGCCAGGTCCCGGGCGATCAGCTGCTGCAGGTCGGTGTCGCGGTCGAACGCCACGCCGTCGGCCTTCAGGCCGATCCGCGAGGCGACCACCCCGCTCCCGGCCCGGTCATCCAGGCGCGGGGTCAGGATGGCCACGCGCATGCCGCGCTCGCGGTAGTTGTGCGCCGACTGCAGCAGGGTGGTGGTCTTGCCGGCGTTCATCGCCGAATAATAGAAATAGAGCTTGGCCATCGGCCAATTCTAGACGCCCGGCCGCCTTCCGTGGCCGCCCGGTCGCTCCGGCGGACGCGTCCGTCCGCCGCCCCGGGGTGTCCCGCCCCGGCCGGGCGGCCCGGTACAATGCTCCTCCCCCGGAGATGGCATGCACGGTCTCAATCCCCCCCAAAGCGCGGCAGTGATGCACTGCGAAGGTCCTCTGCTGGTGCTCGCGGGCGCCGGCAGCGGCAAGACGCGCGTGATCGTGGAGAAGATCGCCCAGCTGATCGCCAGCAAGCGCTACCCGGCGCGGCGGATCGCGGCGATCACCTTCACCAACAAGTCGGCCAAGGAAATGCGCGAGCGCGTGGCCAAGCGCCTGCACGGCGGGGATGCCGAGGACGTCACCATCTGCACCTTCCATGCGCTGGGGCTGAAGTTCCTGCAGATCGAACACGCGGCGGTGGGGCTCAAGCGCGGCTTTTCGATCTTCGATGCGGACGACGCCACCTCGCAGGTCAAGGACCTGATGTACGGGGCCAAGCCGGACGACATCGAGGATGTGAAAAACCTGATTTCCCGCGCCAAGAATGCCGGCCTCTCGCCCGAGCAGGCCATGGCGGCCGCGCGCAGCAACCGCGAGAAGGAAGCGGCCAGCGTCTATGAGCGCTACCAGCTGCGCCTGACCGCGTTCAACGCGGTTGATTTCGACGACCTGATCCGCCTGCCGGTGCAGGTACTGGAAGAAAACCCGGAGATCGCCCTGGCCTGGCGCGAACGCATCGGCTACCTGCTGGTGGACGAATGCCAGGACACCAACGATGCGCAGTACCGGCTGCTCAAGCAGCTGGCCGGCAGCAAGGGCAACTTCACCTGCGTGGGCGATGACGACCAGTCCATCTACGCCTGGCGCGGTGCCAACCCGGAAAACCTGCAGCAGATGGCGCGCGACTACCCGGCGCTGGAGATCATCAAGCTGGAGCAGAACTACCGCTGCTCCAACCGCGTGCTGCGCGCAGCCAATGCGCTGATCGCCAACAACCCGCACGAACACCTCAAGAAGCTGTGGAGCGACCAGGCCGACGGCGAGCGCATCCGCGTGTGGGAGTGCCGCAACAGCGAGCACGAGGCGGAGAAGGTGGCGGCGGAGATCGCGTTCCTGGCCACCTCCAAGAAGATCCCGTGGAGCGATTTCTGCATCCTGTTCCGCGGCAACTTCCAGTCGCGGCCGCTGGAAAAGGCACTGCAGCTGGTGCGCGCGCCGTACCACATCACCGGCGGCACCGCGTTCCTGGAGAGGCAGGAGGTCAAGGACACGCTGTCCTGGCTGCGCCTGCTGGTGAACCCCGATGACGATACCGCGTTCATGCGCGCGGTCCAGTCGCCCAAGCGCGAAGTGGGCGCCGGCACGCTGGCCAAGCTGGCCGAGCTGGCCTCGGAAAAGGAGCTGCCGATGGCGCACGCGGCCGAGGCGATCGGCGCGTTGTCGCAGCTGCCACCGCGCGCGGCCAACGGCCTGAGCCGCTTCACCGACATCCTGCGCGACCTGCGCGCGGAGATGCCCAAGCTCAGTTCCGGCGACCTGGTGCGCAAGCTGGTGAAGGAATCCGGGCTGGTCTCCGAACTGCGCAGTGCGTGCAAGGAAGAGTCGGTCTACCAGCGCCGCCTGGGCAACCTGGAAGAGTTGGCGCAGTGGTTCGAAGGCGGCCCGCGTGGCGCCTCCACCGCCGACCTGGCCGCGCAGCTGGCGTTGTTGTCGCGCAACGACAAGGACGACGGCGGCAACCAGGTACGGATGATGACCATGCACGCCTCCAAGGGCCTGGAATTCCCCTATGTGTTCATCATCGGCTGCGAGGACGGCGTGCTGCCGCACCAGGTCAGCCTGGACGAAGGCAACCTGCAGGAAGAGCGGCGCCTGCTGTACGTGGGCATCACCCGCGCCAAGGTGCAGCTGTGGATGAGCTACAGCAAGCTCACCCGCAAGTTCGGCGAGCACGTCCGGCTCAAACCCAGCCGGTTCTTCGATGAGATCCCGGCCGAGGAAATGCAGCGCGACGGCGCCGATCCGGTCGCCGATGCCGCGCGCAAGAAAGAACGCGCCAGCGCGGGCCTGGCCGCGATCCAGGCACTCTTCGACTGACCCACGCGGGGTAGCGCCGACCGTTGGTCGGCTGCCGTATGCCCGGCTCGAAGCGCAGCCGACCAACGGTCGGCCCTACCGTGTTCGGGACGTGCATTGCACAATCGGCGTATCGCCCGCCACCGGTACCCGCATGTCCGCCGTCATCCAGACCGAACGCCTGCACCTGCGCCTGATCGATCCCGACCACGACGCGGCCGACATGCTGGCCCTGCTCAACGAGCCGGGCTTCATCCGCAACATCGCCGACCGCGGCGTGCGCACCCTGGCGCAGGCGCGTGACTACACCGCCGAGCGCGTGCTGGGCAGCTATACGCTCAACGGCTTTGGCATGTACGCCATCGTCCGCCGCGAAGACGGCGCATGGTTGGGCAATGCCGGCCTGGTCCGTCGCGCCGGGCTGCCGGCCCCGGATATCGGCTATGCGCTGCTCTCGCAGTACGAAGGACACGGCTACGCGTTGGAGGCCGCGCGCGGGGTGATGCATTACGCGCGCGACGTGCTCGGTCACACCGATCTGTACGGCATCGTATCCCCGGCCAATCTGCGTTCGGCCGCGCTGCTGCGCAAGCTCGGCATGGAGGATCGCGGCGACCTGCTGCTGCCGCCGCCGCATGGCGGCGATGTGGTGCTGCTGTTCGCCACCCCGGGCGCACCGGCGCCCTGATGCGCTTTGCTGCGCATTTGGATGGCAGCCACTGTCGAGGCAGCGCGATCAGGCCTTTGGCAACGCGTAGATGCGCACGATTTCTTCGCCGCACGCCTCGTCGTGAAAGCGGCTTTCGAAGAAGGAGAAGCTTTCCTCAAGGCCACATCGTTTGAAGATGCCCCGGACCGTGTCTATTTCGGGGGACGTGCCCTCCGGCGTGGCCCGCCTTGGTGAATCGTATGGAATTGATCAGATAAACTGCGAGGCCCAGCAGAAACTCGCTGATGTTGGTGGAGCCAAGACGTTGTTCGGCTTGTTCCACTCGCTCCGACCTTGAAACAAGGGATACTTCTTCAACGCTGTCCAGATCGGAAAACAATGTGTCGAGGTCGTCGAAGGGCTCAAATCGCATGATCTGATCGTAGAGCGACATCTGTTTCATTCACCCGCCCAATTGCGCGCGCAATTCCGCCAGCTGCTCCTGCAGCTCGGCCACCGTGGCCTCCAGCTGCTGCACGCGCGCCTCCAGCGCCGGGCTGCCGCCACCACCACCGCCGCCGCCCGACGCGGACCCTTTGTAGCTCTCTGCCAACGCCTGTACGTCGACCGGGCCACCGAGCAGGTGCATGTAGCGGTCTTCGCGCTGGCCGCTGGCCCTTGGCAGCTGCACCGCCAGCCCGCGCTGGATCATGCGCTCGATGTGGTGACGCAGTTCCTCCGCGTCCTGGAACTGGAACAGCCGCTCGCTGCGGGTCAGCAGCTCGTTCACCGTCTGCGGGCCGCGCAGCAGCAGCAGGCCGACGATGGCCAGCTGCTGGCGGGTCAGGTCCAGCGCGCTGCCGGCGCGGTGCTCGTAGCGCTCGGCGCGCGAGGAGAACTGCTGGCGAGCCAGCCCCATGCTTTCCAGCTGGCGCAGCGCGTGGTGCACATCGCCCGCCGACAAGGCCATCACCGGCTCGCGCGCGGTCTTCTGGTTGGCGGCGACCTGGGCGGCGTTGACCGTCAGCGGGTAGGCGTCCGGGGTGGTTGCCTCCTTCTCGATCAGGCAGCCCAACGCGCGGGCCTGGGCCGCACTCAGCACGGGCAGGGCGGGGGTCTGGGTGTCGTCGGTCATGGCGCGCTCCGGGGGTGTTTCAGGGCCGTGCAGCATAGCCGAGCCCCGCACCGCACATGATTGCCGCCGGACAAGCCGGTAAACTGGCGCGACTTTGTTGCTGGTGACCCCGATGCGTCGTACTGCTGCTGTCTCCCTGTCCGTGCTTGCCTGTGCCGTGATGGCGCTCAGTGCCTGCAAGCGCACCGAAGCCCCGGCCGAGCCGGCCGCACCGGCCGCCGCCGCACCTGCCGGTGCCCCGGCCGCCAGCGGCGATGCCGCCGTGGCCGCCAATGACAACCTCAACGCCGTGCTGTGGATGCAGCGCGCGCAGGAATACCGGGCCATCACCGAGCAGACCTACCGCGCCGCTGCCGACCACCTGGACAAGGCGCTGAAGGAACCCAACTGGGACGCGCTGGTGTCCGAGGAGCGCGGCAACGCCGCCAAGGGCCTGAAGCCGGCCGTGGTGCTGGACGTGGATGAAACCGTGCTGGACAACTCGCCCTACCAGGCGCGCCTGGTGCGCGACGGCAAGGAATACGACGAGATGACCTGGGACCAGTGGGTGGCTGAAAAGAAGGCCAGGGCGATCCCCGGCGTGGTCGATTTCGCCAAGGCCGCCAATGCCAAGGGCGTGACCCTGCTGTACATCTCCAACCGTGCCGTGCACCTCAAGGACGCCACCCTGGCCAACCTGCGCGCCGAAGGCCTGCCGGTCGCCGACGACAGCGTGTTCCTGGGCCTGGGCACCGTGGTGGAAGGCTGCGAGCAGGCCGGCAGCGAGAAAAACTGCCGCCGTCGTCTGGCTGGCCAGAAGTACCGCGTGCTGATGCAGTTCGGCGACCAGCTGGGCGACTTCGTGGAAGTCACCGCCAACACCAACGATGGCCGCGACGCGCTGCTGCAGCAGTACCACGACTGGTTCGGCGAGCGCTGGTGGATGCTGCCCAACCCGACCTACGGCGGCTTCGAGCCGGCGCAGTTCAACAATGACTACAGCCAGTCGCGCCAGGCCCGCCACGACGCCAAGCGTGCCGCGCTGGACTACGCGCCGTGAGCCGCGCCCCGCTGCCGCTGCGGGACGACGAGCGCCTGATCTTCGCGCTCGATGTCCCCGGTCGCGAGGAGGCGCTGGCCTGGGTGGACCGCCTGGGCGACAGCGTAGGGTTCTACAAGATCGGCATGGAACTGCTGGCCTCCGGTGAGTACTTCCAGGTGCTCGATGCGCTGGCCGCGCGCAACAAGCGGGTGTTCGTCGACCTGAAGTTCTTCGACATCCCGGCCACCGCCGCGGCGGTGATCAAGCGTCTGTCGCAGTGGCCGGTGAGCTACGCCACCATCCATGGCTGGCACCCGGCCATGATGGAGGCCTGCGCGGCCGCCAACGGCAGCGACATGCGCCTGCTGGCGGTCACCGTGCTGACCTCGATGGGGCATGAAGACCTGCGCGGCATGGGCATCGACCGCCAACCGGTGGATGTGGTGGTCGAGCGCGCACTGGCTGCCCAGGCCGCCGGCATCGACGGGGTCATCGCCTCCGGCCAGGAAGCCGGGCCGATCCGCGCCGCCACCGGTGCCGGCTTCTCCATCGTGTGCCCGGGCATCCGCCCCGGGGGCCCGGCCGGCGACGACCAGAAGCGCACCGTCGGCGTGGCCCAGGCCTTCGCCGATGGCGCCGATGCCATCGTGGTCGGCCGCCCGATCCGCCTGGCCAGCGACCCGCGCGCGGCCGCCGCGGCGATCCAGCTGGAAATCGCCACGGCCTGGCGCGCCCGCAACGGCTGAGACCGCCGGCCTGCCTGACCCGCCCGCCGCTCCCTGCGGCGGGCGCAACGCCCCTGGCCCCCGCAGTGGGCGGCCGCCGCTGCGCCCCCGGGGCGCCCGGCGTTCGATGGCGGCGTGACCCTCCAACCACGCCGAGGTCCTTCCCGGACGCCGCGCC